>JAAYMU010000117.1 GCA_012521215.1 Peptococcaceae bacterium | reverse complement strand
TTTTGTAGAGACCGGCTTGTTTTAATTCTTGAATTTTCACAATTTCCTACACTCCTGTCAATTTTACTCGCTCCCTCTCTCAGTTATTTGCCGATAAATGAGATATTCAAGGGGGCGAGTTTTTTTTTCCTTTATTTTATGGCCATTTGTGTGGGTTTTTCGTGACCGTTTATGAGGATTTTATCATGTCCGTTAACAACCCAAAGAGCATAACCGGTTTTCGTCCCAGCCGGTCACTCCAGTGGCCAAAGGGTGAGTATATAGGAAATTATTGTCATCTTGAGTAAGTTCTGATATTGTTAAAGTAAATATAAGCGTGTAAGGACTTGAACGTAATTTTAAAAAAAATTATTAGCACTTCCGTCTGTAGTAAGTTAAATATTGATGTGAAAGAGGGATAAAGGATGCTGAAAGAATTTAAGGAATTTGCAATGAGAGGTAATGTTATTGACCTTGCAATTGGCGTCATCATTGGCGGAGCGTTTGGCAAAATCGTTTCATCTTTAGTTAATGACATACTTATGCCTGTTTTTGGGGTTATTTTAAGTGGGATAAACATTGCGGATTTAAAATATGTTATCAAACCAGCCAGTGGCGATATCCCGGAAGTGGCTGTTCTTTATGGCTCATTCTTACAAGCAATCGTAGATTTTATAATAATTTCTATGTCAATTTTTTTGTTCATTAAACTTTTTTCATTAGCCAAAAAGAAAGAACAAGAGAAAGAACAAGAAGCGCCACCTGCTTCACCGGAACCATCTCCAGAAGTTAAACTTCTGGAAGAGATCCGCGATCTATTGAAGTTAAAAAAACAATAAATTATTGCTGATAATCATGGAATAGGGCATTCTATGTAAGGATCATTGGATATTAATTTGGAACATAGAAAAAATATTAAATTGTCCACTGATCATGAATGATTCCTACCAGATACCAGATATCATCCTTCTTTTCAAATACGAGTCGGAGGCTTCTCCAGTCTATGCCTTCGTATTGGGAATCAAAGCCGGAAAAGTGATATTCGACGATGATCGAATTTTTGTAAACCTCGAAGCTGTTGTTCAGGGTATTTCCATGGCCTAGGGCTTTGTTGTAAGCTACTTGCTCGGCATTTACAAAGTCTGCATCATAGATGAACTGCTTATAGTAGTCAGAAAAGTTGAGTGTTATAGGCTCACCCGAGCCGTCGTAATGTCCCCAAAGATATGTCTTAGAGTCGGCAGCCAGCTTTTTCACTTCTTCTGCAGTGAATACAAGATTGTTTTCAACATCCACATATCCGTATGGTGAGAAACGAACCCCCTTATCGGGATGGATTGCATCGGCAAATCTTTCCATGTCATAATTCTTTATTGCTGTTAGCACATCAATAGCTCTCTTATCGATTATGTTTTTGCTATACTCCTCAGGGTCTGTTTGGAGTAAGTCGCCTTTGTCATCTTCAACCTTACTTTTATCCTGAGCTGTTGTGCCGTTGGAATCCTGTTTTTCAATAACCTTGTCTTTTCCTGTCTTGAGCTGCAAGGCTGAGCAGGACGTCGATACAAATATCAATGCAAAAAGTAAAAGTACAGCTATAAATTTTCTTTTCATAAAAAAATCTCCTTATTTTCTGAGTACATAAAAATTATAAACTAAAAAGAGAAGACATAGAAGAAATTTCAAAAGGTGCAAAAATGATATGGGAAGAGGTGATCGTATGCCCTTCACTATCGTCCGTCAGGACATCACTAAAATGAAAGTTGACGCCATTGTCAACGCTGCTAACACCGGCCTGCAAATGGGCGGCGGAGTTTGTGGAGCGATATTCAAAGCGGCAGGAGCCGCTCAGCTTCAAGCTGTTTGTGCTAAATTAGCTCCAATTATGACGGGAGAGGCGGTTATTACGCCGGGATTTAATCTACCTGCCAAATACGTTATTCACGCAGCGGGACCTGTCTATAGAGAATGGAACAAGGAGCAAAATGAGCAGCTTCTTCGTGCTGCTTATATGAATTCGCTGAAAATAGCCGTTGAGAATAAGTGTGAAAGTATTGCATTTCCGCTGATTTCAAGTGGCATTTACGGTTATCCGAAGGATGAAGCCCTTAAAGTGGCTGTCTCGGCAATTAAAGATTTCCTTAAAAACCACGATATTGATGTGACCCTTGTGGTGTTTGACAAATCGACATTTGTCATCAGCCGCGAATTGCTCGGTGCAGTTGAAAGCTATATAGATGACCATTATGTGGATATACACAAAATAAAACGGCGAGAGTTGCTTGATGTAGAACGGCAAGCTATTCTTGAAGCCGATGAGATTATTAGTAAGTATAGCGAACCTGCCCCACTGGGTGATTTGATCGGCAACCTTGATGAATCCTTTTCTCAGATGCTTTTGCGTCTGATTGATGCTAAAGGGATGACGGATGTCGAAGTCTATAAAAGGGCCAATCTTGACCGCAGGTTATTTTCCAAAATTAGGAGTAAAAAAGGCTATATGCCGAGCAAGCGCACGGCAATTGCTCTAGCCGTGGCACTGGAATTATCCCTCGATGAAACCGTAGATTTCTTGAAACAGGCGGGCTATGCGCTATCTCCCGCTGTTAAGTTCGATGTTATCGTGGAGTATTTTATCGCTACCGGCAAATACGATATTTTTGAGATCAACCAAGTTTTATTCGAATACGACCAACCCTTGTTGGGAGGGTGAAGATGTATATCTGTGATGACACCGATTTGACCCAGTTTGTGATTGATGGTTTTGTCGCTTAAGAAGCGACCAATAGCGCGGTGGAATTGCTATCCTTAAGACATCAAATCTTAAGGAGGGCATTTTATAATGAAAAAGGATTTAACAGAACTGGTCTTTATACTAGATAAAAGCGGCTCGATGAGTGGGTTAGAATCTGACACCATTGGTGGATTCAATTCAATGCTTGCAAAGCAGCAGGCATTGGAGGGTGAATGCCGTATCACAACGGTGTTGTTCGATAACAATTATGAAACTCTCCATG
>JAAYMU010000116.1 GCA_012521215.1 Peptococcaceae bacterium | reverse complement strand
GTCCCCCACCCGGAAAGTTCCGGGATCTGACCTCACTACCAGCGATGATTTTTCCCGCCAACTCTTATCCCGCCCATAGGAAAAAGAGCTTCCTGGCTTCTGACTTCCAAATCCCCGCCCCAGGATTTCTTCCCCGCCGGTTTCAAACTCTAAGAGTTCTGGCGGGATTTCATTCAAAAAGCGGGAAGGAAGACAGGCCTGGATATGGCCATAAACCATTCTTTGCTCCGCATAACTCAAAAAAAGCTTTTCTTTAGCTCTGGTAATAGTCACATAACAAAGGCGGCGTTCTTCTTCGAGGGCATATTCCTCCAGCAAACTCCTGCTACTGGGGAAAATCCCCTCTTCCCAACCGACTGCAAAGACCACGGGGAATTCCAAACCCTTGGCACTGTGCATGGTCATGAGTTTTACCGCGTCCTCGCCCTCTTCATAATTATCAATCTCAGCCACCAGGGAGACTTGTTCCAGGAATCCTCCCAGAATTAGCATATTCTGTTCTTCCTGCAACTCGGAGTCTTGAAGATAGTCTTCTATATTATTGTCATACTCAGATGTAACGGACAAGAATTCATTTAAGTTTTCGATTCTGGATACGGCCTCTACGGTATTTTCCGCACGCAGGGCGGCTAGATAGCCGGTTTCCTTAAGGATAAGCTCGGTAAGAGCAGTTACCGGAATTCCTTTCCTGGCTTCTTCCCGGAACTTGGATATCATTTCGTGAAAAGAAGTTAAAGCCTTAACTGCCCTGGTCTGTAGCCCCGGAATATAAGCAGCTTCCGCCAAAGCATTTAATATCGGCATACCCTGTTCTTCCGCATATTCTAAGGTATTTTCCAGGCTGGTTCTGCCGATACCCCTTTTGGGAACATTGACAATGCGGGCAAAGCTTACCCTGTCGGCGGGATTATGTACCAAACGCAGATAGGCTAAAATATCTTTGATTTCCATACGTTCATAAAACTTGGTACCGGAATAAATGCAGTAGGGGATACCCTCTTTCATTAAATGCTCTTCTAAAACCCTGGATTGGGCATTAGTACGATAAAGCACCGCGAAATCTGCATTTGGCCTTCCTTCTTTATCCCTTAACTCCCGGATTTTCCGCACTACAAACCGAGATTCTTCATGTTCATTCCATGCTTTATAAAGAACAAGGTTTTCACCTTCGTTATTTTCTGTCCAAAGAGATTTTTCTTTGCGGTTAAAATTATGCTTAACGACTTCATTGGCCGCCTGGAGGATTTTTTGAGTGGAACGGTAATTTTGCTCCAGTTTTAAAACCTTGGCTTCAGGATAATCTCTTTCAAAATCTAAAATATTTTGGACATCGGCACCCCGCCAGCCGTAAACCGACTGATCATCGTCGCCGACCACACATAGATTACGATAACGCTGCGCTAAAGTGTTGATTAGAACATACTGGGCATGGTTTGTATCCTGGTACTCATCCACCAGAATATAGCGAAACCTTTCCTGGTAGTGTTCCAAAACAGCAGGGTTTTCTTGAAAGATTTTCACGGTAAGCATTATTAGATCGTCAAAATCAAGAGCGTTATAGGCAACCAGTTTGCGTTGGTAAAGATCATAAACTTGAGCAGCCTTTTGCTGGAAATAATCTTCAGCCCTAGCCTCAAAAGAAGGGGCATCCAGCAGTTTATTCTTGGCCTCGCTAATAACCGCTAACACAGCCTTGGGCGCAATTTTTTTCTCATCAATATCTAATAATTTCAGGCATTCTTTCACTAAAGCCAGCTGATCGGCAGAGTCATAAATCACGAAACTCCGGGAATAACCCGGAAGAAGGCTGATTTCACGCCTTAAAATGCGAACACAGGCGGAGTGAAAAGTGGATATCCAGAGATGCCGAGCTTCACTGCCGACTAAATTAATAACTCTGTCTCTCATCTCTTGGGCCGCTTTGTTGGTAAAAGTAATAGCAAGAATATGCCAAGGGTCCACACCGTTGGCAATCAAATGGGCAATCCGGTAAGTGAGTACTCTGGTCTTGCCCGACCCGGCTCCGGCTAAGATAAGAAGAGGACCTTCTCCGCTTTCAACCGCTTGCCGTTGGACTGGATTCAGGTCCTGAAGGTAGTACATATGAAATCCCCTTTCCTAAGTAAGCCTAATCACAATAACCTTTTTCACGAAGTTTGCGAACATGATCTTCGAGAATTTTAGCCAAATCAATGCCGTATTGTTCCTCCAACACAAACATCATGGTAACCGCTGTCTGAGCCACATCAATTAGCTCCCTGGCTACCATCTGCATGGCTTCGGATTCTTTTACTTTTCGTTGTTCCCCGTTAAGTCCTCTAAACTTTCCTATGGCCTGAGCCAACTCCCCGGATTCTTCCATGATTTTCAAAGCTGTGCTTTCCAAAGAAGGGCTCAACCTATTAAGACGTGGCAGGGTAATAGTCTTGGAAATATTCTTTTCCATGCTCTTTTCTCCGTTTTACAAAGTTTTTAAAATAGATGATCTTACTTTTTCTTAACTTTTTGTTATTTCTTAGCTATTTTTTTAGTTTGTTTTTTACTTATCTTTGATCACGCTTTTCTTTCCTCTTCTGGAGTTAAGTTCAGCGGCAATTTCCTGCAACCCTACTTTTCGATCCTCGAGCAGAACCAAGAGATGATAAAGCAGGTCCGCAGTTTCATACCGTATCTCCTCCGGGTTGTTATTTTTGGCGGCAATAATAACTTCCGCACACTCTTCGCCTACTTTTTTCAGTATCTTGTCCAAACCTTTAGTAAACAAGTAAGTAGTATAAGCCCCTTCGGGTCTTGTTAGATTTCTCTGCTTAATAGTTTCGGCGAGCATCTCCAAAATCCTGCCCAAAGGGATAGCGGGCTTAAGCCCGGGCTCACCGACCGTGCCCCAAAAGCCTTGGTTTTTTTGCTCCTTATTATTTTCCTGTTCACAAAGGTTTATTTTATTATGAAAGCAAGAGAAATAGTTTTCATGACAAGCCATGCCGGTTTGTTTTACTTGAAGGAGGATGGCATCCTGGTCACAGTCGAAACGCAAGTCGACAACTTCCTGAAAGTGGCCCGATGTCTCCCCTTTCAGCCAAAGACTTTGGCGCGAGCGGCTGAAGTAATAGGCTTTGCCTTCCTTAATAGTCCTTTTCAAAGCTTCGGCGTTCATATAGGCAAGCATTAATACTTGGCCGCTTTCTATATCTTGGACCACGGCGGGAACAAGGCCGTCTTGATTCCAGCGGATTTCTTTTATGACTTGCTCGAGTACCGTCTCATCTATTTTATTACTCATTTTAGTCACCTTTCAACATTTCTCTTAAATTTTATATTCTTGATCATTTACAAGCCGGATTTTCTATTTTAGTAATTTCCCTGCTTTACCGGAATTCCCCGCTCCTTTAAATAATTCTTAGCCTCTTGAATGCTATATTCCCGGTAGTGAAAAATTGAGGCTGCCAACACAGCATCTGCTTCTCCTTTAGTCAAGGCGTCCGCCAAATGTTGAAGGTTGCCGGCCCCGCCACTGGCTATAACCGGAATGGACACCGCTCTGCTGATTGTTCTGTTCAAATCATTGTCATAACCGTCTTTAGTACCATCCCGATCCATAGAAGTCAGTAGGATTTCTCCTGCTCCTAAATCTTCAACTCGCTTGGCCCATTCCAGAACGTCAAGCCCTGTCGGAGTCCCGCCACCGTGGGTATAAACCTCCCAGCGCATTTCTCCCACCTGCCGGGCATCAATAGCTACAACTATACACTGCCTGCCGAAGGCTAAGGCTCCTTCCTCAATAAGCTTGGGGTTTTGGATGGCAGCTGTATTCAAAGAGACTTTATCTGCGCCGGCTTTCAAGATGCGGCGAATATCTTCTATGGTCCGCAATCCGCCGCCGACGATAAAAGGAATGGACACCTGTTCAGCTGTTTTTCGAACCACTTCCACCATAGTGGCCCGTCCTTCGACCGTAGCAGAAATATCCAATAAAACAAGTTCGTCCGCCCCCTCCCGGTCATAAAAAGAAGCGAGTTCCACCGGGTCTCCGGCATCACGGAGCTGCACAAAATTTGTACCTTTGACAACCCGCCCTTCATGAACATCGAGACAGGGAATAATTCTTTTGGCTAACATCTATGTTAATCCCCCCTATATACTCCCCGGTTATTCATTGCTTCCATAGCCTGCCTAAGGGTAAAAGCACCGGAATAAAGTGCTTTGCCCACAATAACTCCTTCAATCCCATGGCCGCGGTCAGCCTCGCTTTTAAGCCGGATTAAATCTTCCAAGCAGGAAATACCGCCGGAAGCTATTATTTTTAAACCGGTAGCTTGAGCCATTTGAACCGTACTTTTGATATTAGGCCCGGTCATCATGCCATCCCTGGCAATATCCGTAAATATAATCCGGGAAACTCCTACCTTTTTCATGGCTAAGCCCAGTTCCTCGGCTTTAAGCTTCGTTTTTTCCGCCCATCCTTGGACCGCAACCATCCCTTCATGAGCGTCTATACCCACAATAATTCTCTCACCGTAGCGGCGCACGGCTTCCGCCACTAATTCGGGTTTTCTGACGGCCACCGTCCCCAGGATTACTCTTGATACTCCTAATTCTAACAGCTCTTCAATCCGCTCCAAAGTACGAATACCCCCACCGACTTGAATCTTTAAAGGAACTTGGGCCAGGATGTTTCTAATCGCTTGGTCGTTAACAGGCTTCCCTTCCACAGCCCCATTTAAGTCTACCAGGTGCAGGTGCTTGGTGCCTTGCTCTAAAAAGTCAGCTGCTACCTTAACCGGGTCATGCCCAAACACTGTCGCTTTTTCCATGTTTCCTTGCAGCAGCCGGACAACTTGACCGTCTTTTAAATCTATGGCCGGATATATAATCACTTGCTTACAACCCACTTCCTAATTTTTTTATCATCATAAGTCCCAAGGAAGTCATTTTCCTAGACCTTCAGTAATTATCTTTATGGTTACTAACTTTAAGATTTATAATACTCCCTTGGTGGAAGGAATACCGCTGTTACGCCCATCTAAGCCTACTGCCAGTCCCAGCGCCCGGCCCACAGCCTTAAAGATAGCTTCCAGAATATGATGTCTGTTCTTGCCGCTTAACAGGCGAATATGCAAGGTAATTCCGGCATTATAAGCAAAAGCCCGGAAAAACTCCTCGGCCATTTCCACCGGAAACTCGCCAACCATGCCCGGGGGACAATCTACTTGCCAAACCAGATAGCCGCGGTTGGAAATATCGACTGCAACCTGGGCCAGAGCCTCATCCATAGGGAAAAGGCAATCAGCAACCCTCTGAATTCCCCTCTTATCCCCCAGGGCTTCCTTGAAAACTTGTCCCAACACAATCCCACAATCCTCTATGGTATGGTGCTGGTCAACTTCAAGGTCGCCCACAGCTTTTAGATCAAGATCAAAATAGGCAAAGCGACAAAAAGAATTCAACATATGATCAAAAAAACCAAGACCTGTATCCAGATTACTTTCCCCCCGGCCGTCAAGCACCAGCTTAGCCTTGATATCCGTTTCCAGAGTCTTCCTGGTTAAAACCCCTTGGCGCACCCTAATCCCTCCTTTTCCATAACCTTTCTTACCCTTTCCCATAACACTTCTTACCGTTTCCTCTAACCCTTCTTACTACTGTTTTTGCCTGACCTCTACCGCTCTGGCATGGGCCTCCAACCCCTCGCGACGGGCCAGTAAAGCAATTTGTTCGGCGTCCCTTTGCAAGGCCTGGGCCGAATAACTGACTATACTTATTTTTTTCAAGAAAGTATCCACATCTAAAACGGAATAAAAGCGGGCTGTTCCCCCTGTGGGTAGAATATGATTAGGACCGGCAAAATAATCGCCTACCGGTTCCGGTGTATTGCGGCCCAGAAAAACCGCCCCGGCATTCTTAACCTGGCCCAACCACAAAAATGGATTTTCCACCACCAATTCCAAGTGTTCGGGAGCAATGCTATTGGCCAAATCCATTCCTTGTTTTAAATCTTCCACCAGAACGAGAGCCCCGTTGTTTTCCCAAGAAGCCCTGGCTATGTCCGCGCGAGGCAATTTTTTCAGCTGCTCTTCCACTTCAGCCGCCGTTTCCTCTAATAGTTTCAGGTCCGGGGAAATCAAGATGGAAGAAGCCAGCAGATCATGTTCGGCCTGAGAAAGAAGATCAGCAGCAAGCTCCCTGGGACGCCCGCTTTGATCTGTCAAAATGAGGATTTCACTCGGTCCGGCCAACATATCGATATCGACCGTGCCATAAACTTCTTTTTTAGCTAAAGTAACGTAAATATTGCCCGGGCCGGTAATTTTGTCCACCGGCCTTATGGTTGCCGTACCATAAGCCAAAGCAGCTATAGCCTGAGCTCCTCCGATTTTATAGATCTCCGTCACACCGCATTCTTGAGCGGCAACCAGAACTTCGGGTAGAATGGTACCGTCCTTAAGGGGAGGACTAACCATAACTATTTGTTCCACTCCGGCTACAAGCGCAGGCAGGGCATTCATCAACACGGAGGAAGGATAGGCTGCGGTTCCTCCCGGTACATAAATACCCACTCGCTCCAACGGACGATACAACTGGCCAAGCAGGCTGCCATCTTCTTTACTTTCGAACCAGGAAGTGCGCTTTTGCTTGGCATGGTAATTGTAAATATTATCTTTGGCTTGACGTAAAGCTTGCAGAAAGCTTTGGTCAACTTTAAGGTAAGCCTCTTCAATCTCCTGAGGAGAAACCTGAAGCCCCCTTGTCTTTAAGTCGGCCCCGTCCAGTTTGGCCGTTAGCCGAAAGAGGGCCTCATCCCCTTGGGTCTGGACATCCCTAATAATTTCAACCACAGTATTTTTTATTTTCTGATCTTGACTGTAAACTTTTTGACGCAGTTTACGGGGATCGAAATCCTGATATTTTATAACTGTTTTCATAATTACCTCTTTAACAACAGTTTTTTTCTTAAGATAATGCTTTTTGCTACTTTCATTTAACAATTCTGTCTTCTTATATTTTCATTTATTAAATTATTTCTCTTGGAGTAATTCCCGGCATTTATCCACCAGTTCCTGGATCCGTTCGTATTTTATCCTGTAAGAAACCCTGTTAGCAATCATCCTGGTGGTAGCTTCCAAGATTTGGGCTACCTCCTTTAGATTATTTTCTCTTAAGGTTCGGCCTGTAGAAACAATATCCACAATTGTCTCCGCCAAGCCTACACGGGGAGCCAGCTCTATATTGCCATGCAATTTGACCGGAGTTACTTGCATTCCTTTGGAGCTGAAAAACATCTGGGCAACCCGCGGAAACTTTGTGGCCACTCGTTTATGGTTAATAAAATTGAGATCATATTCGCCATTAGGCAATATCGGGGGAAGATTTTCTTCCGGCATGGCTACTACAAAGCGACAGTAACCGAATTTCAAATCCAGCAGCTCCGCTACATCACAGTTTTGTTCAATAATGGTATCTTTACCTACAAAGCCGATATCGGCTGCTCCATGTTCAACATAAGTCGGTATATCGGTGGGCCGGCAAATAATAATCCTGGCCTGGTTTGGCGGCAAGTCAAACAGCAAGCGACGGGAGTCTTCCTTTACTCCCCGGCAATCTATACCGGCCTGAGTTAATAACTGAACAGAATCCGTTAACAGTTTTCCTTTAGGTAAAGCAATAGTTAAAAAGTTTTTGGGCACAGCTCAAGCTCCTTCCCTGCTTGGTATTAGTTTATTAATCTCCAAAGCGAAGACCTACCGCCCTGGCCGCCAGCAAGACGGGATGGTGCAAAGGAATTTTCTTCAGGCGACTTACGGCTTCCGCTAAAGGAACAGTAACAATTTCCGTACCTTTTAGAGCGACCATTTTTCCTGTTTCTCCGGCAATTACGGCGTCTACGGCTGCGGTTCCGTACCTGGTAGCCAGAACCCGATCATAGGCATTCGGGGATCCCCCACGCTGAATGTGGCCTAAAACGGTTACTCGAGTTTCAAGTCCTATTAATCCTTCCAGATCATCAGCCACTTTGGCTCCTATACCGCCAAGTACAACAGGATCCGTTCTTCCTTCCAGCCTGGTCTTAACCACCATTTCCCCGTCAATCGGCCTGGCTCCTTCGGCAGCAACAATAATACTGAACTTTTTGCCTTTTTCCTTGCGCAGATTAATAGCTTCCGCCACTTTTTCAATGCTATAAGGAATCTCGGGAATTAAAATAACATCCGCCCCGCCGGCCAGCCCGGCATAAAGAGCAATCCAACCGGCATAGCGTCCCATAACTTCCAGGATCATTACCCGGTGGTGGGATTCGGCAGTGGTGTGCAGTTTGTCCAGCGCATCTTGCGCCGTATCCACGGCAGATTGGAAGCCAAAGGTAAAATCAGTAGCCATTAGATCATTGTCAATGGTCTTAGGTACTCCTATCACCCTTAACCCTTTTTGCATAAGTTCCAAAGCAATATGGAGGCTTCCGTCGCCGCCTATCACAATCAGGTCTTCTATGCCCTGCTGGGCCAAATTGGCCAGCACCCGGTCCGAACAATCCTTTTGAATTTTACGGCCCTTTTCCTCTACCCAATAGGCAAAGGGGTTATCCCGATTGGAAGTCCCTAAAATAGTTCCACCCCGGTGCAAGATCCCGGATACTTCCTGTAAGCCTAATTTAACGAAATCTTGTTCCACGGCACCTTTGAAACCGTCTCTGATACCTATTACTTCTATTCCTTTAAAAGTTGCGCTTTTTACCACAGCCCTGATTACCGCATTGAGGCCCGGGCAGTCCCCGCCTCCTGTTAGTACTCCTATTCTCTTGGTCATTCTTTCCAAACCCCTCATACTTTAATAACCTGATCTATCCCCTTGCTTTGAGCCAGGCTTGTCACGTCCTGATCGCTCAAAGGCTCCAGCACCATTTCTACTACTTTCCCTTCTTGGCGCAATTTGCAGCAATATTTAATAACTTCTCTCTGGGAATCGCCGTAAACTAGGATCTCAGCCTTTTCAACCCGGAATTCAGTCTGCTGTTCCAAGATAATTCCCAGGTTAACGGCAAAACCGGTGGCCGGGCTATTAACTCCGAAATCGGCGTACAAATTATCATAACGTCCGCCTTCAATCACCGGAATTCCCACGCCGGGCAAGTACCCTTCAAAAATAGCAGCGGTATAGTAGGAAAAACCTCTTAAAATCCCTAAGTCCAAGGCCACATAATCCTTAACCCCGAAATCTTCAAGATGTTGAAAAATATTTTGCAAAGATTCCACTGCTTTTTGAATAGCTTGAAGATGGGACCAGCCTTTAAGCTTGTCTAAAACCTCATCTCCTCCGGTTAGATGGGGCATAGCTAACAGCAATTCTTTAACCGTGGACGGCAAAGGGCTTTGGGAAATAACCCCTTCCAACCTGACCATATCTTTGCGGGAGATGCCGTCTTCCAACTCCAGGCGTAATTGGTCCTTTATACTTAGTTCCTCCGCCAGGCCGGAAAAAATACCGTTATGGCCAAGGTTAATCTGGAAATTGGGGATGTCGAGAGATTTCATTATTTCCACCGCCAGAGCAATAACCTCGGCATCAGCCACCTCCGACCCGGAGCCCACAAGTTCCACCCCAACCTGACGGAATTCTCGGTAACGGGCTGCGTTATTCCGGTAAACATCACCGCTGTAACAATAACGCAAGGGCAGTAATGGGTTTTTAAGTCTGCTCACAACCATTCTGGCTATCGGGGTGGTAAATTCCGGCCTGATAGCGAGAATTTGCCCATTTTTATCAAAAAACTTATAAAGATCGTCATGCTTGTAAGCGTCCGGTTCAACACAAGCCCTGTACTCCAAACCCGGAGTCGCTACTTTTTGATAAGCCCATAACCGGCAGGTCTTTAGCGCCTTAGCTTCCATCTCTTCCAGCCTGGCCAGTTCCTCCGGGAGCATATCCCGCATTCCCTCGGGCAACTTAAGTCCTAATGGTGAACGTTTCATTAGCTAGTTTCCACCTCATTTGTTGTTTTTTGGCCATTTTTTTGGCTCTGCTTTTTTGCCATTTTGGCTAAAACTGTTTTGTACCCGTCAGCACCGTAGTACAAGCATCTTTTTACTCTGCTGATCGTCGCCGAACTGGCTCCTGTCAATTCTTCAATCCGAGAATAAGTAACGTCCTCCTCCAACATACGAGCGACCTCCAGCCTTTGGGCCAGAGCTTTTATTTCAGCCACTGTAGCCAGGTCTTGAAAAAAACGGTAACACTCTTCTTTAGTTTCCAAAAGAAGGATGGCCTCAAAAAGAAAATCCGTGGCCTTATCTTTCAGCCTTTCATCAATCATATTTTTTGACCTCCATTATCCATTACTTATTCCGAGGTTTACTTTACTATATTAAAGTAGTAAAGTATTGTCAAGGGTTTTTTTATAAAAAAAAGGCTTTACAGCCTTTTTATGTGAGCTCAGGACATCTTTGCTAATAGGTTTGCGTAGGAGGGTCTGCACCCTGAAGTTTCGCCTGTCTTCTCCACCCTAATTCGGGCAAAAAGAGCGTGAATATAACGATAACCACAAAAGCCAGACAGCCAAGGATAATCAATAAGTTATAGTTTTCACCGGCTATTTTACCTATGACAAAGGTTGGCAGCACAAAGCCTCCTAACATTTGAATGGTACTAACAATCCCGCCGGCGCTGCCTGCATAAACCGGGCCGATTTCCTTAAGCCGGATAGGTATTGTAAACAGTATGGGCAGCGGACTACCGGCCAGAAAACCGGCAATAGCCAGCAATATCCATACCAACGCCCCTTCCGGAATTATCCAAGAAAAGTATAAAGCAGCGGTTCCGGTAAGAGTAATAAAAATTACAAAAGCCTTCATAAGCCCTAATTTGTCACAAAGAACTGTCAATACCAAACTTCCGATTAAAGTGCCAAAAGTAAATACCGAGGCCATTAGGCCGGCTGTGGAAGGTGCGATGCCTTTGGCCATAGTGAGAGCCGTGGGCAGATAAGTCATCATGGTAACCATAGCCCCCATAGCAAAAGCTGTGGCTAGCCCGGTCAGCCAGACATTTCTGCTTTTAGCAGCCACCCGAACATATTTCATTACGGGCATTACCGGTAAGTCCTCGGCTCCTGGCGGTTTATTTTTAGCGAACACAATCCATAATACTGCCAGCCCTAACATAATCACGGCAGCAGTGAGAAAAGCCCCATGAACGGACTCAAAGAAAGCTGCTGTTACAGCCAGGCTAATAGTAGCTCCGGACATACAGAGCAGATAATAAATCCCAACTGCCAGACCTAATTGTTTTTTTGGAAACCAAATACCTAAGTATTTAGCAAAATTGGCATTAATTAAAGTCATACACAGGGTTAATAAAACCATGCTTATAAACAATTCCCAGTAACTATCGGCTATAACCCTGTAAAAATTGCCTATCACAGAGATAACAGCCCCGACGGAGACTACCTTTTTTACTCCGAAGCGGTCGCCTAAGGCCCCGGCGGGCAAGCTGGCGAAAACCGCGAGTAGCATAGGGGCGGTAACTAAACTGGAGAATTGTACGGAGGTAAGCTCAAATTGGGGAATAATTTTAAAAGCTAACGCTGACATTTGATACTGGGAAAATCCCCCGATCATACTACTGAATCCCACAAGTAATAATATCACCCAGCGGTAGGGGGATGGTGAGTGGACAAAGTTATTTTTTTGCATTATCTCTTTCTCCAATTCTTTTAAATATACTATTAAATCATTTTTTAAATTATTATTTCGTATTTAATTATTCTTTTTGAAGTTAAGATTTTATAGATACTTTAATTCTTTGAAATTAAAACTTCTTGGATAAAACACCTCTTTCCCCGGGTTTTTTAAGTATTTCAGCCCAAATAACACCCCGAACCAGGTCTTGCGACGTAAAACTCAAAACAGGCTCTAGTTTAGGCTGATCAGAAAAGGCTTGATTTTCTTTGATTGGACCTTGTTTAACCTCTTCATAGCCAGCAGATCCTTCATAACCGGCAGAACCTTCATCACCGGCAGAACCCTCAAGGCCTTTCGTCCCCTCCACTCCTTGAGTACCCTGCGTACTGGGGTACTTGCCGTAATCCGAATATCCTTCTTCACTTTCCCAGTAAAGCTGCCGGTCTAATCCGGCTGTCGGTTCTAAGCTTTGACGCTCTACCCTTTTGTAAACCTGTTTACTGGTTTCTGGGGTATTTATCTTAGGCTGCCTGTTTATTTTTTCAGCTGAGGGCTGATAATTTTCAGTAGGCACAGGACTACGCCGGGGCAGCTCAGTACTACGTTGAAGTGGCTGAGTACTGCGCCGAGGCGGCTGACTGCTGCGCCGGGGTGGCTGGTCCTTTCTGGAAAAAAACATGTAAAATATAACCCCGATAACTATAAACGTAAAAATATCACCCATTAACACTCACCTACTTTTTAGGTGTCGTGCTGTCAGGCGTATTAGCCTTGGCCGTACCGGCGATATTATCTCTCATTTTGGTATCGGCAATAATATTCTGTAAGTTATAATAATCCATAACTCCCAGATTACCTTCTTTAAGAGCTGCGGCCAAAGCTTTGGGTACCTCTGCTTCCGCTTCAACTACTTTGGCTCTCATTTCCTGTACAGCTGCCTTCATTTCTTGTTCTCTGGCTACAGCCATGGCTCTGCGTTCCTCGGCCTTCGCCTGGGCAATCCGCTTATCGGCTTCGGCCTGATCGGTCTGCAGTTGGGCACCGATGTTTTTGCCAACATCCACATCGGCAATATCGATGGAGAGAATTTCAAAAGCCGTACCGGAGTCTAAGCCTTTATTTAATACCGTCTGGGAAACAACATCCGGGTTTTCCAACACATCTTTATGAGATACTGAACTACCGATACTGGTTACAATACCTTCGCCGACACGAGCAATAATGGTTTCTTCCCCGGCACCACCGACCAGACGATCAATATTGGCTCTCACCGTAACTCTGGCTTTAACTCTGAGTTCGATCCCGTTCTGGGCTACTGCTGAGACAACGGGGGTCTCAATAACTTTAGGGTTAACGGACATCTGAACGGCTTGCAATACATCTCGACCGGCCAGGTCGATAGCCGCCGCTCTTTCAAACCTAAGCATAATGGCCGCCCGCTCTGCAGCAATAAGGGCATTTACCACTTTGTCTACATTTCCGCCTGCCAGATGATGGGCTTCTAATTGCGCAGTGGATAAGCTTAAGCCGGCCTTATGCGCTTTGATTAGCGGATTAACAATTCTGCTGGGGACTACGCGACGCAGGCGCATACCAATCAGGGTAAAGATTCCGACGTTAACCCCGGCCGCCAGGGCGGAAATCCACAGCCCTACAGGAATGATCGTAAACAACACCATGATGAGGATCAAAATGATAATAATAAGAAAGATTGTCGCTAGTAAAGGACTCATTTAATAACCTCCTAAATATTAATAACCTCCCAAAATAACCTCCCCAATATAGTTAGTTATTGGGTATCGATTCGATTCACAATAATCCTGGTACCTTCTACCGCTATGACTTTAATTGGAGAATCTTTAGGAATAAAACTCCCGTCAGAAACTACGTCCACCCGCTGCCCGTCAATTAATGCCGAACCGGCAGGTCGAAGAAGAGTAAGGGCTACACCCGTTTTACCCAAATACTTTTGATATTCCAGATTGGGTGCCACGTACCCATCCTCGTTTTTTTGTTTATCCCTCAAAGAAAGCCTATTCCACAGTCTAGCTAAATGCCCTGTCTTATAACCTATGTAGATAATAAGTCCGGTAGCCAAAAGAGTAATGAGAAAATAGATTACCCCTTGAGCAAAATTGTCGGCCATGCGGAATATACCAAAAAGCATCACAAAAAAACCCATAAGCCCAACTACGCCGACGCTGGGAATTAAAAAAATTTCGACTATAATCAAGGCTAATCCCAACATTACTAAAATTAGGGAAATTCCGGTTAACAAATAATGTCCCTCCTCTCTGGAGTTATTTTAGCATATTTTAACACTATTACCTAATTTAAACCTCTGGAAATTATGGTTTAATAAATAGTATTTAAGAAATGATATTTTATAAATAATAATTATTTTTACTTAAATTTTCCTTGGAGTATAGATTTTGCCAACTTATTTTTCCTTTGAGAATAAGGTATAATTGATAGTGACCTACCTTTTAGAAAGGGGTGACTTAATTTGCCGGCTATAATGAAAATGTTACTCTGGGTAATCCTCTTTATGGGTTTATTTATGATCGCTAGAGTATTCTTTTTATTCTTACTGCCTGTATTACTGTTAATCTTAGTGGCTAATCAAATATATCAAAAGTATATTAGCAATAAGAGTTACCAAAGATATGGTTCTAAGACCGACACGCAGGAATATACCATTGTTATTGATGCCGACAATATGGAAAAGGAATATAAAATCCCTAAAATCTAGTTAACCATAAAATCACTTAAATCAATCAATAAAACCGCTTTTAAATAAAAAGCTGAATGTCCGCCTCCAGGGCATCTTCCAAGTACTCCTTGGCTGTTAACACCTTTACTTCGGGCCAAAGCTCCTCAGGTTTAAAGCCCATGACTTCCAAGGATAACTTGCAAGCCAGGAAATTTACCCCCTTTTTTTGAGCACCTTGCAGAAAAGCGTTTAAATCCGGGGAATCCTGATCGTCCATCATCTCTTCGAGCATGGCTTTCCCCAGACCGGCCATGTTCAGACGGGATAAAGGCAGTTCATTCGGCCCCCGGGGCGCTGCCAAACCGAACATTTTTTCTAAAGTGGTTTTATCCTCTGCTGACATTTTATCAGGGTCTCGAAGTAAACATAAACCCCAAAAGGCAAAGAAAATATTGACCGTCATATTCATCTCCCTGGCGGAGTTGGCCAGAATTAAAGCAGCTAAAGCTTTGTCATATTCACAACTAAAAAGAATTAAACTAAGTTTCTTTCCGGCATGTTTATGACCGGAATTATTTTTTGGGGACTGCACTGCACTTCACCGCCATCACCGAAATATATTTAATATCTATATTTTCGGTAATGTTAAAAGGGTTTATGCAGACTTATGTTTATTGCTATAAAGTTTCAAATAACGCCATCTGTCTTTCCCTATTTCCCGCAGTATTTCAATAAATTTTTCTACTTCCTCGTGCTCATTATAGAAACCAAAACTTACCCTGACCATGCCCGGCTTGATACCATTGGGATTTTGCATTACTGAATTCACTTTATCCGGTGCTATTTTTAACAGTCTCTGAATATAGGGATGGGCACAAAAACAGCCGCTTCTAACCGCTATTCCTGCCTCCCCGGCTAAAATCTCAGCCAAGTGGTCGCAATAAACCCCTTTCATGTTAAAAGGAACAATCCCTACCCGTTCCTGATCTTCATCCTCAGTACAGTACAACTCGATGGAGCTGATTTTTTTAAGTCCTTGGATTAGTTGTCTGGTAAGCGTTTTCTCATGTTTTTCTATATTTCTCATCCCAATATGGGTCAAGGCGTTGATAGCGGCCGTCAAAGCAATAACTCCCATCAAATTTGGCGTCCCGGCCTCATCTTTGAAAGGAGGATCGTTCCAAATAACCTGCTCATGAGTTACGGCTTTGACCGTTCCGCCGCCTGAATAGTCCGGATCTCCATGTTCAAAAAAGTCTTTGGGACCGATGAGTACGCCTACTCCAAAAGGAGCGTACATTTTATGAGCGGAAAAAACCACAAAATCGATATGTTTGTTCGAGGCAAAGGGTTTCATATCAAAAGGGGCGTGGGGAATAAGCTGGGAGGCGTCAACCAGGATTTGGGCCCCGTATCTATGGGCCCATTCAGCAATACGATGAATGGGATTAACATAGCCCGTAACATTGGAAGCGCCGGTTACTGTAACAAGTTTAACCAGTCCTTTATATTTCTCCAGTTTGGCCCTCAGATCGTCAAGACTAAGTCTTCCACATTCATCTACTTCTATGTATTTAACTTCATAATTGTTCCTCCAAGGCAAATCATTGGAATGGTGCTCCATAGAGGTCGCTAAAACAACCATTTTCTCCATGTTTTGGTTATTCTTTTTTGAACCGCTGTTTATGTACTCTTCAGCTTGCTGGGCCAATCTATGAGCAACTTTGTTTATGGCTGCAGTAGCATTTTGCACAAAGATTACGACATCCTTGTTAGGATTGCCCCCAACGAACTTGAGCACTGTTTTTCTAGCTTCTTCGTACCTGTCTGAGGAAATTTTAGCCTTGTAACCACCTCCTCGATGAATGGAAGAATAGTAAGGTGCAAAGCTATTGATTTCTTCGATAACCTTGATCAAGGGCGGGGTTGTAGCAGCATTATCGAAGTTGATCCCCCTTATGCTTTTGCCGCTCCGCAACAGTACCGGAGCGTCTAGGCCGACAACTAAATTTTTAAAATCCATCTTGGAAAATGTGAAATTCATTTCATTTTCTCCTCCTAATACCTACCATCATTTAACAACCCTTAAACTCATTTTGTACTCGTGAATAACGGCACTGAACTGTTCATTTTCTGCCTTTTCACTTACCAGAGAGATTGTTCTATGGAGAAGCTTCTGATGAACAGTTTCCCGGCAGGCCAAAAACTGGAATATTTTTTTCAGAGACTGATCATCGGTGGACTTTACAAGTTTTAAATACCTTTGTTTGGCCTTTATTTCAGAATCTTCATGGTATCTTAGCATGTTAAGGACCTCAAAATCTTGGATCTTACTTTTATTTTGACCAACACTGATCCTAGTGGAAATATCAGGCGAGGGTAAATAATCAAAGCCCAATTTCCTGATTACAACTGCAATTATTTCCCAATGCCCCAGTTCTTCTGCAGCCACCATGCCCAAAAGTTCCCGTAAATAAGTATTGGTTATATGAACACTGTGATATAAATAATTGGCAAAAGAAACAAACTCGCCGTCCGGGCCATTTAAATCTCTGGCTAATAGGGCGGCCATTTTTTCGTCAGGATGCTCGATATGTATTGGAAACAGAAGACGTCTACGGAAGTTGAACACCCTTATCCCCCCCAAATCCTGCTGAACTTTCTCTTAACTAATATATGGGCATTTAATTATTCGGTCACTAGAATAGGCCCATCTGACAAAAAAGCTCTCTAGCCGCCGATGTCATGAGTATAACTAACACAACTTCTGATTTCTTCATCATAAAGAAAGCTTGCCCAAATACGGAAATGAGCAGGTTCTTAGCTACGTGACCGGGCGAATGGAGTATTTGGGCAAGTTGAGTGAATAAAAAAGATGCCTTCAAGTTTCAACATGAAGACACCTTCCTAAAGTATCTGGTTTATTTATTATTCTAAATTATATTTTTTTATAGCCTTTTGCATTAATTCAACATCCCGTACCCGTATTACTACTTGAGCCTGTTCTTTTTCCCGTTCTACAAAAGCATACATGTACTCCACTACAATTCCTTCAGCCACAAGCTTATTAAGCATAGAGGCGAGCCCTCCCGGCTTATCCGGTACCTTCAAAACCCAAACAGGGGTGAGCTTAACAACGCAATTACGATCCTTAAGCTTGGCGGCCACTTCCTCCGGGTTTTCAACAATTACTCTTAAAACCCCATAGTCCTTGGTATCGGCAAGCGACAGGGCTCTAATATTAACATTGAATTCGGCAAGAAGATTAAGTACCTCTGCTAACCGTCCCTTCGTATTTTCCAGAAAAACAGATAGTTGAAGCATAGTACTTCCCCCTTTATTATATTTTTCCCTTGCGCCTGTCTTCAACCCTTTTGGCCTTGCCTTCACTGCGGGGTATACTTTTGGGTTCGACCAGGCGCACTTTGGCTGACAGGCCGGTGATATTTTCAATTCTTTGCCTGAGCTTGCTCTGCAATTCTTCCAACTCACGAATTTCGTCTTCGAAGCTGGCGTCGCTCAGTTCGACAAGGACTTCCATAACGTCCAAGGGGCCTTCTCTATCGACGATAATCAAGTAATGAGGCTCGATACCGCCTACGGAAAGAATAGCTTCCTCAATCTGGCTCGGGAATACGTTTACGCCCCTGATAATAAGCATATCATCAACCCTGCCGGAAACTCTTTGCATGGTCCAGCCGGTATGGCCACAGACACAAGTTCCATAGGTAATACTGGTCAAATCCTTTGTTCTATAGCGCAGGGAAGGAAAACCCATTTTATCAAAAGTAGTAAGAACTAATTCTCCCACTTCCCCTTCAGGCAAAGGGTTGCCCTGGGGATCTAAGATTTCAGGATAAAAGTGTTCATCAATATGCAGCCCCACGCCTTTTAAACATTCCAGAGATACACCGGGGCCCATGGTCTCACTTAAACCGTAAATATCGACCGCTGTTAGACCTAAACGAGCTTCGATCTCTTGTCTCATTTTATCGGTCCAGGGTTCCGCGCCGAACACCCCGATTCTTAGTTTTAGTTCATCTTTGGATATCCCGGCTTCAGCTAGGCTTTCGCCTAAGTAAAGAGCATAAGAAGGAGTACAGCACAATACGGTAGTGCCAAAATCACGCATAATCATAAGTTGCTTAGCTGTATTACCTCCGGACATGGGGATCACCACGGCACCCAATTCTTCTGCCCCGTAATGAATACCCATACCGCCGGTAAAGAGACCGTAGCCATAAGCAACCTGGATAACATCTTTAGAAGTAATTCCTAAGCGCCTAAAGCCCTTGGCCACAATTTTAGCCCATAACTTGATATCTTCCCGGGTATATCCGACCACCGTAGGTTTGCCGGTTGTACCGGAAGAAGCATGAATTCGAATAATGTTATCCATTGGTTCGGCAAATAAACCAAAAGGGTAATTTTGACGCAGGTCTTCTTTTTCTGTTAAAGGAATCTTGCGAAAATCATCGAGAGTTTTTATATCACCCGCATAATGGATTCCTACCTCCGCCAACTTTTTTTGGTAATAAGGTGCCTTTAACACCTGTTCTACAGTTCTTCTTAAACCATTTAATAATTCTTCCTGAGACATCATTCAATCCTCCTACCGAACCTGTTTTTGTCATCATAAAATCGGCAACTGTAATTGTCAAGATGTTTATTTCCAATACCCAAAGCTAACAATTTCTTCACTATTATATATATAGTAAAGTTTAATATGTAAATTATATAACAGTGCAGGAGGAAAAGCTAACATTTTGGAACAAAAAAACTGCCATTTTAGAGTTAAAATTCTTGAAAAATGGCAGTTTTCGTAGTTTATATACCGGCTAATGCTCTTAATTCCTCGACCTTGTCCAGTCTTTCCCAAGGAAGATCCAAATCCGGGCGTCCGAAATGGCCGTAAGCGGCGGTTTGCTGATAAATGGGTCTTAGCAGATCTAAGGTTCTAATAATAGCGGCCGGACGAAGATCAAAGACTTGCTTAATGCATTCAGCAATTTTATCATCGGATATTTTGGCTGTGCCAAAAGTCTCCACGGATACAGAAACCGGACTGGCAACTCCTATGGCATAGGCTATCTGAAGTTCGCAGCGTTCCGCTAGGCCCGCAGCAACTACATTTTTAGCGACATAACGAGCAGCATAGGCTCCGGAACGGTCAACTTTGGTAGGATCTTTGCCGGAGAAGGCACCTCCGCCATGTCTGGCCATACCACCGTAGGTGTCAACAATAATTTTCCGGCCCGTTAAGCCGGCATCTCCATGGGGACCGCCAATAACAAACCTACCTGTGGGGTTGACATAATAGCGAGTATTCTTATCCAGCATGGTGGACGGGATAATCGGATAAACCACTTGTTCCAGAACATCCTTGCGAATTTGTTCCTGGGAGACATCCGGGTGGTGCTGGGTAGAAACAACAACTGTATCTACTCTAAAAGGCCGTCCATCGCGATATTCAACAGTTACCTGAGTCTTGCCGTCCGGCCTTAGATATTTTATTTGTTCATTCTTACGTAATTCGGCCAGTCTACGGGCCAACTTATGGGCTAAAGAGATCGGCATCGGCATATATTCTTCTGTTTCAGCGGTGGCATAACCGAACATCATACCCTGGTCACCGGCGCCAAGTTCCTCAACTTCACTGTCTGAATTTCTAACCTCCAAAGCCCGGTTAACCCCCATAGCTATATCGCTGGACTGTTCTTCAATAGAAGTCAGAACAGCACAAGTCTCGGCATCAAAACCGTATTTGGCTCTGGTATAGCCGATTTTTCTGATGGTTTCCCTGACAATCTTGGGGATGTCAACATAACAGTTTGTGGTGATCTCACCGCTTAACAGGACAAGTCCGGTGGTAACGGAGGTCTCGCAAGCAACCCGGCAATTTTTGTCTTTTTCAATAACTGCATCAAGAACTGCATCCGAAATCTGATCACATATTTTATCCGGGTGCCCTTCAGTTACTGACTCGGAAGTAAATAATTTATACCCCATGCTTATCACTCCTTATCTTGCTGCTTCTTTCTGGTCGCAGTAATTATTTGAACCAATCGCTTGGCTACTTCCAACTTACTCATTTGGGGAAGATCTATTCTTTGGCCATCGGGGAAAAGGATACTCACTATATTGGTATCGGAACCAAAACCGGCTCCCTCAGCGGTTACATCATTTACTACCAGCATATCTGTCTTTTTTTTGCGCATTTTGGCCAGGCCGTTTTCGATAATATTTTGGGTTTCGGCCGCAAAGCCGACAATAAATTGGTGGTTTTTTTTCTCTCCTAAAGACTGCAAAATATCAGGATTTTGCACTAACTCTAAAATAAGCCCCTGTCCTGTTTTCTTGATCTTTTGTTCCTGGAAAACAGCCGGACGATAGTCAGCCACCGCTGCCGCTTTAATTACTATATCCTGTTCGTCGAACAGTTTTAATACTTCCTGCTGCATTTCTTGGGCAGAAACAACAGGGACAGTTTTTACCCCTGAAGGCGGAGTAAGACTGGTTGGGGCGGTGACAAGGGTTACTTCTGCCCCGGCTTCTGCAAAGGCCTGAGCAATGGCATAGCCCATTTTCCCGGAGCTTAAATTGCCCAGGTATCTCACCGGATCAAGCATTTCACGAGTTCCCCCGGCAGTCACAAGAACCTTTTCACCTTTCAGTTGGACGGAGCTTCTAAAGTAATTTCCAATTTCCTCGACAATACGGTAAGGCTCGCTCATGCGACCGTCGCCTTCAGTACCGCAGGCCTGGAATCCGCTGTCCGGCCCTATAATATGTATACCTCGCTCCCTTAAGATTTTTAAATTTTCCTGGGTGGCAGGATGGTGGTACATGGCATTGTTCATAGCCGGAGCCACAAAAATTGGGGCCTGTACTGCCAAAAGAACCGTAGTCAGAAAATTGTCAGCCAGGCCTAAGGCCATTTTGGCCAAAGTATTGGCGCTGGCCGGAGCAACAAGCACCAGATCTGCCGCTTCGGCCAAAGCAATGTGTTCCACATTCCACCTTTTGGGCTCGTCAAACATATCCGTATAAACAGGCCCCGAAGAGATACTACGCATGGTCAAAGGGGTAATAAACTCTGTGGCCGATTCGGTCATGACTACACTGATCTGAGCCCCAAGTTTTCGGAGCCTGCTGGCAATTTCCGCGGATTTATAGGCGGCAATACCACCGGTAATGCCAAGTAGAATATGTTTTCCATCTAACATTATTTTTTTACCTCGCGAGGATAATCAATTATTATTTTATCAAGTGCCATTTCTTCTAAAGCCCTGGTTACAGGTTTTATATCTTTACTCTCTTCAGGATCGGTATTTTCCATTAAAGCACGAGCTCTCTTGGAGGCAGCTACTACCAAGGTATATTTGCTGTCTACTTTAGACATTAGGATATCCAGAGAAGGTTGCCTCATAATTATTCCTCCTTTATCTTCAAGGGATAGCGACTGGCACTACATCTTTCTGCTGTTATTATACACCGTATTTTTTCTACGGCTGCATCAATGTAATCGTTTTCTACAACATAGTTATAATCCTTAATCTCGTCTAATTCCTGAACGGCTTTAGCCAAACGAAGTTGAATAATTTCTTCTGTTTCCGTACCCCGGCCATGAAGTCTCTCCGAAAGCGTCTTCAAGGAAGGAGGGACAATAAAAATAAACACTCCGTCAGGGTATAATTTTTTTACTTGTTTAGCACCTTGAATGTCTATTTCTAATAATATTGTTTTATTATCATTTAAGGCTTTTTCGACATGAAATTTTGGCGTACCGTAATAATTGCCGCAAAACTCCGCCCATTCCAAGAACTCTTGGTTTTCAATCATTTTCTGAAATTCTTCTTTGGTGCGAAAGTAGTACTCTTTCCCTTCATTTTCCCCCGGCCGACAATCTCTGGTCGTAACCGATACGGAATACTCCAGATCAGCCGTTTGAGCAAGAAGGGCCCGGCAAATAGTCCCTTTCCCAACTCCGGCCGGCCCCGATAGTACTACTAACATCCCCTTATTATTTTTCACTTTAACCCTCCCGGCAATAGTATTAAACCAACAAAAATTATTCCGTAAAATCTTCATGGTTGATTTCTTTGGCCGAAAGGCGGTTAGCAACAGTTTCGGGTTGAACTGCAGACAAGATAACATGGTGGCTGTCACATATTACAACAGCCCGGGTTCTTCTGCCATAGGTAGCATCGATCAACATTCTGGCATCCCGTGCTTCCTGGATAATTCTTTTTATAGGTGCTGATTCGGGACTGACTATAGCAATAATTCTGTTAGCCGAGACAATATTACCAAACCCGATGTTTATTAATTTAATGTCCATTAAAAATACCCTCCAGTTACTACTCCATATTTTGTATCTGTTCCCTGATCTTCTCTAATTCGCATTTTCCTTCGACCACTAGTTTTGTTATTTCCAAATCATTGGCCTTAGAACCAACCGTGTTAATCTCCCTATTCATCTCCTGAACCAAAAAGTCTAACTTCCTGCCCACCGGTTCCGAGGATGACAAGGTTTGGGCAAACTCTTCGAGATGGCTCTTAAGCCGGACTACTTCTTCATCGATAGAAGCTTTATCCGCTAGGAGCGCAACCTCCATGGCTACGCGGCTTTCGTCAATTTCTATATTATTATTATCAAGCAAGTCCTTTAGTCTTTCCCTTAATCGCTCCTGGTATTCGTTCACTACCTTTGGAGCCCGGTCGGCAATTGCTTGGACCAGCTGTTGCATAAAAACAATCCTTTGCCGCAAATCATTTTTCAACCTTTCGCCTTCTTGCAGGCGCATATCCAGAAGCTGAGCAAGGGCTATTTGAACAGCATTTTCTAAAACCGGCCATAAAATTTTCGCTTCAATTTCTTCTTCCTCGACACTCAAAACCTCGGGTAAATTTACTAAGCGGAAAATATTGGTATGATAGGTGGTATTTAACGATTGAGCCAGTTCCTTCAAAGAAATATCATACTTCAGCGTCAAATCTTTGTCAACTTTGACCATTCTCTTTCTTTCTTCTGTTTCCTTAAGATTTACATAAACTTCGATCCTTCCTCGTTTGACTTTTTCCTGAATAATTTTGCGAATCGTGTCTTCAAAAGAAAGAAAAGTACGCGGCATCTTGACAATAGTCTCTTGGAAGCGATAATTGACGGATTTCATTTCCACTGAAAAGTGATATCCTAGACCCTTGGCCTCGCCTCGTCCGAAACCGGTCATACTGTTTAGCAAGAAGATCGTCTCCCTTTAAAGTATTATTGCATAATTGGCCTTAACTTAAATCTTTTTTTACTTGGCAGGATTAAACCGAATTTTGTTTAATAAAAATCTTATATGATAAAAATTTAAAACAATGAGGTAAATCATGAAAGAGAAAAAAAATTTTCCCATTCACTATGGTTGGGCAGTCCTGGCCATCGGCACTTTCGCCATTATTGGAGGCATAGGCTTTACCCGCTTTAGTTTTTCAGCCGTACTTCCCAGCATGCAGGCCGATCTGGGAATTGACAATGGCCAGGCGGGATTCCTGGCAACAATGAGTTTTTTAGGATATTTAACCTTAGCCATTGTTGGTGGGGCCTTGGCTTCCAAGTACGGGAGCAGGCTGATCGCAACTATCGGGCTTGTTATGGCCGGTTTAGGAATGGTTTTGAAGGGATTATCTCCCGGTTATCATTGGGTCGCTGTTTTTTGCCTGATAGCAGGTCTAGGAAGCGGAGCCGTACATTTATCGATTTTCGGCTTATGGCCGGCCTGGTTTTCTAAATCAAAACGCGGCCTGGCATCAGGCATCGCCATATCCGGCGGTCCGATCGGAATGGTTCTGGCGGGTTTCATCGTCCCGGTTTTTATTATATTTTACGGGCAAACAGCTTGGAGAGCAAGTTGGATTCTCTTTGGCAGTATTACACTTCTGGCAGCCTTATTAACTTTTTCCCTAATACGCAATTACCCGGCTGAAAAAAATTTGAAACCAGTAGGTCAAATCGAAGAGATAAGCCTCCCTCCTAATTATAACAAAAGCTCGGATTGGAAACAGGTGTATTCTTTGCCCGCTGTTTGGATTCTAGGAATTGTATATTTTATGTTCGGATTCTCTTATATTATCTATATGACTTTTTTTGTTAAACACTTGGTGGCCGGTATAGGGGTTGAGGCTGTGCTGGCGGCCAGACTGTTTATGGTCTTAGGATGGATTAGTTTAATATCCGGGATTGTATGGGGATGGCTATCGGATATTATCGGGCGTAAAAAAACTCTTGTCTCTTTGTTCACTTTACAGGCGGCAGCCTCCATACTCTTTTCCCTAGGTGACATACCTTTATTTTATATACCTTCCACTATTCTTTACGGTTTTTCGGTGTGTGTCCCGGCGATTATGGCAGTCGTTTGCGGCGATCTTTTGGGTCCGAAACTAGCCTCGGCAGGCTTAGGTTTTGTGACTTTATTCTTTGGGATCGGGCAGGTATTTGGACCGGTCGTGGGGGGGTTTATGGCCGATGCCCTCGGCTCTTTTACTCCGGTATTTTTAATGACCTTCGCCATAGCTTTAGCAGGAGCGGTTATTTGTGTGCTTTTTATAAAAGATTTCGACTCCAACAATTAAAGGATGAACGGATATAGATTATAGATATAGACCTTTAAAAGGACAGGGGAAATGCCCCTGTCCTTGTTAATACAACACCCTCAGTATGATTTAATTCTGCTAGCTTAACCTGTTAATAATCCTTTCAATTGCTCTTTCCGTATTTTCACGCGTATTAAAAGCAGTAAGCCGGAAATAGCCTTCGCCGTTGGCCCCAAAACCGGCGCCTGGAGTACCTACCACTTCCGCTTCTTTCATTAATTTGTCGAAAAAGTCCCAAGAAGGCATTTTGTTGGGTGTTTGCATCCAGATATAAGGAGCATTTACGCCACCGAAAACTTTGAAGCCTGCTTTTTGCAATCCTTCTCTGATCAGCCTGGCGTTTTCCATATAGTAATCAATAGTTTCTTTGACTTGCTGCTGGCCTTCAGGGGTATAAACAGCAGCGGCAGCTGCTTGAACCGGATAGGATACCCCATTAAACTTAGTTGTCTGTCTCCTTAGCCATAATTTATTCAAGCTGTGAGCTTGCCCTTGGGAATCGTAGGCCATAAGTTCATGGGGAACAATAGTGTAAGCGCATCTTGTACCTGTAAAACCAGCAGTCTTGGAGAAACTTCTAAATTCTACCGCAACTTCGCGGGCACCTTCAATTTCAAAAATACTGTGCGGTACATTTTCCTCGCGAATAAAGGCTTCATAAGCCGCATCAAATAAAATAAGCACTTTGTTTTCTCGGGCATAATCTACCCACTTTTTCAGATCTTCCTTGGTTAAGGTCGTACCTGTCGGATTATTAGGGTAACAGAGATAAACCATATCTACCCTTGAGGTGGGAAACTCAGGTTTCATGTTATTTTCTTCGGTACAAGGCAAATAAATCAATTTATCAAACTGTCCTTGGGCATTAACTTTTCCCGTCCGACCGGCCATCACATTGCTATCTACATAAACAGGATAGACAGGGTCAGTAACGGCCACAATATTATCCACTCCCAGTAGTTCTTGGAAGTTGGCAGTATCAGTCTTAGCTCCGTCACTAATAAAGACTTCGTCTACCTTTAAGTCCACACCAAGGGGTTTAAAATCATTTTCTATTATTTTTTCCGCCAGGAACTCATATCCCTGTTCAGGTCCGTAACCTCTAAAAGTTTCCGGGTTACCCATTTCATCGACCGCTTCATGCATAGCAGCAATAACAGCGGGAGGGAGAGGCCTCGTTACGTCGCCAATTCCCATTCTTATAATATCAGACGCCGGATTTTGTTTTTTAAACTCATTTACCCTGCGAGCTATCTCTGAAAAAAGATAATTCCCCGGCAGTTTTAAATAGTTTTCATTTACCAATGCCATATAAGTATTCCCCCTTAATTAGCGCTAATCTATGAAATGAATTTTCTTGGCAGAACAACTACATAGATTATTATTATAAATTATCCGGAAGTAGATCTTCAAGTATTTGGCCTTGAAAAACATAGGTTGCGGGCCCGGTCATATAAATTAAATTATCCCTTCCCCATTCTACCCGCAGGTCGCCTCCGGGCAAGTGTATGGTTGCTTTTCTTTCTGCCCGACCGGTTAAGACAGCAGCCACCTGGGAAGCACAGGCTCCTGTCCCGCAAGCCAGCGTAGGTCCCACTCCTCTCTCCCATACTTTCATGGTCAGTTCGTGTGGATTTTCTACTTTCACAAACTCAACATTTGTTTTTTGCGGAAAAAACGGATGTTTTTCCAGAGCCGGCCCCAGCAGCTCAAATTCAAGGCCATCGAAATCGTCGATAAATATCACACAGTGCGGGTTGCCCAAAGAAACAGGCGTAAATAACAATTTTTGCCCGCATACTTCTATTTCTTGCTCAATTATCGGCCCCTCCCGGTCAGTAATCACCGGAATAAGTTTAGGCTCCAGAATAGGCTTTCCCATACATACTGTTGCGGCTTCGAATTTACGGTTTTTTACTTCCAAATCAATAGTCAAAATTCCGGCCAAGGTTTCTACGGTCATAGTTTCTTTTGGCACATAGCCAAGATCATAGACATAACGAGCAAAGCAACGAATACCGTTACCACACATTTCCGGTTCCGAACCGTCAGGATTGAAAATTCTCATCCTGGCGTCAGCCTTATCGGAGGGAAGAACAACAATTAATCCATCCCCGCCGACGCCCAACTGCCTATGGCAGAGACGACGGGCAGTCTCAGGGTAATTTATCTCCGGCGAGGAAAGAAAATGATCCAGGCAGACAAAATCATTTCCCAGACCATGCATCTTAATAAAATCCATAGGTCTTCCTCCTTGGTGAAGCTTACACCTTTTCTTACAGAATACTATGCAGATTGGCCAGGGTCAAGAGAGGATAACAGAAACTAGAAAAGGAACACAAGGACGGTCCTCCTGTTTCTTCTTACGGAAACAAGAGATGCTATCCATTGTGTTCCTCCATATTCCCCTCAAATTTTAGGAGGAGATTCTTTTTCGGATATAGGGAATCACTTCCTCGGGTGAAATATTCAAGGCTGCTGCAAACTCTTCGTTAATATTCTTTTCGGCGGCTTTCATAATATCTTCATCGGCCTTCGCCAGTTTTTTGCCGTCACTCATTCTTTCCTTTTTTTTGAGATACATAGTTTTGACTATTTTTATCCATTCCAGGCATTCTGCAGTTTTAAGAGCTGACTTAAAGGCTTCATATCTTTTCCTATCGTCATTTATCCAAACAGGTTCTATATCCGGCATTGCGGATATTAAGTTTAGAACCTCGTCCTTGCTCACTATCCTACGCATGGAAACCTTACGGCTGTTAATCGGGATTTTAACTGTCAGATTATGACCGTAGGCCGGCTGCAAGACATAATAGTCTACATAATTGTCATTAATATCCTTTTCTTCCCTAATGTCTACAATTTTGTAGACCCCTGTTGAGTTGTATACGACATAATCATTTACTTTAAACATAAAAATTACCCTCAAACCCTTGCATTATTTACGAGAATAGTAATATACTAATAAGTTACACTATTTACAATCACAATTATATTATATCACAAAAAAATGAATTAAGTAAGGAATACCTTATAAAACCGACAACCTCAACTGAAATACCCTCAACTGAAATATGAAGCTGAGCATTTAGGCGGAGTTTTTGGACACGTTCACCGGCAAAAAAAGATGCCTTCAAGTGTACTGACGCCCAAAATTTAGACCTAAAAATCTAATCATTGGGGGTCAGTGCACATGAAGACGTCTTCTATAAGTACTTGGTTAATTTACTCTCCGTTTTTTATTTAATACTACTTAACGACTAACCATAACCCTGCTGCGGCGCATAGCATTTCTAACTGACCTGGCAAGGCCAAGGAGCACACTGGGTCCTCCGGCGACAAGGAGAATTAATACCCACTGCCAAGCACCAAGAGCCGCAGTCTTAAATATGCCCTGCAAGACCGGCAGATAGATAACCGCTAACTGCATGCTTATTGAGGTGGCAACTGCCAACAACAGCAAAGGATTGGAAAAGATTCCGACTTCAAAAATGCTCCTGGTTTCGGATTTGCAGTCAAATACATGGAAAAGTTGGGAGAAAACCAAGGTCGTAAAAGCCATAGTCCTTGCTTCCAGCAAGCCTACACCGGACCACAGTCCAATAACGAAAACCAAGAGAGTTCCAATACCGATCATGGTACCCCGGATTAAGATTTTTCGGCCAAGTCCCCTGGCAAAAACACTTTCATTAGGCTTGCGCGGTTTTCTTCTCATTATGTCAGGATCAGTTCCGTCCACCCCTAAGGCCATGGCCGGCAAGCCGTCCGTAACCAGATTGACCCATAGAATTTGAATCGGCAAAAGGGGCAAAGGCAGTCCGACCAAAGTACCAAGAAACATGGTAAGCACTTCCCCTAAATTACATGAAAGGAGATAACGGATAAACTTTCTGATATTATCGTAAATGCCCCGCCCTTCTTCTACTGCGGCTACTATAGTAGCGAAATTGTCATCGGCAATTATCATGGATGATGCTTCTTTGGTGACATCGGTTCCGGTTTGGCCCATGGCTACTCCGATATCAGCCTCCTTCACAGCGGGCGCATCATTAACTCCATCACCGGTCATGGCAACTATTTGCCCATTTTCTTTTAAAGCTCTGACTATTCTTAACTTATCCCGGGGAGCAACCCTGGCAAAAACGGAAATATCCATGACCTGTTGGCGTAACTCTTCTTCCGTCATCCTATCAAGCTCCGCCCCGGTGATAACTTTGTTTTCCATACCCCTGATAATTCCCAATTCCTTGGCCACCGCCTGAGCAGTAAGCTTATGATCTCCGGTAATCATCACCGGTTTTATTCCGGCAGCCCGGCAGACCTTAATGGCTTTAAGCGCACTCAAACGAGGAGGATCAATCATGCCCATTAACCCGATAAACACCAGATTTTTTTCCATTTCCCCGTCTTGATCTTCTTCTTCCACGTTTTTGACAGCCAAAGCCAAGACTCGCAAAGCATGAGAAGCCATCTCATCATTGATAAATAAAATCTGCTTTTTTCTCTCCGGGGTAAGCTCTTTCATTCCTTGTTTGGTCATTTCCTTGGTGCACAGTTCTAAAATTATATCGGGTGCGCCTTTGACATAGGCTTTAAACCCGCCTTTCCCTTTATAAAGCACGGTCATCCTTTTTCTTTCCGAATCGAAGGGAATCTCAGCAACTCTTTGTTCTTTGCGTTCTAATCCTTCCCGCCATACGCCGGCTTTAGCGGCCGCTACCAGCAAAGCTCCTTCGGTGGGATCGCCGTCAACTCCCCAGACACTTTCCCGTTTCCCTCGAAATAAACCGCTTACCCTTAATCCTTTTTTGGTTAAGACCGCATTGTTGCATAAAGCAGCGCATTTAAGCAATTCTTTAAAGGTTCCTTTATCCTTATAGGGGTCAATGCCATGGAAATCCCCTTTGGGGTCATATCCCTGTCCACTGACGGTAATAATCTGGTCTTCACAATAAATTCTCCTAACAGTCATTTCGTTTTGGGTCAAAGTCCCGGTCTTATCAGAGCAAATAACCGTGGCACAGCCTAAGGTTTCTACCGCCGGTAGCTTACGGATAATGGCCCGGCGTTTAACCATACGCTGAACGCCGACAGCCAGGGCCACTGTAACAATAGCCGGCAGTCCTTCCGGAATGGCTGCAACTGCCAATGTAACACCGGCAAAAAACATCTTGGTTAAGCTCTCACCTTGGAGAATACCCGTTATAACTACTACCACACAAACAGCCAGGCTAATAGAAACCAGCCATTTTCCCAACTGGGCTAATCTGCGTTGTAACGGCGTTTCTTCCTCTTTGATATCCTGAATCATATCGGCAATAATACCCATCTCGGTCTGCATCCCGGTAGCAATAACAACTCCTATTCCCCGTCCGTTAACGACGACTGTACCCATATAACCCATATTTTTGCGATCAGCTATGGGAACATATTCGTCCAACAACGGCTGGTTGTTTTTGGCCACCGGCTGGGATTCTCCGGTAAGAGCGGATTCTTCTACCCGCAAACTGGTTGATTTCAGCCACCGGATGTCGGCCGGAACACGATCTCCGGCTTCTATCATAACAATGTCCCCGGGTACGAGTTCTTCAGCCGGTATCTTCAATACCGTACCATTCCTTAAGACCGTAGCCTCGGGGGCAGTGAGGGACCGTAAAGATTCCATAGATTTTTCAGCCTTATACTCCTGAATAAAGCCCAAAATAGCATTAAGCAGAATAATGGCTAAAATGGTAAGAGCATCTGCTACCTCACCCAAAAGGCCCGAAATTAGCGTGGCTACCATTAAAACCAACACCATAAAATCTTTAAACTGACCCAAAAATAAGAAGACCGGGTTAACCCCTTTTTTTACAATCAGAGAATTAGGCCCGAATTCTACCAGCCGACGGGTCACCTCTCTATCATTTAAACCTCTCTCCGGGTCTACTTTAAGTTTTTTGCATATTTCCCCGCCGCTTAAAATATGCCACGCTTGCCGCTGCATTTCTGTTCCTCCTTCTTTCCTCTGATAGTAATTCTTCTTGTAAATGCTATTCGGCCTGTCCATAAAAAATTACTCGTTGCGTACTTTTTGCTCAGGAAAAATCAACAAATTGTAAAAGCCATGCTTAAACGCTGGTCTTCATGTATCGGGATTGATATAATTTTATTAGTTTTGGGGAAAGGAGCTAGCAAGCTATGGCTTTAGACAGCATTACTCTCAGTTACTTAATCCAAGAACTCCATCCCATATTGGTAGGAACACGTATTGATAAAATTCAGCAACCGGAAAAAGATGAAATTCATCTTCTGGTGCGCAGTGCCGGACAAACTCAGCGCTTACTCTTAAATGCCGGCAGTACAGCAGCCAGAATTCATCTAACAGAGCAAGCTAAAAAAAATCCTGCCTTTCCTCCCATGTTTTGCATGATTCTGCGCAAACATCTGGAAGGCGGCAAGATTATGGATATCTTTCAGTCTGGCCTGGAAAGGGTTGTAACTTTGATTATTCAAAATTACAACGAAAGAGGAGACTTACAGAATTATTTTTTGCACTTGGAAATTATGGGCAAGCACAGTAATTTAATTCTGGTAGACTCGGAGACTAACACTATTCTGGATGGTATAAGAAGGTATTCCCATTTGGTGAGCAGACACCGGGAGGTGCTACCGGGAAGAACTTACATTACACCACCGCCCCAAAATAAAACCGAAGCCCTCCAAGATGAAAACCGGTTTATGAGCCTGATTTTGACCTATCCTTTGGAAAGAAAAGTAACCAAGGCGCTGCTTGATCTGTTCAATGGAATCAGTCCTGAACTGGCTAGGGAAATTGTTCTCCGTGCCGGGCTGGAAAATGACGCTATCCTTGATGACTGCGGTGAAATTGATTTAAGCCGGCTTTATCAAGCTTATACCTTGTTTATCCCGACTAAAGATCTTGATTTTATAAAGCCCGGTCTTTATTATCCGCCCGGGCCAAAAAAAATGCCCTTGGTTTTCACTTTTATCCCCTATGAACAGTACGCGGACTTAATTTGGCAGCCTACAACCAGCCTCAATGAAGCAATAAACTTATATTACCGTCAGAAAGAAGATTATAACCGAAGTGAAGCCCAGCGAGCATCTCTGCTAAAGCTAGTACAAGACCACCTTAAACGCCTCTATAGAAAATGTGAAGTGTATGAAAACACTATGGCCAAAGCCCAAAAAGACTTAACCTATCAAAAGTATGGGGAACTTCTTACGGCCAACCTTTACAAGTTAACTCCCGGCCTGACAGAAATTACGGTCGAGGACTATACCGATCCGGATTACAAGTCAATAACCATCCCCTTGGATCCCAGCTTAAAAGGGATTGACAATGCTCAACATTACTATAAGATTTACAACAAAGCCAAGGCCGCCATCAAGAAAACCGAACCTTTTAAACAAGCGGCTCTGGAAGAAATAAATTATCTGCAGTCTATCATATATAGCATTGAACAAGCCGCTAATGATAATGAACTAAAGGAAATCCACCAAGAACTGTCAGAACAAGGTTATATATCCGTCAAGCAAGCCAAACATCAAAAATATGGAAAACAAACAACGAAAAAGAAGGGGGCTAAACAATCTGCAAAGGAAAAAGAGCAAATATATTCTCAACCCCACCGTTTTTTATCCTCCGCGGGTAAAACCATTATCGTCGGCCGCAACAATAAGCAAAACGACCGCCTGACCTGGCGGCAGGCCAAACCGGGCGATCTGTGGCTCCATGTGAAGAATATTCCCGGCTCACACGTTATTGTGCCCCTTAACGAAAACGAAGAATTCCCCGACGACCAAACCCTTCTGGAAGCGGCAACTTTAGCCGTCTATTTCAGTCAAGCCAGAGCATCCTCCCAGGTAGCGGTGGATTACACTCATGTGCGACAAATAAAAAAACCCCGAGGTGCTAAACCCGGGATGGTTGTTTACGAACAATACTGGTCATTGTATATCACTCCCCAGCAGGAAACCATTGAACGCCTACTAAATAATCTACTTCAATAATCCACCTTAGAATCCACTTTATCAATAAACAAGATGCCGTCGAGATGATCGATCTCATGACAAAGGCACTTGGCTAATTCTCCTTCTCCCACAAGAAAAAACTCCGTCCCCTTTTCGTTAAAAGCTTTAACTTTAACCTTCTTTGGCCTCATCAATTTGCCCCACACCCCCGGAATGCTTAAACAGCCTTCCGTAACTTTTTGACATCCTTGCCGTTCAATTATTTTCGGATTAACAAGAAATATAGGATTTTTTTCCAGATCAATCACAACGGCCCGACTTAATACTCCTACCTGGGGAGCAGCTAAAGCTGCTCCGTTTTTCGTATGGCGCAAAGTATCCAGCATATCCTGTAAAAGATTTGTTATTTGCTCATCAAAAATTTCCACCGGCTTACATTTTTCTCTTAAGATATTATCCCCCAGTAAACGAATTGTTCTCACGGCCATCATTTAACCCCCAATCTACCCCGACAATCCGCCCCGATCTATCCCAATTCCGCCCGACTTAAATGAATTCCTATATTTTATATGTGGTTTAATGCCGTAGCATTCCTGCAGCCTACCGGGATAATATCTTATATGGACAAGTATTACATGGATAACAGGGTTCTAAAGATGACCGTCTGCTTCGTTATAGAAGTCTGCTTTCCTCGGCTGCCAACATAGCACTGTTATTTTTAGCTTCTTTTAAAGTTCTTAAAAGCTTTTCTTTATCTTTATTCAAGGTGCCTTTTAAGTAAAGATAATTGGAAGCATGATTGCTTCGGAAAACACAGTTTTCCAGTTCCATGGGCTCGATCATCATGATTAGCTCATCGATAACTTCTAACGGATTTAATAATTGGAACTCGCCGCTTTCGATTTGGGTTTTCAATACTGTTTTTTCTTCTATCATCAAGGTTAAGGCTCCTAAATAATGGGGCTGCATAGCACTGATAACTTTCGCCGTCTCCACTGCATGTTCAGCGGTTAGCTCTTTGCCCCCAATGCCCAGAATAATGGTACAAGACAAGAGAAATCCTGCCTGACGGGCTTTTTGACCGGCTAGAATCATTTCCTCCGGGGTGACGCCTTTCTGAATATTGGCCAATACTTTAGGGCTGCCGCTTTCAACACCGAGGTAGAGCATAGACAAGCCTGCCTGCCTGATCTGCGCCAGCTCCTCGTCGCTTTTGGCCAGCAGATCTTTGGGACCGGCATAGGCGGTGACTCTTTCCAAATAGGGGAACTCCTCAAACAGAATATGCAAGACATTAATTAAGTCTTGAGTAGGCATACTCAAAACATTGCCGTCTGCCAGAAAAATTCTCCGGGCATGCGGATAGACACTTTGCCCCCATTGGATATGTTGTTTTATTTCCTCCAGAGATTTAATGCGATATTTTTTGGTTTTGTACATATAGCAAAAGGTGCACTGATTGTGAGAACACCCTATGGTAACCTGCAAAATCAAGCTGGAGGCTTCACTGGGAGGCCTGTACAAAGGTGCCACATAAACCATGACTTCTTACTCCTATCTTAAAGACAAATTTAAAAGATTAATAATCATGCTTATAAATTTAAATGAATTAATATCCAACTATTTGAATTTAAGAGCTATGACATTTACTAATTAACACAACATTTACTAATTAACACAACATTAACTAATTAAAAAATTAATAAATAACTTTTTTAAAAATACTTTTGATATCTGCCTTTAATAATAAATCAGACTCATTAATTAGTCTTATTCTTTTAATAAAGCAGCCTTATTATTAATACTAGCACGGTAAAAACAAACAGGCAAACACTTTCTATCTGCTTCCCCTGCTTCCCGGTTTTACCCAAGGAATACCCTGAGCACAGAGAGGGCAATTATCCGGGGCAAACGCCTCGATGCTCATCTGTAACAAACTGTGCATCGGTATACCGTTAAAATCAGCTTGACCCCCGCTGCGGTCAACCAAGACCCCTACTCCAACCGGCTCAGCTCCGGCTTCTTGCACAACCTTGATTACTTCCCGGACTGAGCCGCCGGTGGTAATCACGTCTTCGACCACCAGGACTTTTTCGCCCGCTTTAAGCTTAAAACCACGTCGCAGAGTCATCTCACCCTTTTCCCTTTCCGCAAAAATGGCTCTAACCCCCAACGCTCTGCCTACCTCATGAGCGACGATAATCCCGCCCGTAGCCGGACCAATAACCGTTTCAATATCCAAACCCATAAATTTGTTGGCCAATTCCTGCCCCAGGGTGGCCGCAATCCGCGGATATTGTAAAACCTGAGCGCATTGCATATACTGAGCGCTATGTTTTCCGGAAGTCAACAAAAAGTGTCCCTCCAAAAGGGCCTGGGTATCTCTAAAGATTTGCAAAATATCTATTTGTTTTTCTGGGGCCTTACCACTGTTAGTCACTACAAGTCCACCTTTCGAAATTTTTTTAGATTTTTTCTGTAGAGCCATGAGCCGGTTAAAAACAATCAACCCCAAAGTTCGGCCAAAGCTTGCCTTGGATCCGGAGCCTTTGTTATCGGTCTGCCCACCACCAGGTAAGAACTCCCTGCTTGGAGCGCCTCAGCCGGAGTTAATACTCTTACTTGATCGTTTTTCTCGCTTCCGGCAGGACGAATACCCGGGGTAACCAGCAAGAAGTCTCGGCCTAATTCTTGGCGGAGAAGAGCTGATTCCTGGGCTGAGGCCACCACTCCGTCCAGCCCTGCTTTTTGCGCCAGCCGGGCCAGTCTTAACACTTGTTCTTGGGTGGCGGCCTGTACGCCGATATCGAGAAGATCCGGTCGGTCCATACTGGTTAAAACAGTGACCCCGATAATTTTCTTCCCGGTCTTGTGAACCACTTCGGCCGCTCTGGCCATCATTTCATAGCCTCCGCTGCAGTGAACGTTCACCATGTCCACTCCCGAAGCAGTTAAGACTTTAAGGGTTCTTTCTACTGTGGTAGGAATATCATGCAGCTTAAGGTCTAAAAAAATGGAAAATCCCATGGTTTTAAAAGTATCAATTAGTTTCAGGCCGGATAAGGCATAGAGTTCCAAACCTACTTTCAACCAGCAGCCGCTACCTTGCAGCTTTTCCGCCAGACCTAGGGCTCGGTCTTCAGAATCTACATCTATAGCCACTATTACTTTTTCATTAAGCGGGTTTATTTCGTTAACAAAAACTGATTCAGACATAAGCTTGCTCCTTTCTAGCTTGCTCTTTTCTTAATCTTTCTAATTAGCTATGGGCCAGACCCACCAATTCCTGGACCGAACCATACCCTTCCCGACGGCAATACTCTTCCAGTCCGTTGATTATTTCTAATGGCGCCAGCGGATTAACGAAATTTGCCGTACCTATGCTGACTGCCGAAGCTCCGGCCAGCATAAACTCCACGGCGTCCTGCCAAGTGCTGATGCCGCCCATGCCAATAATAGGCAAGTCTACCGCTTTATAAACCTGATAAACCATCCTGACGGCTACAGGAAGGACAGCCGGACCGGAAAGGCCTCCCATGGTATTGGCCAAAACAGGCTTACGGGTTTTAAGATCTATACGCATGCCCAAAAGGGTATTAATCAAAGATATGATATCCGCTCCCCCTCTGGCCACCGCTTTAGCTATCTCCACAATATCGGTAACGTTGGGAGAAAGCTTGGCTATAAGGGGCAGGCGGGTATGTTTTCTGGTTACTTTTATAACTTCCTCGGCACTGCGAGGATCAGTACCAAAAGCCATCCCCCCGTGTTGGATATTGGGACAGGAGATATTTACCTCCAAAGCGCTAATACAGGAATGCTCCGGCAGAGAAGAAGCCATCAGGGCGTAGTCGTCCAGCGAAAAACCGGAGATATTTACGATTATGGCTGTCCCTATCCTTTCCAGCCGGGGAAGGTAAGTTTTTAGGAATTCTTCCAGCCCCGGATTTTCCAACCCCACGGAATTAAGCATTCCGGAAGGGGTTTCCGCTATTCTGGGAACCGGGTTCCCTAAGCGGGGTAAGGGAGTGATTCCTTTGACCGTAATGCCGCCAAGCAGGGCAGGATCATAAAACGGGGTATATTCTTCCCCAAAACCATAAGTCCCCGAAGAAGTGATGACCGGATTTTTAAGTTTTACCCCTGCCAACTGCGTAGTCAGATCAACTTTCTTCATCCCAGACCACCTCCCCGCCGTCAAACACCGGCCCGTCTTTACAGACCCGCTTTCTAACCAGGGTACCGCTTGGCTCCCTAGCTGTGCAGACACAGCCCAAACAGGCGCCAACACCGCAAGCCATTCGTTCCTCCAAAGAAACTTCAATCGGTATGCCTTCTCGCCGGCAAATTGCGGTTACTGCTTGAAGCATAGCTTTAGGACCACAAGCTGCTGCCCTCCAGGCCAATATCGATGATTTTTTTTCCGAGGGATTGTTAAAACCTTGTAAATAGTATTCTAACAAATCGGTAATTAACCCTTTGTGGCCTATACTGCCATCTAAGGTAGAAACTTCATAATCCAAGTTTTTTTCTAACAGAGTTTTCAGCCCGGCAGCTTCAAGAAATTGGCGGTTTTCCGCCCCCCAGAGCAATTTAACTTTTACTTTGGAGGTGTCCAAAGCTTCAATTAAAGAAAAGAGCGGAAATATCCCAATACCTCCGGCCAAAAGAAGCAGCTTTCCTTCATGCGGAACTGTAAAACCATTGCCCAATGGGCCGATAAGGTTTAAAGTTTGATTTTCTTTGACCCTAGTCAATTCACTCGTTCCCCTGCCCACCACCCGGTAGAAAAGGGTTATTTCGCCTTGCTGCCTGTTAATGCCGGCAATACTAATAGGACGGCGCAAGAAAGGATCCAGGGTTGAACTGACTTTTAAGTGGACAAATTGGCCGGGGCGGGCGGTTTTTGCCGTTTGGCCCCGGAGAATAAGTCTATAGATGCCTAGCTCCGGGTCCAGAGCTCTATTTTCAATTACTTTTTCTTGGTTGATCATTCTTACTTTACACCTATCAATATTTTTCATAAATATATTTACTTTAACATATTTATTTGTTTATTTATCAATATTTGTTTATTTATCAAATATATTTGCTTGTTTCTTTATCTACTTATATCTTTTAAAATACTTTACTTGATGCCGTTTTTTTATAATTAATTCCTTCTGCTTGTTACCTTGCTATTGAACTGCTTCTGCCTGTTATATTGCTATTAAACTGGGTGAATTGAGTTCCAGCACCTTAAGCCAGGCTTCAGCCGTATCCAGACTGGTGAAGCACGGTATCCCCTGCTCCACGGCAGCCCTGCGGATCGCAAAGCCGTCGCTGGCTATTTTACGGCCGTGAGTGGTGGTGTTTAAAACACATTGAACCTGGCCTTGCCGGATTTTTTCCGGGATTTCCTCCGAACCGGCATGCAGCTTTTCCACGGTTGTAACTTCAATGCCGGCTTGCCTGATTCTTTGGGCCGTTCCTTTGGTGGCTATAATCCGAAAGCCAAGTTTATAAAAACGCTCTACCAATTTTAGACCCTCTTCTTTATCCCTATCAGCCAGGGTTGCCAGCAGGGTGCCATGAACCGACATGCGCAAGCCGACAGCCAATAAAGCTTTGTAAAGTGCTTTTTGATACTGGTAATCAATCCCCATAACTTCCCCTGTGGATTTCATTTCCGGCCCCAAGGAGGGTTCTACCAGCAGCAATTTGGAAAAAGAGAAGACCGGGGCTTTGACCGCAACTTTATCCCCTACCGGCCACAAACCGTTGTTTATACCCTGCGAGGCCAGGCTTTGGCCTAAAATAACCCTGGTGGCAAGGTCCACAATGGGTACTCCCGTTACTTTGCTTAAAAACGGTACTGTACGGCTGGAGCGGGGATTTACTTCCAAAACATAAACTTCATCCTGATAGATTACGTATTGAATATTCAACAAACCTTTAATGTTAATGCTGCGGGCAATGGCCACAGTGAGATCCACAATCTCGGCTTGTTTTTTATCGGAAATAGTTTGGGGCGGATAGACGGCGATTGAATCACCGGAATGAATACCGGCCCGTTCCAAATGCTCCATAATTCCCGGAATACAAACCGTATCACCGTCCGAGATGGCGTCCACTTCTACTTCTTGCCCCAACAGGTACTGGTCCAGCCAAATTTGCTGCCCGGGAAATTCCTGCAAAGCTTTAGTCAAGACTTCGCGCAGCTGCGGCAAATCATAAACAATTTGCATAGCTCTGCCTCCCAGGACATAAGAAGGCCGAACAATTAAGGGGTAGCCGATTTCCGCGGCCAATTCTTCCGCTTCCCTGAGAGCGGAGACACAGCCGCCGCGGGGACGCTTAGCCCCTATGGCCTGCAAGACCTCATCGAAAAGACCTCTTTCTTCGGCTCTGTCAGTATCTTCCACGGAAGTCCCTAATATATTATATCCTCTGGCTTTCAGCCCCTTACACAAGCCAATGGCTGTCTGTCCACCGAATTGAACAATCACTCCTTCCGGTTTTTCTTTTTCCAATACGGCACAAACATCTTCCAAAGTCAAAGGTTCAAAATACAGCCGGTCAGCGGTATCAAAATCCGTAGAAACCGTTTCCGGATTGTTGTTAATAATAATGCTTTCTACCCCTGCCCGCCGCAAGGCCTTGACAGCATGCACCGAACAGTAGTCAAATTCTATACCTTGCCCGATGCGAATAGGGCCGGAACCCAGGACTACAACCTTTCGGCGGTAACCAACCTCTCCTTCATCTTCCTCATCATAGCTGGAATAAAAATAGGGTGTGCCGGCTTCAAACTCCCCGGCGCAGGTATCCACCATTTTGAAGACGGTCCGCAAACCGTTCTTTTGCCTGAAATCATAGACTTCTTGCTCGGTTGTGCCCCAAAGTCTGGCAATTTCCATATCCGCATAGCCCATTTTCTTAGCCTTTTTCAAGACCAATACATCCCAAGGATGGGCTTGAAGCTTTTGGGCCATCGATACGATATTTTTTATCTTTTGTAAAAAGTAAGGATTCCATTGATTAAGGCTATTAATTCTTTCTATGGTCCACCCTCTGCGGAAGGCCTCGGCCATAACGAATAGCTGATTGTCTTCCGGCTTACGGCATTTTAATTCTATCTCTTGATCGTTTAAACTTTCCAGATCGGGATTTAAAAGTCCGAAGGCTTTAGTTTCCAAGGAACGTACTGCCTTGAGCAGGGCTGTTTCCAAATTGCGACCCAGACCCATTACTTCCCCGGTGGCTTTCATTTGCGTGCCGATAGTACGGTCGGCGTCAGAAAATTTATCAAAAGGCCAGCGCGGTATTTTGACCACAACATAGTCCAGAGTCGGTTCAAAGCAAGCCGATGTTTTGCCGGTCAAAGCATTGCTTAACTCAGGCAGAGTATAACCAATGGCAATTTTGGTTGCAATTTTAGCGATAGGATAACCGGTTGCTTTGGAGGCCAGAGCACTGGAACGGCTTAACCTAGGGTTAACTTCGATTACCACATACTCCAGTCTTTCGGGATGCAAAGCATACTGAACATTGCAACCGCCTTCTATTCCCAGAGCCTCGACAATTTTCAAAGCCGAAGCCCTTAAAACCTGAATCTCCTTTTGGGTAAGAGTCTGGCAAGGAGCAACCACAATACTGTCTCCGGTATGAATCCCTACCGGGTCCATGTTTTCCATATGACAGACCGCAATGCTGTTGCCGCTGCCGTCCCGTAAAACTTCAAACTCAATTTCTTTCCAACCGGCGACACTTTTCTCTACCAAGATCTGGCCAATCATGCTGGCCTGAAGGCCGCTTTGGGCAATTAATCTTAATTCTTGCTCATTATGAGCAATTCCTCCGCCCGTCCCTCCAAGGGTAAAAGCCGGACGGATTATAACGGGGTAACCTATTTCTTGTGCAAAATTCAAGGCCTCTTCCACCCGGGAGACTATAGTACTAGCCGGGACAGGTTCATTAATTTCTTGCATGAGACTGCGGAACAGCTCTCTATCCTCGGCCCGGCTAATACTGGCCAAGGAAGTCCCCAGCAGAGTAACGCCGCAGCGTTCAAGAACCCCCGCTCGCGCTAACTGAAAAGCTAGATTCAAGCCTGTTTGGCCGCCCATAGTCGCCAGCAGGCCGTCCGGTCTTTCCTTTTCTATAATCCTCTCCAGAAATTCCAGCGTCAAAGGTTCGATATATATTTTATCGGCTATTTCACGGTCAGTCATAATCGTGGCCGGATTGGAATTAACCAGTACCGTTTGAATCCCTTCCTCGCGTAAAGCCCGGCAGGCCTGGGTACCGGCATAATCAAACTCAGCAGCTTGGCCGATAATTATCGGTCCGGAACCAATAACCATAACTTTCCGCCAATTTTGCTTAGGCATTCTTTTACCCCCTTTTCACCATATCATCGAACAAAGCAAAAATCTCTTCATGTTCTGCCGGTTCCCCAGCTGTTTGAGGATGAAATTGCACTGTTAAGATCTTATATCTTTCATGCTGCAAGCCTTCGACAGTTCCGTCGTTGAGATTGGTATACAATACTTCTAAACCTGTCCTGCGAAGTGTTTCTTCACTTACGGCATAGCCGTGATTTTGAAAAGTGATGACAACTTTACCGCTATTTTTGTTTTGAACCGGATGGTTGCCTCCCCTATGCCCAAAAGGGAGCCGGTAGGTCCCCGCTCCGGCGGCCAAGGCTATAAGCTGATGCCCCAAGCCAATTCCTAAAATCGGTAATTTGGACAGCAAATTGCTTATATTATCGGCAATTTTCGACAATTCGGCCGGATTACCCGGGCCGTTGCTTATAACCAAGCCCTGAGGTTTTATTTCTAAAATTTCCTCAGCCAAAGTTCCGGCCGGAAAGACATGAAGGCTGTAGCCTCTGTTGTGTAGGCAGCTTAAAATACTCCGTTTAACTCCCAAATCGAGAATGGCCAAAACAGGTCCTTTTCCCGGAACAACATACTCTTCGGCGGTACCGGCTTGATATGCCCAAGGCATGGCCGGATGAATCACTTGGGAGGTATTTGCTTGCCAAAATTTAAGCCCTTCAGCCATTTCCTCAACCAAAACCCCCGGCATAGTGCCATTGTTGCGGATATGTCTGGTTAAAGCTCTGGTATCTACTCCTTTTAAGCCGGCAATTTTTTTCTTGCGGCAAAAAGCCTCCAAGCTTTGATCAGCATGAAGGCTTCCCTCTCCGCCGGACAGTTCTCGGACAATAATTCCTTTTAACAGGATTTTAGCGGCTTCGCTGTCTTCCTGATGCCAGCCATAGTTGCCTATATGGGGGTGGGTAAAGGTTAGAATCTGGCCGGCGCAACATAAATCCGTAATTATTTCCTGATAACCGCTCATGGAAGTATTAAAAACAACTTCCCCAATTACTTGATCCCCGTTATGCGGCCAAAAACCTATTTTCTCTCCTGCAAATGCTTTTCCGTCTTGTAAGACCAGCCAGCCCATAGTACTTCCTCCTTGCTATTTCCCTCTTGCCATAATTTACTAAGTATTTTTTCTAACAATAATTTATAAGTAATTTTCTCCAACAATTTTATTTCTTCCCAACAATCTTTCTATTCTCCATAACCAGCTTACCCTCCACCCAAACCATTATCGGAAATCCTTGCAGCTCTTTTTCTAAGAAAGGTGTATTTTGGGCTTTGGATTCCAGGGATTCAGCCGTGATTTTTTCCCGCCACTTGGGATCAAACAAAACCATATCGGCCGGACTTCCTGCTTTTAAGCTTCCACCTTGGAGCGCAAAGCGTTTGGCCGGGTTAAGGGACCAAAGCTCGATTAGTTTTTCCGGTTTCATTTTACCTTTGAGCACTAACTCCTGCCACAAAGCGGCTAAAGCAGCCTCCAAACCATTAATGCCAAAAGGAGCCTCCGCAAAGGGTCTCATTTTTTCTTCCCAGGTATGAGGAGCGTGATCCGTCGCCAGCATATCGAGGGTCCCATCCAGCAGACCTTCTAACAGTGCTTCCTGATCCTCTCTGTTAGGCAAGGGCGGGTTTACTTTATACGAAGTATCAGTCAACTGCACATCCTCATCTGTCAATAATAGGTGATGAGGATTTACTTCAGCGCTGATATTTATGCCCAGTTTCTTAGCCGTTCTGATAATCCAGACACTTTCTTTGGTTGAAACGTGAGCGATATGAACTTTGCCACCGGTTTCCCCGGCAAGCAAGGCATCACGGGCCACCATAACGCTTTCAGCGCTGGCCGGAATACCCTTTAACCCTAATCTGGCACTTGCTTCACCCTTGCGCATTACACCCTGACCGGCTAAACTGTTGTCTTCACAGTGACTGATAAGCGGGCAACCGGTAAGTTTGGCATATTCCAAGGCCAGACGCATAGTTTCCGCGCTTTGAATCCCAAGACCGTCATCGGAAAAAGCCACCGCTCCCCCTTTTTGAAGATCAACCATTTCCGTCAGTTCCCGGCCTTGAAAACCCTTAGTTACGGCGCCCACAGGATAGACCCTGGCCAGGCCGGCTCTTTCGCCCTGTAAGCGCACAAACTCCACAAGGGCCCTGGTATCAATAACAGGCTGGGTGTTGGCCATGGCTAGAACAGAGGTAAAACCGCCCCTGACGGCTGCCCGGGAACCGCTGTTGATATCTTCCTTATCTTCCTGCCCCGGTTCTCTAAAATGAACATGAACATCCACCAGTCCCGGAAACAAAAATTTTCCTTCTCCGTCTACTTGGCTTACTTCCTTAAGTTCAGAAACCCCTAAGGTTGCCAGTACTTCCTCTTCCGTCAATTGTTTTTCTCCCCGGCACACCTTGGCCACTTTACCGTCCTTAATCAACAGACTCGCCTTATCCGATATCCCTTGCCCCGGATCAACCAGATGCACATTTTTAAGCCATAACATTGCTTGTTCCCCCTATCAGCAAATAAATCAAGGCCATTCTGACAGCTACTCCATTAGTGACTTGTTCTTCAATCACGGACTGAACACTGTCGGCCAGATCGCTGGAGATTTCCACTCCTCTGTTCAGCGGCCCCGGGTGCAGGATAATGGTATCCTTGCCCGTCTTAGCTATTTTCTCCCGGGTTAGGCCGTAAAGCCGGTTATATTCCCTAAGGGAAGGGAACAAGCCACTCTGCTGGCGTTCCAATTGAAGGCGCAAAGCCATCACAGCATCAGCCCCCGGTAATTCGCTGTCCAAATCATAGGAAGTCTTAACTCCCAAATAACTCATTTCCGGTGGAAGAAGGGTGGGCGGTCCGATTAATACAACCTCAGCACCAAGCTTCTTCAGTCCCAGAGCATTGCTGTGGGCTACTCTGGAATGAAGTATATCCCCCACAATCAGAACCTTTTTCCCTTTAAATTCTCCCCAGCGTTCCTTCATGGTGAAAAAATCCAACAGGGCCTGCGTCGGATGGGCATGCTGTCCATCCCCGCCATTAATAACTCCGGCTTTTAACTGTTTGGCTAAAAACTCGGAAGCTCCTGAGCAGGCATGCCGGATAATTACCAAATCAATATTCATAGCCTGCAGGGTCTTTGCTGTATCCAACAAGCTTTCTCCTTTATTGACGCTGCTTTGGGCCACGGAAAAGTTGGTAACATCCGCTCCCAGAATTTTGGCAGCCGTTTCGAAGGACGTCCTGGTTCTGGTACTGTTTTCATAAAACATTAAGGCAATAGACTTTCCCCTGAGAGTAGGCAGCTTCTTTATAGGGCGGAATAATACTTCTTTCATGGAAAGAGCGCTTTGTAAAACCAGTTCAATTTCCTGGGCCGATAAATTGTCTAAATCAAGTAAATCTTTGTGCCTCCATCGCATGGTGCAAACTCCCTCCTTACCGATAATTAAAAATCCTCCCACCCCAAGGCAGGAGGAATTGCATACATATAACAATTCTTCTTACCCTTGGTTATCTCACGGGATAACTTTAAAGGGTGATCTTTTAAAATCTATTTAATAAATCTATTTAATTCTATTTAATAAATCTATCTAGCAAAATCTATTCTAAGAGCAATACCTCTTCACTATTATCAATTTCCGACAAACAAACCGAGATAATCTCCCGGCTGGAAGTTGGAATGTTTTTACCCACATAATCAGCACGGATAGGTAGCTCTCTATGCCCCCTGTCTATAAGCACTGCGAGTTGTATTTTTTGAGGCCGCCCCAAGTCAATTAAAGCATCAAGGGCCGCTCTTACAGTTCTGCCGGTGTAAAGTACATCATCAACTAAAATTACTGTTTTGCCTTCTATACTAAAGGGGACCTTTGTTTCATGAATTACCGGCTGGACATCGATCATACTTAAGTCATCCCGGTAAAGGGTAATATCCAAAAGCCCCAGAGGCAATTTGACATTTTCAAAATCTAAAATTCTGGCCTGGATCCTTTCAGCCAATGGAACTCCCCTTGTTCTAATTCCTATAAGAACCAAGTTTTCTGTTCCCTTGTTTTTCTCCACAATCTCATGAGAAATTCTATTGATTGCCCGCCGTATGCCGTCCGCGTCCATAATTTTATGCTTGGGAATTCTTTTGGTCATCTTGGTCCACCGCCTTCTTTTTAGTTAACTACTAAGTAAATAATGTCCGAACTGATTTTGTTAGTATTTTAGACATAAATAAAGCTGTCGGCGAACGCAGACAGCTATTGTTGGTAAGTATATAATACTCTCCAATTTCACTACAAGTAATCTGCCTTGCCTGTCTCACGGGACAAAGTTTAAAGGCAACTATTTAATTCTATCAGGGTTAGTTTAGTCTATTCCAAAGCAAAAGTCAATGAAATATAACAAACGAAAACATACTAATGGAAAAGTTATGATAATTATGAAGGCTACTGCCCCTATAAGGATTTAATTTTTTCCAATACATCTTGGTAGGACTTAGGTGGTTCACACCTAAACTCCATTTTTTCACCGGTTCTGGGATGGGTAAAAACTAAGGTTTCAGCATGAAGAACCTGTCCGGGAAGATCATAAGGGCATTTTTTGGGGCCGTATACAGGATCGCCCAAAACCGGGTGTTTGATATAGGCCATATGCACCCTTATTTGATGGGTCCGTCCTGTTTCCAGCACAGCTTTAATTTCGGTAAATCCAGACAGCCTTTGCAGAACATAATAATGAGTGATCGCATTTTTGCTGTTTTTAAAAACAACAGCCATCTTTTTACGATCTTTGGGGTCTCTACCGATAGGAGCATCAACAGTGCCGGAAGGCTCGGAAAGTACGCCGTGGACTATCGCCCGATAAGTACGCCTAGCGCTGTACTCTTTGATTTGCCGGGCCAGATCATTGTGGGCATCATCGTTTTTAGCCACCACCAATAAGCCGGAGGTACCCTTATCGATTCTATGGACGATTCCGGGCCGGATTATGCCGTTAATTCCGGAAAGATTATCTCGGCAATGATGCAAAAGGGCGTTAACCAGAGTCCCGTGCCAGGATCCCGGAGCCGGATGAACTGTCATACCTTGGGGTTTATTGACTACAATTACATCGTCATCTTCATAGACAATATCCAGTTTTATGTTTTCCGGCTGAACATCAAGCTCCCGAGGCTGGGGAATACAGACTTCCACCCGATCATCGGCCGCAATTTTGTAACTGGCTTTCTTAACTTCCCCGTTAACCAATACTTGGCCTTCCTCGATCAGGTTTTGGACAAAGTTCCTGCTTTTGGCTATTTTTTCAGACAGGGCTAAATCCAGCCGTAATCCCTCCGGCAGGGCAATAGTCTGCCATTCCTCATATTGCAGATTTTTTCCCAAACCTCTCTTTTCTTCACCCTGAATCAAATTGACATTCTACCTTTCCCAGATAATCGATCTATATACATAATATCACACTGTCCGGCTTTCGGCTATTGAAAAATCATTTTTTCTCAGGTTTTACTTGTTTATCCAGCCTGAGATGGAGGAAGGCCAGAAGTATGCCCCCCACCACCAGGCAGCTGTCAGCAACATTAAAAATATAGGACCATACTTTAAAATCTAAAAAGTCAATAACCTGACCATAAGCCAGCCGGTCTATTAAGTTTCCCAGACCTCCCCCGCCAACAAGGCCCATACATATCCGGATAAGCTTTTGTTCCGGAGGAACGAATTTCTGAAAATAAATCAGAGCCCCTAAAAAGATAATGGAGATAATAATTAACAACCATCTTTGCCCGCTAAGAATTCCGAAAGCGGCTCCTGGGTTTTGAATATAGGTGAGATGAAAGAAATGGGGAATAACAACAATACTATCGAATAAAGCCATATTGCTTTGCACTAAAAATTTGCTTACCCTATCTAAAATTAAGACCACAGCCAGCGTCACCCAAATATACAAACACCCACCCCCTTATTAAACAGCCGCCTAACGAGCTACGAAATCAGCCTTTGATTACACTGACGCAGCGCGGGCAAAGCTCCGGATGTTCAATATCTGCTCCGACTTGTTCCTTATACATCCAACATCTCTCACACTTTTTGCCCGGAGCAGTCCTTACGGCAATTTTCAGACCCTTATAGTGCTCTCCGTCCTGGGCCTCAGCAGGTGCTTCTTCCCCCGGTTGATGGATAACTAAATCCGATACAATGAAGATGTCTACCAGATCTTCAATATTGTTTAAGAAATCATAGTTATCCTCACTATCGGGATAAAGATCCACTTTGGCCGTCAATGAGTGATTAATCAGTTTCTCCCTACGGGCCAGTTCCAAAGCTTTGGTTACATCATAACGCAGGTCCAGAATTTTATCCCATTTTTCAGATAAGCTTTCATCCAGCCACTCGGGCTTAATTTGGGGCATTTCCTCAGTCTGGACTTCTGATCCCTCAGTGTAGCCGGGAAGATAAGGCCAGATTTCGTCAGCGGTGTAGACTAAAATCGGAGCCATGAGCAAGACCAGAGCTTTAAGAATCTCATACATAACACTTTGCGCCGCCCGCCTGGTCTTTGATTCTTTGCCTTCTACATAGGCCCGATCCTTAATAATATCCAGGTAGATAGCACTTAATTCCACTGTACAGAAATTATGCAAGGTATGATAAACCACATGGAATTCATAATCATGATAGGCTTTAAGCACTCTTTCAATTACTTTAGCCAGTCTATGCAGAATCCAGCGGTCGATCTCCTTAAGTTCGGCATAAGGAACAAGGTTCGAGGCCGGATCAAAATCATACAGATTGCCCAACATAAAACGCAGGGTATTTCGAATTTTGCGGTAAGCCTCGCTCATTTGGGTCATAATGCGGGGAGAAGCGGCTACATCATTTCGGTAATCAGCCGATGATACCCAGAGCCTTAAAATATCTGCTCCCATATCCCTGACCACCTGCAGGGGGTCAACACCATTACCCAGAGATTTAGACATTTTACGTCCTTTTTCATCCACCAGGAAACCATGGGTTAACACCGCACGATAAGGAGCTTGGCCAAAAGCGGCCACCGAGGTAGACAAGGAAGAATTAAACCATCCCCGGTGTTGGTCTGAACCTTCAAGATAAAGATCAGCGGGCCATTTCAAATCTTCACGGTTGCGCAAAACCCCGACATGACTGGTGCCGGAATCAAACCAAACATCCATGGTATCTGTCTCTTTGCGAAATTCACTACAGCCGCACTCGCATTTAAAGCCTGGAGGAAGCAGCTCCTTGGCAGAACGAGCAAACCAAGCGTCAGAACCCTCCTGGCGGAAAATTTCTTGTACGGATTTAATGGTCTCATCATTGACAATCGCTTGATCGCATTGTTCACAGTAAAAAATCGGGATAGGGACACCCCAAGTCCTCTGCCTTGAAATACACCAATCGCCACGGTCGGCAACCATATTGTAAATGCGGTCCCGTCCCCAAGCCGGAATCCATTGGACCTTATCAATCTCCTCCAAAGTAGCTTGCCGGAAACCATCGATGGATGCAAACCATTGCTCGGTAGCCCGGAAAATAATCGGGTTCTTACAGCGCCAGCAGTGAGGGTAACTGTGTTTGATCTTAGATGAATGGACCAAAGCCGTATTGGCTTCAAGATCCTGAATAATAACTTCGTTAGCTTTTTCCACCTTCATTCCTTCATAAGGCTCAATTTCGGCGGTAAATCTTCCCTGATGATCTACAGGACAAAGTACAGGCAGCCCGTACTTCTTTCCTACCAAAAAGTCATCTTCCCCATGTCCCGGGGCAGTATGAACACAGCCGGTACCCTGTTCTAAGGTAACATGCTCGCCACAGATTAAGAGAGATTCCCGCTCGAACAAAGGATGACGGCAGATGAGGCCTTCCAATTCCTTACCCTCGAAAGTCTTTTCCACTGCCAGCTCTACACCCCATAATTCGCCTAAAGAAGCGAGCATTTCCTTGGCTATCAGCCAACGTTCATTGTCTTTCTTCACCAGGGCATAGGTATACTCCGGATGAACGCAGATCGCCAAGTTGGCCGGAATCGTCCAAGGGGTAGTAGTCCAGATTATTACATAGCTATTTTCGGCCTCGAAAAGTCCTTTGCTGTTTATAACCGGGAATTTAACAAAAATAGCCATGGATTTCTTATCGGCATAATCAATTTCCGCTTCAGCTAAAGCTGTTTCACAAGTGGGACACCAGTAAACGGGTTTTAGTCCTTTGTAAATATACCCTTTCTTTACCATCTCCCCGAAAACGCCTATTTGTTCGGCCTCATATTCTTTAACCAGAGTAAGGTAAGGGTTTTCCCAGTCCCCCCTGACACCGAGTCTTTTAAATTGTTGCTTTTGGACCTCGACATATTTTAAAGCATAGTCCTTGCATTTCGATCTAAAGTCCAATACAGAAACTGCATGACGATTTACACCCAGCTTTTTAATAACCTGCTGCTCAATGGGCAAGCCGTGGGTATCCCATCCGGGAACATAAGGACAATTATATCCGGCCATGGTTTTATAGCGAATAATAATGTCTTTCAGCACCTTGTTTAGGGCATGACCCATATGAATATCCCCATTGGCATAGGGAGGACCGTCATGCAGGACAAACATTTCCCGTCCGGCCCTTGCTTTCTGCACCTTCTCGTATATTTTATTTTTCTCCCATTTGGCAAGAATTTCCGGTTCTCTTTGAGGCAGATTGCCTCTCATCGGGAAATCCGTCTGGGGTAAATTTAAAGTATCTTTGTAATCCATACCTAAACCTCCTGTTTTAGCTAAAACTGTGTCCTTTAACCAATTAAGCCCGTCCTAAAAAAGGACGAGCCTACTCGCGGTACCACCTTTAGTTGTCCGAACATGATAAATACAAGTCGGACCACTCTAAGTTTTTTAACGGAAACAAGCCGGACCGCTTACTCATTGCTTTTCAGCAGGTCACTCCGAGGTGATTTCTTCTTGCCGATCTTTACAGGCTCCCACCATCCCTGCTCGCTGTCAAAGTCTGAACAAGAGTCTTTCCTCATCAACATTTTAGAAAGTATTTTAGTTAGTTATTTTGATTATTTTTATATTATATTCAAGAAAAGGGCTTAAGTCAAAATAATACGAGCTAAAATACTGTAAACCGGAGGAAGTATAATAGTTCTAATAATAATTAAAGCGATAAGTGCAAAAAACGGTGAAAAATCAATCATCGCCGCTGCCCCGCCCAAACGTATACGCTGGAATGGCCTAATCAGAGGATCAGTTATTTCATTGAGCAAACCAACCAAAGGATTTCCTTGCGATCTGGGAAACCAGGAGAGAATAGCCCTTGCAATAATAGCCCATTCCAAAATGTTAATTACCATGTATAATACTCTGAATATCCAAGTAAATGTCGTGATCGCTATTGCCATTACCTCCTCGATCTTTTTAACCGGCCTTAAAAATATTTAGGTTCAGGCTATTTACCGCTTGGACCAGGAATAGTCTTTATCTCCATTTTTAAAACTCAATTCACCGCTGATATCAACATTATTGGGAACAAACAAGAATATCCCATTACCAACCTTCTGCATATTACCACCCAAAGCATAGGTTGTCCCACTGATAAAGTCGACAAGCCTTTGCGAGAGATTGACGTCTGTTCTTTCTAAATTGAGAATAACAGATTTTCTGGCCTTAAGATGTTCAGCAATACCCTGAGCCTCTTCAAAAGAAACAGGCTCGACTACAATTACCCTTACTTGTTTTTGGGTATGGATACTTACTACCGGAGCTGATTTGCGCTTAGTAGGGATTTCCCGAACCGCCATGTCTCTGGTAAAAGAATCCCTGGAAGCATTTTCTCTTATTCCACTATCTCTTAAATTATTATTTCTGAATTTGTTTTGTGCTTTATCCGGGTAATCATCTTGTATTTGCTCTGAGGAATAATCATCATCCATATCATCGTCCCCGAAACCCATGATTCCGATTAGCTTATCAAAAATGCTACCCATTTTGATCCCCCCTTGGTTTTGGTTAGTTATATTGTCTTTCTCCAAAAATTGAACTTCCTACCCGTACAAACGTTGCTCCTTCTTCCACAGCCGTTTCATAATCTTGGCTCATCCCCATGGAAAGATGAAAGAATGTTTGGGAATCACAAACCCCTTTTTCAAGCATCTTGTCTCTGATTTCCCGCAAGGCCCTGAAATGCAATCTTGTTTCCGCTGGGCTGGCCTCAAGGTTGCCAATAGTCATAAGTCCAATTATGTTCACAAAGGGATAGTTTCTGGCAGTTAGCAAAAAGTCTTCAACTTCATCTATCCCCACACCTGCTTTAGCCACGTCTTGAGCCACATTAACTTGAAGAAGGGTTTTCCAAACAAGTCCTTGTTTTTCTCCTTCCACATTGAGTTTTTCCAAAAGATTAAACCTGTCCAGAGAATGAATCAAAGCAACCCTACTATTAAGATATTTGACCTTATTGGTCTGAAGGCGGCCAATGATATGCCATTCACAATCTTCAGGAAGAACAGTCGATTTTTCCCGCCATTCTTGAACTCTGTTTTCCCCAAAAATCTTTTGCCCGGCGGTATAGGCCTTAAGAATAACATCAGTAGACATGGTTTTGGATACCGCAATCAGTTTTACAGAATCTTTTCTTCCCGACCTTTCTAAAGCTTTGTTAATATTATGATTTATTAGTCTTAAGTTTTCAGCAATACTCATAGTCTACCCCGATTAGCTATTTTGCATATCAAATAACTTCTACATTACAGCTAAATTCCCTTCTTATCTTAGGATAATTTTGTTCCTTCCATCCCCTGCCGGGGATTAACAACCACCCGTACCCCTTCCTCGAGTCCTTTTACACAGGCCCAGCAATCATTGGCATCTATAAGCTCAACCTTTTTACACTTAACAACTCTGCCCTCCTCAACATAGACAATTATCTCCTCTCCAAGGTAAGTAAGCGAGCTTAAAGGCAGCAACACCCCTTTACTGGCAGGTTTGTAACACCACACAATATCCTGGATTCTATTTTCCACCGTTCCGTCAATAAATTGAGTAAAGCATACTACCGCCCCCCGGGGCCGATCGGATATTTTCATTACCCTACCGCTAAATTCTTCGTCGTTAATAATAAAGCTCGCTGTCTGACCCGGCTTTATATGCGGGCCTGATTCCAAATAAACAAACATCCAGCTAGGAGAAAGATTATTAACGATTTTGCCCAGGGACTCATATTTCTTAAATAAATTCTTTTTAGGAGAAGTGCCTACTTGTTTAGCAGTCTCCGCTAACTTCTCTGTTAACTCCCTTTCCGCTTGGGACAACAGTTTATTAAGCTCCAGCTTCATTAAATTTTCAGGGGTAAGAATCTGTTCCAGATTATCCAGGGAGCGGTAAAACAAGCCGGAAATAGGGGCGTTAACAGTTGTTTCCTTTACGGAACGGCTGATATCTACTCCGGTAGGATATAATGTGGCCAGCATCTCTCCTTTGCGAAACCTTTGTCCTTCCTTTTCCTGTACCGGAACTAACCGGCCTTCAATCGGAGCGGTCAAAACTATTTCTGTATTGGCAAAAACCGCTTTGGCCGCCTTTTCATGTTTTAGCCATCCTTCTTCCGCAGTTGTCAAAAGCACTCGAGACCCAAGCTGTAAAAACCCAATCTTCCAGATCAAAAAAAACGTCGCGACTAGGAGTGCTCCAAGCAGTAAACCTTTACTTTTCCTGCTCATCTCTATTTTCCCCCAAATTAATGCCTTCCCAAGCACAAGCTAGCCGACAAGGAAGTCCTCAGAGCACTTTCTTTTGAATAAAGGCTCCCATTCTGCCGGTCCGCCCTTCCCGCCGGTAGGAAAAGAAGAGATCCTTATGGCAGGCTGTACAAAATGGTGCCTGCACAATATGTTCCGGACAAATGCCTTCCCGGATAAGCTGAAGTTCATTTACTCCTGCTAAATCCAAGTTATATCGATCAAAACCGGTTTTAGTAAGTAGTTGAGAACCGTTTACCTCCTTAGTGAATACTGCTGCTACTTCTTCTCCAACTTCATAGCAACATGATCCGATGCACGGGCCTATGGCCACCAGACAATTCTCCAGGGATCCGCCAAGAGATTGTATTTTATGCAGGATTTTTTGACTAATATTCAGGGCGGTACCTTTCCAGCCCGCATGGGCCAGGCCTACAATTTTCGCTTGGGGTTCAAAAAAATACAGGGGCACACAGTCAGCATAAAAACCTAATAGCGCGATGTTACTAGTGGTAACCATGCCGTCACATTCAGGAATATTAGGATCTAATTCTTTTATTCCTATCCCTTTATCTTGCTCCCCAACCTCAATAACCTTATTGCCATGCACCTGGCTGACCGCAGTACAATCGGCAAAGGAGCATCCCAAATCCTCAAGAAAAATCCGTCTGTTTTGCAAAACATTTTCCGGCTTGTCATCCACATGTAAAGCCAAATTCAAAGAGAAAAAGGGGGCTTTACTTACTCCGCCGCCTCTTAAGGAAAAGGCCAAGATGGCCCCTAATTTTGACCATTCCGGAATTGTGAGGTAGTCAATATTTTTTCCATGAAACAATTGCCATCTCATTTATTACCCTTCTTAAGAAAAAATTATCATGTTACGACATTCTTTTGATTATATTTTCCCGTATTTTTTATCGAAAACCTAGGTAATATCCTAAAGTTTTACACGGTTATTAGTAATTAATACCCACAATATCCCGGCCGTCAATCAAAATAGTATCTAAGCCAATTTTAACTATTTTATCCCAGGGAATATAAATATCTTCATTCCTCCCGCCAAAAAAACCTTTGGACCGAATGGAGGCCATTATTACAATCCCTTTGACTACCCCTTTATCAAAATCCAGATCTAAATCAATAACCGGTCCCAGACGTCTGCCATCCTCAATGTTTATTACATCGAGCACCCTTAATTCGGAGACTTTCATCACACCGCCCTCCTCATTTATTATTTTATGAGAAGGGGGTTCATTCATACCTATTAGCTAAACATGTTTACGCATATGTTTAAGCGCCGCTTTTTCCAGACGAGACACCTGGGCTTGAGATATTCCTATTTCTTCCGCCACTTCCATTTGGGTTTTACCTTGAAAGAAGCGCAAGTTGATAATCTTCTTCTCTCTCTCTCCCAGTTTTCCCATTCCTTCATTGATGGCGATTGATTCCAGCCAGACTCTGTCCGACTGTTTGTCATCTCCAATCTGATCCATTACATAGATAGGATCCCCCCCATCATGGTAGATAGGTTCAAACAAAGAAACAGGCTCCTGAATAGCATCCAGCGCAAAAATAACTTCCTCCTGGGGCAATTCCAACTTAGAAGCTATTTCAGCAATAGTTGGTTCCCTGGAACATTCGGTAGCCAGCTTATCTCTAATTTGCAAAGCTTTGTAAGCAATATCTCTTAGGGAGCGGCTTACTCTGATAGGGTTATTGTCTCTTAAATAACGTCTTATCTCCCCAATAATCATCGGTACAGCGTAAGTAGAGAACTTGACATTCTGGCTGAGATCAAAATTATCTATTGCTTTCATCAGCCCAATGCATCCTACCTGAAACAAATCGTCAACATGTTCACCCCTGTTACTGAAACGTTGAATAACACTTAAAACGAGCCTAAGGTTTCCTTTAACCAACTGCTCGCGCACCGACTTCTCTCCATTCTGAAGTCGGACAAACAATTCTTTCATTTTGGAACCACTTAAGACGGGCAGTTTGGAAGTATTAACTCCGCAAATTTCAACCTTGTTTAAAGCCATTAGCAGGTACCCTCCACGTGGTTATTCTGTGGAGAGTATTCCCTGACTGCAGTTAAGTTATTCCAAGAACTTATTCCAAACGCACAAATTCTTTTCGTAAACGTCTGATAATTCTTTTTTCCAACCTCGATATATAAGATTGGGATATTCCCAAACGGTCGGCAACTTCTTTCTGAGTTTTCTCTTCCGATCCTCCCATGCCAAATCTCAATTCCATAATAAGTTTTTCCCTGTCCGTTAAACTAGCCATAGCCTGAGATAATAAATACCGGTCAACTTCTTCTTCAATAGGCCTGGAAATAATGTCATTATCTGTTCCTAAAACATCAGAGAGTAACAATTCATTACCGTCCCAGTCAATGTTTAAAGGTTCATCAAAGGAAACTTCAGATCTAATTTTATTATTTCTCCTTAAGTACATTAAAATTTCATTTTCTATACAACGGGAAGCGTAAGTAGCCAGCTTAATTTTTTTCGCCGGATCAAAGGTATTCACTGCTTTGATAAGTCCTATGGTTCCGATAGAGACAAGATCTTCAATTCCTATACCGGTATTTTCAAATTTGCGGGAAATATAAACCACTAACCTAAGATTGCGTTCTATAAGGGTATCTTTGACCGAAACATCTCCGTTTTCCAGCCGACAAATCAATTCTTCTTCCTCATCAAGACTTAAAGGGGGAGGCAGAGCTTCACTACTGCCCACATAAAATATTTGGCGTACTTTTTGCCATTTTAGTATAAAGACAAGGGACAACTTCTTGCAAAAAGCAGTAACTTTTTTGAACTCATCCATTAAGCTATCTCCTCCTTGCAGGTGAGTTTCGGTATATGTTCAGGATGAAGCAAAGCCTGAAATCTGCTTTCTGTGCTCAAGGTCTGCGGAACAAAGGCTACGGTAACCGGCAGTTCCCACTCTTTTTTTCCTTGACTGATTTTAACCTTACCAATCCTTATGCCCGGTAGCCAAGTCTGACCATTAATCCCCCTGGCTGAAATAAAAACCATATTCTGCCGGCAGTATTCTTCGTTATTCCAGATATAGGACCAGGGATTGGGGCTTTCTCGCCAAGGCATTTGCAAAAACTGACTTATTTTTTCGGGTAAGAACTTAAGAACGGCCTTTTCCTCCAAAAGCAAGACTGGAGTACCGGTTAAAGGATCCCTTAATTCATTGCCGGTATCCAGTAAAGCCTTAAGCTTGACGCTTTGGCTTTCTTCAAAAAACAATTCCACATCGTACAGAATATTATCCAAAATAATATTGGCTTTCTGCAGTTTTTCCCAAATTCTATGTCCCCCTACTAAGAAGATTGCCATTAAAGGAAATACCCATAAACCGGTTATGGTCAGTAGCCTTCTTACCCCCAAACTCAAGCCGGTCCAAGCGGAAAGAGCAAAATAAATACCACCGCAAACCGCTGACAGCAAGCTGAAATAAAGAAGCCCCTTGCCCAAGTTTCTTAAGCCTCGCGTACTTAAACCTATGCGGACCATAGCCACAGGAACAAGCACTTTGGATATAGCCGCGAGTCCTGGGAAGCCGAAAACAATAAGTACAACCGGAATCTCTCCTAAAACCACTGCAACTAAGACATTAAAGACCTTTACTTTCTTTCGTAGCAAATAGGCTGTATAGATTAGTATAAAGGCATCCATGCAGCCATTAAGCAACAGGGTAATATCCAGGTAAATCATGTTTGATTCCTTTCACCCTAGATTCTATTAACAAATTATACCTTGCCGGCCTAATAAATTCTGTCGCAATTGGTTGGTTTAAACTGCGATTTTAATGGAGAAGTATCCGTAAATAATGGAAAATTATATACTATTATGGAAAGCAGCGAACCCCCTGGGAGTACACAGTACAGGAGATTCGCTGTTCTTATACAATATTATGAGACAAGATTATTATGAGACGAGATTAAAATAAACGCCCGTTGAAAAGACCTGCCGCGCCAGTAAATCCGATCTGAGGGGCTGCAACCACTTCTGTCGTCGAAAACTGTTGGACATAATGTTGGGGAACATTAACTATATTTTCTCTGTTTACTGTTACCACCGGATGAATTACCGGAACTGCCTGAGGAACAAAGAAGTCACGGACTACATACTGGGGAGGACATACAATAGGCCGAACACAATGACAGCTCATTTAATAAACTCACCTCCTTAACAGTACATAATATGTAACAGTTACTCTTTTGGATAATATTACCAACCACCATCTCCCCTTTTTAGAAATTCTGCTTTCTAAATGATGGGACGTAAGCGTCAAACAGCCCCGCACCTTATTTAATGTTGGTATTAATAAAGTCCTTCATCAGCAACACTTTTTACCTTGTTATACTGCTTTCTGATCAGCCGTTTAAATTCGGTGTCAGACAGTCCGTC
>JAAYMU010000012.1 GCA_012521215.1 Peptococcaceae bacterium | reverse complement strand
TTCTTAGGGGATAATTTTAACTTCTTATACTCTATATGTTATTTTATTGTATGCATTTTTAAGTATTTATAAAATTATTTTAGTCCTGATGCTTGGCGGTTTCTAAAATAGATAATAACTATACCCAAAATAATTGCCCCTAAGCTAACCACTTGCGCGGCCTTCAAAGGCCCTAGCATGAGGCTGTCTGTTCGCAGCCCTTCGATAAAGATGCGACCGATAGAGTAAAGAATCAAGTAAGAAGCGGCAACCGTTCCCTCACCTAAAGACCGGCGCCTAAATAACCAGAGCAAGACAAGAAAAACCAAAGCGTTCCATAACGATTCATATAAAAAAGTGGGGTGGTAGTAACTGCCATCAATTAGCATGCCCTGCTGGATAAAATGGGGGAATCTACTAATAAACTCCTCCGAAACTTGCCCGCCGTGAGCCTCCTGGTTAAAAAAATTTCCCCATCTGCCGATGGCCTGTCCCAGAATCAGGCTGGGAGCCACAATATCAGCACAAGTCCAGAGTTTCAGATCTTTGGACCGGTGAATATACCAAAGACCTGCTATTACTCCTCCGATAATACCACCGTGAATAGCGAGTCCCCCATGCCGTACGGCAAATATTTCCAGGAGATTGGCAGTATAATATTCCCAGCGAAACAATACATAATAAAGCCTGGCGCCGACAATAGCAGCCGGAATGACTATAATTACTAAATTATAAAATTTATCCATATTTATTTTGCGCTGAGCGGCATGGTAAAAGGCTAGCAGCATACCTAAAGCAAAAGCAAAAGAAATGATTATACCGTACCAATGGATGGGAAAAGGCCCAATCTTAAAAGCGATAGAACTCAAACTTAGTGTCCTCCTGTCGATTTATATAGGTTCATTTTACCAAAAAAGTCCTAAATTATATAGCGTTATGGAAAATAGTTATTATCTATATTAAAATATTATTATAAATAAAAAATTATTATAAATAAAATATGTATAGTTAAAAATCTATAATGCATTGTGGGGCGAAAAGGACTTGGATCTTTTAAACTTTTTTAATTTTTCCCAGTTACAGCTTATTTTAGTAATCATTGCAGCTTTCCTTATTGGATTCTCCAAAACAGGCCTCAGCGGTATGCTGATGTTGGTTATTCCCATTCTCGCCGATGCTTTTGGAGGTATGCAGTCAACCGGTATTATATTACCTATTCTTATTGTCGGCGATTTGTTTGCCGTAGGAAATTACCGTCGGCATATAGACTGGGGTAATATTAGAAAGTTAATGATTTGGACCTTAATCGGACTGGGAACGGGGTTAGTTATCGGCAAATATATCAATGATACGCAGTTTAAAATGACCATCGGCATCATGGTGTTGATTTGCCTTCTTATTCTAATCTATTCCGAAAGAAAAGGAGATCAGCTGCAGGTCCCCAAGAAGATCTGGTTTTACGCTTTAACCGGGATCTTAGCCGGTTTTGCCACCATGATCGGCAATGCTGCCGGTCCAATATTCACCATTTATCTACTTTCCATGGGCTTTAAGAAAAATGAATATATGGGTACCAACGCTATCTTCTTTTTCTTGGTTAATATTACCAAGGTTCCTCTTCAAGTATTTGTCTGGCAAAATATCACTTGGAAAACAGTTTTGCTTACCGGCTGTGTAGTGCCCTTTGTGGCCCTAGGGGCCTGGTTGGGGGTAAAAGTTCTTAAAAAAATTAATGAGAAAATATTCCGCTATATTATTATTACCTTAACAGCAGTTTCCGCTCTAAAACTATTTTTCTAGGAACGTAATATCTGAGGATTGTAAACGTCTATATTTTATAGGAAAACATTACTCAGAGGTGACTACTGTAAGGTGCGCAGGTTAAAAGTTATTCCTAAAAAATCACTACAAAAACTGCTCTTACTTATTATAGTAAGCAGTATTTTGATACTACTTATTAGCGGTTGCGCCTCCCAACAGGCGGTGGTCTCCAATGGAATACCGAATATACAGGGTCCTAAGCATCCAATAAATACTGATGAATCGGATCCGCAATCCAGTCAGCCTTCAAAACCTGCTGTTTCTCAGCTATCAACAAGTGCTTTACTCGATATAGTACTGGACTCAACTGTGTGGGAAGGTGTGCCACTTTGTCAAGAACCTCAGAAGAAATTTGATGCTGTGGCAAAAAATTTTAAAGAGTTGCAGGAATTATTGCAGAGAAAAGATTGCGGCGCGGAGTTGCTGGCCAGATACCGAAAAACGGAGCTGCTAGCGCCCTCCTGCATAATAGAGACTATTCTGGCCCAACAAGCAATTCTGAACGGATTAACCACTCACCAGTTACAGGAACTGCTGGCTCTTACCTTAGAAAAACTACAAGCCCAGCAGCAATTACAAGATATTCAGCATATTAACCACTTGGGGTGGTTAATGGGCAAAACCTTACAACAAATCGGCTATGAGTCTTTTCAACAGCAAATAGGCCGGGATCGGGTACTCCGGGATTTTCTGGCCAACGGAGTTTTAAATGACAACATGCTCTTGGAAACTATAGAGCAGCAGACTAAAGATTACTTGTATAATAATAACTTGCTGCCGCAAGACCCGGAGCCCGGTTACGCCCAAGAAAAATTCGAGATCGAACCCTCGGATAAAATACCGGGATGGAATAAGCTAGAGGCTAAAGTGCATTTATTTTGCTTTGACATTACGGAATATGGCATGCACTGGTCCAACTCTGTCCCTGATAGTAACCTGCTTGCCTATAGCTTTCACTATCCCCAAACTTGGAATTTTGACGGAACAAGTGTGTTTTACGATAATGAAAACAAAAAAATCGCAGAACTGGCCCCGGTAGCCGAAACCAAGATTGCTTTAAAAACTTTAATTAAAAATTATGAGCCTATAAGTCTAAGCGGGGTAGAACTTCTTAGAAAAAAAACCTTCACCATTGGCGAATTTGAAGTCTATGAAATAATGGAAAAATTTCCAGTCTATGAAGAAAACTCCTTCTGCTACTCTTATATTTATTTAGTTTATGACGGCAGCCATTTGTTCACAATTTTGTTTTATACCTATGACCTTGAGCAAACAGATGAAGAACTATTCAAGCAAATTATCGCTTCCTTTCGTTGGGAACATACCCGCTAATAACAGATTATTAGCACAGAATTAATTCTTCCAACAAAGCTTTTATTTGACCTTAACCCTAAAAACGTCTAAAATATAGAATCACTGAGATAGAAGAGGGGGACTTTTTCTAATGAGCAAGCAATTAATCTTTAAAGGGACTGAAAACTATATTGTTTCCGATGATCTTCGCAACAGCGTTAACATCTCAGTAGCCCTAGGCAGACCGCTTTTAATTAAAGGAGAACCGGGTACCGGCAAGACTGCCTTGGCAGAAAGCGTAGCCCGTTCCCTGGGGCTGGAATTAATCGTTTGGAACATAAAATCCACGACTAAAGCCCAAGACGGGCTTTATGTGTATGATACGGTTCAACGCTTATACGACAGCCAGTTTGGAGATCATGACGTTTCGGATATTAAACGCTACATCAAGCTAGGTAAACTGGGTGAAGCCTTCACTTCTGAGAAACGAGTGGTTTTGTTAATTGACGAAATCGACAAGGCCGATCTGGAATTTCCCAACGACTTGCTTTGGGAGCTGGATGTTATGAATTTCTACATTCCCGAGACCGGCGAAACCATTAACGCCAAACACCGGCCGATTGTTATTATTACCAGTAATGCAGAAAAGGAACTGCCCGATGCTTTCCTGCGCCGTTGTATTTTTCACTACATTGATTTCCCAAACGAAGAAATGATGGAAAAGATTGTTTATGTACATTTTCCCGATATCCAGAAAAAACTTTTGCGCGAGGCCTTAAAAGCTTTTTATTGGTTACGGGATATTCCTGGTTTACAAAAAAAACCCAGCACCAGTGAACTGCTAGACTGGGTCCAGGCTTTAGCTATTGGGGGCATAGCACCGGAATCTATTACTAAAGAGCTACCCTTTTTAGGAACTTTGCTGAAAAAGAACCAGGATTTTGAACTCACTTTAAGACAACTGCACTCTCGCGGCATGGACGGAAGAGAGCGAGAAAAAGACAAATATTTCCGTTCAGTAATGCGTGGCTATTAAATAGGACGTGATGGACAGCAATGTTTACTAATTTCTTTTATCAATTAAGAGAAGAAGGCATTCCGGTTTCTATCACCGAATGGATGACTCTCATGGAAGCCTTATATGCAGGACTGGCCAATTCCAGCCTTACAGGCTTTTACTACTTGGCACGGGCTATTCTCATCAAAAGTGAGAGCCACTATGATCAGTATGATCTAGCTTTTCAAAAGTATTTTCAAGGGGTTGAAACCCCGCAGGACTTGGTGGACCAAGTTTCCAAATGGCTGGAAAATCCACTGCCGCCCAGAATGTTTAGCGAGGAAGAACGCAATGCCCTTTTGGAAAAATTGGGCTTACCGGACTGGGAAAGTTTGAAAGCTGCTTTAGAGGAGCGGTTGCGCACCCAAGACAGTCCTCACCACGGCGGTAATAAATGGATCGGTACAGGAGGGACTTCTCCTTTTGGGCATTCCGGCTTCCATCCGGGTGGAATCCGCATCGGCGGCCAATCTTATGAGCAATCGGCCGTGAAAGTAGCTGCGGAACGCAACTACCGGAGTTACAGGCGTGACGAAACTTTAGGGGTCCGCCAGTTTGAAATTGCCCTGCGCGGTTTGCGGCAATTCAGCACGCGGGTAGATGGCGCCAAAACCGAGTTGGACTTAGAAGGAACTATCGACGAAACCTGTCGCAATGCCGGAAAGCTAAAATTGGTTTGGACCAGACCCCGTAAAAATGCGGTTAAAGTTATTGTTTTCATGGATTCGGGAGGCTCTATGTACAGATATGCGGATATCTGCAGTCAGCTTTTTACAGCAGTGCATAAAGCTTCTCATTTTAAGGACCTGCAATTTTATTATTTTCACAACTGTATTTATGACTATTTATATCTAGACGCTTCCTGCGATTCCAGACGGACCATAAAAACCCAAGACCTTCTGAGAAACCTGGATTCTGAGTATAAAGCAATTTTGGTAGGGGATGCAGCCATGGCTCCCAGCGAATTGCTAATGGTCGACGGCAATATCTTTTGGGATATGAGCAATGATGAACCGGGAATAACCTGGCTAAAACGGCTAGCGAGTAAATTTCCCTATAATGCTTGGCTTAACCCAATTCCTCAAGCCCAATGGGCCTGGGCCTATGGCCGTCAAACCATAAATATTATTCGCGAAATTTTTCCCATGTATGAACTAACCTTGGAAGGCTTAGATCAAGCCATAAAAAAACTTATGGTTCGTAAATAAAAATTAATTTTGGGCTTGGACTTTAAGAAAAATTGTGGTAATATAAGCAGCAATAGCATACTATTATGTATAAACTTTTAGCATAAAATTTTTTTAATCTTTTATAATACATTATTTAGTATAATACAATACGTTAATTGTAGATTGGTAGAACTGTAGATCAGTGGGCAAGTTAAGCTTGCCAAGTAGTTCATTTAAAAATCGGTAGGACATTAGGACGGTAGGAAATAGGAATAGGGAATAAAGCCTTTATTTAATGGCTATTTAGCTAGCTATTAATTAAGCTTATCCTGCTTTTAAACTCCTATTGAGGAGTTTTTTTATTTATAAAGAAAATTGTTTTTATGAAAAATTAGATTTTCACAAAGGAGAGGAGAAAAATGAAAAAAAACAACCGGAAAAAAATTGTTTTCCTAGTAATGATTATATCCTTAATGCTTAGCTTATTTACCGCTTGTGGTCAGTCAACTTCTACCGGCGCTCAGGAGAAGACAAAACCTATAACCTTAAAGTTGGCCCATTTCTTTCCGGCCACCCATCCTGCGGAGACAGATTTAATTCAACCCTGGGCCCAGGCTATTGAAGAAGCTACCGAAGGCCGGATTAAAATAACTAGTTATCCGGGCAACACGCTTCTCCAGGCCGATACGGTTTATGACGGGGTTGTTAATGGTATAGCGGATATAGGTCTTTCCTGTTTTTCCTATAATCGTGGATATTTCCCGGTCCTGGAAGTATTTGAATTGCCCGGCATTGAGTATGTCAACTCTAAGGCTGCCAGCCATACAGCCTGGGAAGGTATTAAACAATTGAACCCTCAGGAGGTACAGGATACTAAACTAATGATGGTCTTTACCACAGGCCCTGGGGATTTATATACTAAAGTCCCGGTCCGTACCATAGATGATTTACAAGGATTAGAAATAAGGGCAACCGGCCTCAGTGCCAAAACTTTGGAAGTCCTGGGCGCTACGCCGGTAGCCATGGCCCAGTCCGAAGCTTATGAGGCTTTATCCAAAGGTGTAGTCAAAGGCAATCTGGGCCCTGTTGAAGTATTGCTGGGCTGGAAACATGCCGAAGTCACTCAATATTTGACCAAAACACCTTTCCTTTACAATACGCTCTTTTATATAACCATGAATCTCGATAAATGGGAAGCCCTAAGTCCTCAAGACCAAGAAACTATCAAACAGATTAATGACAAATTTTTTGCCGAAGTTGCTATCAATCTATGGGATAAACAAAATGAAGAGGCCCTGACCTACGCTGTGGAAGAAAAAGGAATGGAGGTTATTGAACTCTCCCCTGAAGAACAGAGCAACTGGATTCGTATGCTAGAACCGGTACAGAATGATTTTATCGCCCAAATGAACCAAAAAGGGTTTAAGGGAGAAGAAATTCTGACCACAGTCAAAAATTTGGCCGCTAAATACAACAAGGAGTATGAATAGTTTTTAGGGAGGGGCAGAAAGTGAAACAGTTTACCGACTTAATTCAAAACATTGCCAGGATCCTGGATAAACTGGCCGGAATATGCTTTTTCAGCGTAATGCTACTGGTGATAGGCAATATTCTGTTACGAGAAATCTTTAGCCGGCCTATCTTAGGAACCTATGAGATTGTGGGATTTTTAACCGCTCTGGGTATTGGCCTAGCCTTAGCTCACTGTGCTTTACAAGACGGGCATATAGATGTAAGCATTTTTATGGAAAAACTTTCTTGCAAAGTACAATCTGTGATAGCTGTTTTGATGCAGGGAGGGGCTTTAATCTTCTGGAGCGGTGCCGTCTGGTATCTTTTCCAGTTCGGTCGGGATATGAGAATCAAGGGTCTAGTTTCACCCTCGGCGGAAATACCGGTCTATCCACTTATTTACCTGGTGGCAATAGGCTTAGCAGGGTTATGTCTGGTCCTTTTATTAAAACTTATTATTTCCTGTCGAGAAATATCCGGCTTACTTCCTTTCTTAAAACATTTCTCGGCCAATAAATCATTAAATATCAATTCCGTAAAGAGGGCAGCCAAATGAACGAATTATACATTGGACTTATAGGGATATTCTGTTTTCTACTATTACTGTTTTTACGCATGCCTATTGCCTTTGCGATGGCCATTGTCGGCTTTGCCGGGTTCAGCTTTTTAAATTCTGTTTCTTCGGCTTATAACATGGTAGCCAAAGAAATCTTCAGTAATTTTTCTTCATATTCCTTAAGCGTTATAGCCATGTTTGTCTGGATGGGCTTTCTGGCCTATTATTCCGGCATCGGTACAAGCCTCTACAATTTTGCCTATAGACTACTTGGGCATATGCCCGGCGGGTTGGCTATCGCCACCCAGGCTGCCTGTGCTGTTTTTGGGGCTATTTGCGGTTCCAATACAGCAACGGCAGCTACCATGTCGGCTATAGCCCTGCCGGAAATGGATAAATATCAGTACAATAGGTCCTTAGCCACCGCCAGTATTGCGGCCGGAGGAGTAATAGGTATCTTAATTCCGCCCAGCGTTATTTTTATCTTATACGGTACTGCAACTGAGCAATCAGTAGGAGCTTTGTTTATGGCCGGTATTTTGCCGGGAATACTTTTAACCTTTTTATATATGGTCGTTATTTATATCCTAACTAAGCGCAATCCCTCCTTAGGTCCAACAGGGCCTAAATCCGGCTGGCGGGAAATAATTTCTTCCATCCGGGGCGGGCTGCTGGAAGTCATGTTAGTTTTTCTTGTTTCCGTAGGAGGGCTCTTCATCGGCTTATTTACTCCCACCGAGGCGGGAGCAGTGGGAGCAGGGGGCATATTGCTGGTCAGCCTATGGAGAAAAAGAATTGATAGGGATAAATTAAAAAAATCCCTGCTCGATACCACCAGGACTACAGCCATGATTATGCTTATGATCGCCGGGGCTGTAATTTTCGGCAGATTTATGGCTGTGAGCAGAGTTCCCTTTGAACTGGCCAACTGGGTAGGATCTCTTTCCTTGCCTCCCTTTGCCATTCTGGGCCTTATCCTGCTTATTTACTTTATCCTGGGCTGTTTTATCGATGCCCTGGCCTTGGTTCTTTTAACCGTTCCCATTTTCTTTCCTGTCGTAGTTGATACCCTAGGCTATGATCCGATCTGGTTCGGGGTAGTTATTGTTTTGGTAGTGGGGATGGGGGTTATTACCCCGCCGGTGGGAATGAATGTTTATGTCATTAAAGGAATCAAACCCGACATTCCGCTGGAAACAATTTTTAAAGGAATCTGGCCCTTTTTGGGAGCCATTATCGCTTGCATAGCTTTGCTCATACTTTTTCCGTCCATCGCTACTTTTCTGCCCGGTCTAATATATAATTAGATGCGCTTCCCAGCTATATATCTCAGCTTTAATACTTTTTTAATACTTTAAAGAATAGAAAGGACCAATGTTTGCATTTAGAAAGAAAACACTGGTCCTTTCTCAAATTCAGGACGTGATTTGTTTACTACTTGGTAAAAGGATCAGCAATACTCATATGTCCCATCAGAGTTTCAGCTTTTTCCCCGTCCACTAAAAACTGTACACTGTCCACAGTTTCCAAATCCGTAAGGGTTTGGATAATTTGCTCTATGGTCATCATTTCTTGAAATGATCCTCCGTTCAGGCCCTCGGCAGCAAAATTAACATAAGCAGTACTATCTGTCACTTCCACTCCCAAAAGTTTAACCGTAGAAGGTATTCCTGTCGACAGTTCCTCACTCTCCGTACCCTTTAACAGTTCTCTAACCACAGCTTCCTCTAAGGATATGGTTCCGTATTCAATTATTCGTTTTTCAGGAATGAGCTTTTCTAAATCCTCATTTCCGGTTTGGACATACTCATTATTGACAAAGTACAAAGCGACTTCTTTTTCCTCCGTCTGCGGTGAGGGGTCAGCGGTCTGTTCTTGTTGACCGGAAAGAGACTCATTTTTCGGGGTTTGAGCAGTCGACCGGCAGGCTGGAAGGCTAAAAATCATCACCAAGAGTAATAGTAAGGCTAAGACTTTTCGCATTTTTTATTCGCTCCTTTCTTATTTTCAGATCCCTAGGCTCTTTTTCTAATCTTGAGTTCCCATGAGTGCAGTCTAGGTTCATCATTATACTCTGATTATTATAAAACTTTTTTCTAAAAAAGTATAAAGAAATCTTAAAAAGTATAATAGATTTAAAAAAATGGCAGGTAATTGAACATCTCGAGATTATGGCTCATTCTTCATTTTTTGTTCTCTTAGCCTTATAATTATCTGAGGCAAGTAAGATTTATATAATTCACAATTTAACTATTGTCTAGATGATAACTTGGTAGACTTGGAATAAAAAGAGAAATACAATTTTAGGGGAGGTAAGTAATTAGATTGTATAGGAGGACTTAAAAAGATGAGCAAAATACTAAAGATTACCCTCGGAATTGCGGAAACAATTTGTGGAATTTTTTTGCTCATAGTTATCGGTCTAAATATCTATTTTCAAATTAACTACAACGATTTTTATGCCATGGCTAAAAAAGAATTTAAAATTCCCGGTCTAAGTAGCGGCTTTACACCCCAGGGGATTACGGTGAGCACGGAAGGTGTCTTTTTAACCAGCGGTTATATGAAAGACGGCAGCGCTTCCCGAATTTATCTCCTCAATGACCGGCCAGTATACGTAGAACTCATGGAAAAGGACGGAACTGCCGACACCAACCATGCCGGCGGTCTGGCTGTATACGGTGACTATCTTTATTTGACCAATGAACGGACCATCAGTGTTTACAATTTGGCAGATGTGCTTAAGGCTTCTCCCGGTGACCGGATTACATCGGTATATAATTTTCCGCTTGATGTAGTTAGTGCCTTTGTTCACGTCGAGCAGGACAAACTCTATGTAGGTGAATTCTACCGAGAAGAAAATTACCCCACGGACAAGAGTCACCATCTGACAACTGATGCCGGTAATAAGCATTATGCTCTTATGGCCGTATATGCCTTGTCCAAAGACGCGCCATACGGTTTTGTCAAAGAGGTTCCGGAGTATGTTTACTCAATTACCGGGCTTGCTCAAGGAGTATGCCTTACGGGAAACGGCAAAATCTGCTTATCTACCTCTTATGGAACTGCCAGTTCCCATATCTACATCTACGAAGACCCGGCACAGCAACCTCCCGATCTAAAATTTGAGATTGCCGGAACCCAGGTGCCCCTTTTCTACTTGGACGATAACCATCTGGAAGAAACCATAAAACTGTTCCCCATGACCGAAGAACTGATCGCTGTGGAAGGCAGGATCTATGTAATGTGTGAATCCGCCTGTAATAAGTATATTTTCGGGAAATTCACGGGCAACAATTATCTTTACAGTTTTCCGGAGCCCTAGGATCTTCATCTTTGCCGGAACCCTATAAACCGTCCCTTTTGTCTTAATCAACAAAAGAGATTGAGTTCAAAGATACTATATACCATTAAAATAAGTGTTAATAATTGTAGTCAACTGGAAGCACAGAAGGGAAGAATATAATGAATGCTCAAATGATCGCTCTTGTAAATCAAATCATAGTTTTTGCCCTATTAATGGCTATTGGTTTTACCGCGGCTAAAGTCAACGTCATAACCAAAGACGGCTTAAACGCCTTATCTTCACTTATCGTTAAAATTATCATTCCCTCCTTGATCTTTAGTGTCATCGCCGGCAGCGGGGTTACGGTTCAAGAGTTTTTGATTAGCGGCAAAATTGCTTTAGGCGTTATTCTTGCTTATTTCCTAATGATGTCAGCAAGCTTTATTTTAAGCAGAATGTGGAAATTTGAAGAAAAAACGGCCAACGTTTTTGTGGCCGTAGCTACCTTCGGAAATATGGGTATTATCGGCATACCCTTGCTGCTGGCTACCTTTGAGGGACCGCAAGTAAATGTATGTATTTCAGTTTATACCATAATTGATCAGGCTCTTCTCTGGACGGTGGGCGTCTATTTATGCAGCAGACACCAAAGGAATAGTAAGAATATAAAGAGTGCCCTCAAAAGAATGCTCAACCCCATTACAGCGGCCGTAATTCTTGCTTTTACCATTCTGCTGCTTGAAATTCCGCTACCGGCTTTGCTTATGGATACAATTGTGGGTATCGGCAGCATGACCAAGTATTTAACGCTGATTTATATCGGGGGAACGCTGGCATTTGTTGCCGTGGCCCAAATTCAAAACAAACCCAGCATTTTCATGATTGTCCTGGTAAAAATGCTTATGTTACCGGTGATCGTCTATATTTTATTGGGTTTTTTCCTGCCGGAACTGCCCAGAATGATCTTAACTATTATTGTTGGTCTTCCTTCAATGCCCGTTCTGGCCATAGTTGCCAAAAGCTATGGTTCAGATGATGAGTTTGCAGCCGGGGCAGCTTTTGTAACCACCTTAGCTTGCTTAATCACCATACCGCTGGTCAGTTTGGCAACAAGCTTTATATAATTCAGTCCGGCGATGAGCGATTAGGGTTAAAATCATTTGAACATAATTCTCCACCATTATGGAAATAGGATTATTTTGATCAGAAATTTCCTGATTATTAAATCCTATTCCTTGGCTTAAATCGTCTAATTCCGGGCTTAAACCGTCTAGCCCCGGGCTTAAACCATGGGAAGCCATTACATTGACTATAATATCCCGCCCGGCACGGGCTGCTTGAGAAGGGGAGATCAGCCCCCAATTCATTTGATCCAGCAAATGGATATAAAGGGTACTGGGCACCACAATATTTTCGTCCCGGTCGACAAGTGTTAAAAGCTGTTCAAATTCAGCGTAGCTTAAAGAGGGAGTCTGATCGTTCCGGTACTTTCGGTATGTATGCCATAGGCTTTCAACCTCAAGGCCAAATCTCTTAAAACGCTTCAGTATACTGAACTGAGATTTCGGGCTTAACCCCGTTTCCAAGAAAAGAGCTTCCCGAACAGCGGCTTTGACGGCCAAACCTATTAATTCTCCCAATTTGCTGTGTTTTCCGGCATAATAGAGCTTTAGATCCGAACAGCTGTTAGCAATTATTACTGTGCCATCAGTCCCTGAGCCGGTCGCTAGACCGTTAGAATAGCAGCTTCCGGCCATTAATTCTTGTAAAGCGGCCGTTTTAGCTTCCGTACAGGTAACCAAAGCCCGAACAAGTGTTTCTTCCGGCATATCGGCATTAATGGCTAAAAGAATATTGATAGTTCCTGGGGTCAGGCTTACCACTTCACCCCGGCGTTCATAAAAACCGGCCGGGTCTCCGACCCGACCGCCGTTGTAATCTATACCGGCGGTAACAATAGCCGTCACACTCAAATCATCATAAGAATTTGTCTTCAGAGCTGCGTTTTCCATATGAGCGGCTGTTAATAAACCGGCTGTGCTTTGGGGGTTTAAGCCCAGTGCTTTAGCCACTAAAGTCATATGCTCATGATAGTTGCCGCTATGAATATCCGTCTGAAGACCTAGCCCGGAATTAATATTATGATTAAATACCGCCGTAAGATCTTCTCGGTAACCGCCATTAAGACGAGAAGTGCTCAAAACCTTGCGGGGTCCTTTAAAAGTAATAACAATACTGTCTTGTCGACGGTGGATTTCATCGGCAGTTTCTAAGGTATGTAAAAGCAAACTATTCATCTCCAATACTCTCCAGTATTTCTTGAGGACTAGGTAAACAGAGCGCTCCCTGGGCAGCCATTTGAGCAAGCAACTTTTCCGCCTCTCCGCCGGTAAAATCATACTGGCCCGCTTGGCTGGGAGCTACGATTAATACTCTCTTCCCATAAATTCGCAGAGCCTCCGCCGTTTGCTGCAGGTTGGCTAAATTACCCGTACCAAAAGGGACAGGGAGGACGATAATTACATCTGCTTTTTGAATCAAATCGGCGTTCACTTGAAGAGCTGCCGGCCCGATAGGGGCAAAAGGAGCCTCCTCAGCAACTTCCAGCTGCAACTCCTTCGCTTTTTTCCAATCGGAATCGCCGATATTCAGAACCCCGCAGCTTACGGAATAACCGGCTTGATGCAATTGTTCCATTAAATACACACCGCTGCCACCCCCGCAAAGCAAATGAATCTTGAAATTTCGGGCTTTTTTATTTTTTCCTTTGTGCTTGCTAAGAGGGATGATATTAAAACGCCCTGTGATTTCGTTGGCGGCAATGGCTACTTCGATATGGTAGCTTTCCAGGATGTTTTTGGAAGTCAGCACTTCAGCCGGATCACCATAGGCAACGATCCGGCCTTTGTTGAGCAAGATAATTTTTTGGCTGAATTGGGCTGCCAGGTTTAAGTCGTGCAAAACCGCGATCACAGTTAACCCTTTAGTCTGATTCAAACTCTGCAGTAATTCCAACAACTCCAGCTGGTGCTGGAGATCCAAATGGGAGGTTGGTTCGTCAAGCAGCAGGATCTGTGGTTCTTGAGCTAAAGCCCGGGCTACAATAACCCGTTGTTTTTCTCCTCCGCTCAGCTCAGTAATCAACCTGTCTTTTAAATGCCAAACATTGCTCAGTTCCATAGCCCTACGGGTAATAGCCAAATCTTGTTCGGAATCGGTTTGGAATCTTTTTTGATGAGGCATTCTACCCATAAGGACGGTCTCCCAGACCGAAAAAGAAAATTCAGCCGCAGTTTCTTGAGGGACAACAGCCATTTTGCGGGCTAAATTTTTTTTCTTTATTTTAAAAATATCCTGATTTTCCAACAGGACAACTCCCTCTTGCGGACTGAATTCAGCAGTAATATTTTTGAGCAGAGTGGATTTACCTGATCCGTTAGGACCAATAATGGACACGAAATCGCCCTGATTGATCTCTAAACTCAACCCTTCTAGTACATTTTCCTGGGCATAGCGAAAAGTTATTTGGTGTGCTTCTAAAGAAAGGTTCATGATAAACCTCCTATAAACTGACGGCTTTTTTCTTTTTTAGTAAATAAATAAAGAAGGGGCCGCCAAACAGAGCGGTAATAATGCCAATGGGAATTTCCAACGGCTCAAAAAGACTCCGGGCCAAAGTATCGGCTATCACCATAACCGTGCCCCCGAGCAAAAAGGAAAAGGGGAGAAGTATCCTATGATCCGGTCCCGCCAAGATTCTTACCATGTGGGGAATAATTAGACCTACAAAGCCTATGGTACCGCAAATAGCTACGGCTCCTGCCGCTGTTAAAGAAGAGGCCAATAAAAGGACAAGCTGAACCCTTTTTAAATCTATTCCTAAATGCTGGGCCGTGCTGTCGCCAAAGACCATGGCATTAAGATCTTTGGCCATGGCAAAAATAATCAAGACCCCAATCAAAATTAAAGGGGCAGCAATTGAGACATGTTGCCAGGTTCGGCTGGCGAAACTGCCCATAAGCCATAAAAATACTTTTTCTATCTTTTCAGAGTTAATAACCATGAGAAAAGACATAATGGCCGACATAAAAGAGTTAAGGGCGACCCCGGCCAGCAATAGGGTAGCCGCCACAATCTTTTTACCGGTTTTGGCCAGGGAATAGACAAGCCAGGTTGTGAGCATGGCACCCAAAAAGCTAAAAAAGGGGATTTTCATTAAGCCTAGGGTAGTGGCTGCCCCGGTCACAATACCGACCGTTGCACCTAAGGCTGCCCCTGAGGATACCCCGATTATATAAGGATCGGCCAGTGGATTCTTGAAAAAAGCCTGAAAAGCACCGCCTGTTACCCCTAAGGCACCGCCTACCAAAGCGGCCAGGATAACCCTGGGCATGCGCAAGGACCAGATAATGGTCTGGTCCACTGTGGAATATTGTCCAAGATCAATCCAATTCTTAAATATCGGTATCCTTCCCAAGATAATCCCCACAGCTTCTCGAAAAGAAATATCTGCGGGCCCGATAGTGAAAGAAATTATACTGATTAGCCCTAAGACTAAGCAGTGGAGGAGCAGCATAAGTCTCCATTTTTTTCTTTTAGAGCGAGCATCCATTTAGTATCTCCATTTGTTAAATAACGTATTTTATTCGGTGGCAAAAACTTCAGGATGAAGCATTTGGGCCATTTGCTCCAAACCCTCTATCACTCTGGGACCGGCTCGGCTAATCAAATTGTCGTCAATCACATAAACCTTGTTGTTTTGAACCGCTTTCAAAGCTTGGTAGCCATTTCTGCTCATGACGTCCTTCGGGATATGGCTATGGCTATTAATAATATATATATCGGGGTTTTCTTCCAATAGTTTTTCTACGCTATAAATATAATAACGCTCGTTGCTTTCAGCGGCAATATTTATCCCGCCGGCAGTCTCAATAATATCATGAATAAAACTTGGAGCACCGGCCGACATAAGCGGATCATCCCATACTTCATAAAATACTTTGGGCTTAGGCTTACCTTGAACTTTAGCCGTTATTTCGTCCTTTTTTTGTTTCAAGGAATCAGTCAGCTGTTTGGCTTCTTTCTCCTTGCCGGTTAAAACCCCTGCCAAGTGGATATTAGTCATAACCTGATCAATAGTATCAGCATCCAAAGAGACAACGGTAATGCCAAATTCGCTCAGCCTATCCATAAATTCCTCTTGAACTCCGGCTGAAATAAACACCAGATCCGGATTTTTAGAAGCTATAAGCTCAACATTAGGAGTATTATAACCACCCATTCTTTCCTTGGTTTTGACCTGTTCAGGATAGTCGCAATAGTCTGAAACCCCGATTATTTGCTGATCAAGATCCAAAGCAAAGAGAAGTTCGGTAAGAGCGGGGGAGAGGGAGATAATTTTGGCCGGAGTTTGGGGAATTGCAATTTCCCGGCCTAAACTATCCTTTATGGTTTTGCCCTGCGGTACTTCTTGTTCCTGGGCAAAACAACCGGCAGTTAAGCTGAAAACAAACATCAAAACTATTAAAGTTATTACAAGTTTTTTGATTTTTTTAATTCTTTTCATTTTTTCCCCTTCTTAATATAATTATATTTAGATTTATTTGAAATCCAGTCCGTCAATTAGTAAGTTAAGACTGAATATTATACTTAACTTCAAAATAAAAAAAAGTCTCTTTAACTCAAGAGACTCTCCCATCTAAAGCCAATTGAAGGAAAGCTTGCATAAAACCCCATGCATTTTGCTTCCCAGCCTAAGGCAGGTCTCCTGGCTTACGGGTCTTCCTTATCCCTGTCTTCCCAAAATAATATTTCAGTGACATCTTAGGGATTCGTCTCCGCTCACAGTGGTGGGTCCGCGCCGGCTTTCCCGGTCTTTCCTATTCTCTTCAAATGAAGCACCTTAGACTGTTATGAACTTGTATGATCTCAAAATAATATCCCATAAATTGTTGTTTTTGTCAAGCAAGTTGATTGATTAACCATGATAGAATAAGATAGCCCTATAGAAGAAGCACAGTTTTGAAAAGATGCAATTCAAAGACTGATAAGTAAGGAGAAGGTAGCCTTGGCTTATCTTAAGAGCTTAAGAATAAACTGGGAACAGGTCGAAGATAAAAATACATATCCATTTAACGTACCGGCCTTGGCTAAGTGTCAAACCTTGGATTTCAACCAAAATGTGACCTTTTTTATCGGGGAGAATGGATCAGGTAAATCAACCTTACTGGAAGCCATCGCTTATCAGTGTGGTTTTGGCGTTGGGGGTGGTGATCGGAATTATGATATAGGACTGTCTGATGAAAGCCTTTCCTTAGCCTCAATTTTAACCTTAGCCTGGATGCCCAAAATCAATAAGGGATTCTTTTTACGGGCGGAAACCTTTTTTGATTTTGCCCAATTTCTGGATGAACGTGCCAAAGATCCATTTTCCGGTGGGGGAATGGTCTATAATACTTTTGGAGGAAAATCCCTTAATGAACAATCCCACGGGGAAGCTTTTCTTTCCCTTTTTACCAACCGTTTTGGTGGTAAAAGTATCTTCCTTCTGGATGAACCGGAGGCAGCTCTTTCCCCTCAAAGACAACTGGCCTTTTTAAGAATAATGCATGATTTAGAAAAGGAAGGTGCCCAGTTTATTATTGCCACTCACTCTCCAATATTAATGGCCTATCCGGGAGCCCGGATCTATGAATTCGATGAGGATGGAATTAACCCCATCGATTATGAAACAACGGATCATTATCGCCTGACTAAAAGCTTTCTTTCAAATCCGGAGCGGTATTTCCGGGAACTTTTTGATTGAGTTATGCAAATAAATAGGTTATTGCAGATCAAAACGGTCGGCATTCATTATTTTATTCCAAGCGGCGACAAAATCTTGGAGAAACTTTTCTTGAGCATCATCACAGGCATAGACTTCAGCTATAGCCCGTAACTGAGAATTAGAGCCAAAGATTAGATCAACTCTAGTGGCAGTCCATTTTACTTCCCCTGTGGCCCTGTCTCGTCCCTCATAGAAGAGTTTATCTTCTGAGACAGCTTTCCATTCTGTGCCCATGTCCAGGAGATTGACAAAGAAGTCGTTAGTAAGAGTTCCTGGCTGGTTAGTGAATACTCCGTGTTGGGATTGGCCATAGTTAATATTCAATACCCTTAGGCCTCCAAGGAGAACAGTCATTTCCGGAGCAGTAAGGGTCAGAAGTTGAGCGCGGTCAATGAGCATTTCCTCAGGTTTAGCGGGTAATTTATCCTTTTGATAGTTGCGGAAACCATCTGCTTTCGGTTCCATCACAGCAAAGGAAGGTATGTCTGTCTGTTCTTGGCTGGCATCTGTGCGACCGGGAATAAAAGGAACCTCCAAATTGTGGCCGGCCTTCCGGGCTGCTTCCTCGATACCGGCAGCACCACCCAGGACAATTAAATCTGCCAAGGAAACTTTCTTATGTCCTTTTTGGGAATTGTTAAATTCCCTTTAGAGTCATAACGCAAAGCCAGATCCGCAGTGGTCATCATGGGGCGATGTCTTTTGGAAGGATCATGGGCATCAACTACCAGATCCTCTTCTTCAACATCTTTAGCTAGCCATTGATAGGCTCCGGCCGGGCTTTTGACAAGTTCCCATTCATATTTAAATAATACTTTGAGATAGCCCATATCCCAACGGGTGGGATTTGGTTTCCAGGCTCCTTCGATACCGCTACCGATGGTGTCAGGACCTTTACCGCTGCGGTAAGTACTTTTCCATCCCAGTCCTTGTTCTTCCAAGTCCGCAGCCTCCGGTTCAGGACCTACATGGGAAGCAGGACCGGCACCGTGAGCTTTGCCAAAAGTATGGCCTCCGGCTATTAGGGCAACTGTTTCTTCATCATTCATAGCCATACGAGCGAAAGTATCCCGAACATCGCGAGCGGAAGCTACAGGATCGGGATTGCCATTAGGGCCTTCAGGGTTTACGTAGATTAAGCCCATTTGAACGGCTGCTAGTGGATTATCCAGTTCCCGTTCTCCGGAATAGCGTTGATCGTCTAGCCATTCCCCTTCAGATCCCCAGTAGATATCCTCTTCCGGCTCCCAAACATCTACACGACCACCAGCAAAACCAAAAGTTTTGAAACCCATGGATCCTAAGGCGCAATTACCGGCTAAAATCATAAGGTCCGCCCATGAAATTTTTTTCCCATATTTCTTTTTAATAGGCCAGAGCAAACGACGAGCCTTATCCAAGTTCACATTATCAGGCCAGCTATTGAGAGGCGCAAGGCGTTGACTTCCGCTGCCTGCGCCGCCGCGACCATCAGCTAACCGATAGGTGCCGGCACTATGCCAGGCCATGCGAATGAAAAGGGGACCATAATGACCGTAATCTGCAGGCCACCAGTCTTGGGAATCAGTCATTAGGGCATAGAGGTCTCGCTTTATAGCGACTAAATCCAGCTTCTTAAATTCTTCAGCATAATTAAAATCCGCACCCATAGGATTGCTTAAGTCCGAATGTTGGTGAAGAATATTTAAGCTTAGCTGATTGGGCCACCAATCCTTGTTCCTAGTACCGCCACCGGCTACGGCACTTCTGGAGTGACCGGTTACTGGACATCTTTTTTCCTCCATTACAGCGACCTCCTTAAATATGTTTTTGTAAATTGCATGATTTAGCACATTAGGTATTAATAGGCAATTTACAATGATTTTAAATTATTATAACTTATAGATTATGAATTGCCAATATATTCAGAAAAATAAGTAGCTAAAACCAACTTCAATCAAATTGATGACCGGCTTGCTGCTGTTCGCTGACAATCAGCGGAGAGCCGGAGGGAAATTCACCCGTAAAAAGCTGCGATAGCCCGGGCTAACGGCAACAGCAAAAGCTGCCCCAACAAGGTTCCCAGCAGCTTGGCACTCATCAGAATAATAACCAGGGCTTTCACGTCAGCATAGGAGCGGTTGCCTCGCAGGGCCTGGTCGGTGATGATTGAGGATTTGGGATCGATGAACAGCATAAACACGATATTGGCCAATGTATTGAAAATACCGGCCGAAGCAGCCGCCGTCAGCCGATGATCAGCCGTAACCAGGGTAGCAGCATAATAAGCCGCCATCCCGCCAATGGTGTATATCCCGGTGACCAAAGCATTGAGAGCGAGCAGTTCTTTGGGTACTTTCCAAAAAGAAAGGCAACTTACCATGTTCTTGTTAGGTATGGTTAAATGCAGCAGCAGTCCTCTCAGATTGCGAATTTTTAAGGCCTCCACGACAATAGAGGGTACGGAACCGACTCGTTCCAGCTTAAGAACGGCGCGACTAAAATATTGCAAAAATGTAGGTGTTAAAGCAATACCCAAGAGGGTCCCGACCGTAGCAGCCACAATAATTTGCCGCAGCTGGGGCAGGGGATCAAGGCTCAAACTGAGGGAACTGTCAATAAGACTGCCGATTAAAGGCGACTGCAGGGTATGGGCAAGCAGGGAAATCAGGTAAAACAGGTTAAACAAGGTAACGGACAAGGCAAAGCGTCCGCTTTTAACAGAGTTCAGGCGTACAGCATAAGCCAAGGTATCAATCACATGGATGATCAAGGTTACCCCAAGCAAGTAGGCAAGGTTGGTCGGCAATGGATCACCTCCGTCACTGCTATGAGTATGACGGGGGATAGGGGATAATAACACCTAACGCTGATCTGAACACCTTATCTTTATCCTTGTAACAAAATTCCAAATAAGCTATAATAAAATTATAAAAAGTAAACTGAATAGAAAAAAGTAGCAAGTGGCCGGTTAATTGCCGGCATAATAGGGAAACGGGTGAGATTCCCGTGCGGTCCCGCCGCTGTATTAGGGGAGAAGTCCTTGAACACCACTGGAAACGGGAAGGTAAGGACGACGATGACCCTTGAGCCAGAAGACCTGCTTGCTGCATATTCACACTCGGACCTACGGATGATAGGGAGATGTGACCGTTGATATTATCATTTTAACCCCATCTGTCTGTAACGGACCGATGGGGTTTTCGTTTGTTGAAAGGAGTATTTTTGTCTATGCCGGTAACATTAAATATTCTTTTGGATCATTTAAGTCCTTTTAATTCTGTTGCCTACGTAAAAAACAATGAAAACCCGGTATTCCGGGGAATCAGAATCCTCAGCAGCGACACTGATTGTGCTTCACCGGATTATCTTTATGCCTGCAGCTTTTCCCAGGCCGTCCAAACAAAGCAAAAGTATCCGGATCGCTATTATTTATGCCCGCGGGATAGGTTGAAAAAAGATATTGACGCTGAGGTGCCGGCAGGGATCATTTTTATTGACGGAAATATTGATTGGCAATCGCTTTTGGTCTACAACAAAATTTTTAACCTGATCAATGATTGGGAGCGCAGTATGCAAAAATCTCTCCTCGCCCAAAAAGGCCTGCAGGATTTACTGAATATCAGTGAAAGTATTATGGGTAGTCACATTGCCGTTTTTGACTGCAGCCTGAATCTGCTGGCTCAAACCCGGCATTTAAATAGCGGCAATAGCCACGGCCCTTTAGCAACCGCTATGATGGCCCATGACCGTCGGAACCATCATAAGCGCTACTCTTATGAACGGTGCCTTAAACTATGGAGCCAAATACCGGTGATGATGATTGCCAAAAAAGACATCGAGCAAAAGAATATCCATGCCTTCAAGGTCTTAGAGACCGACAACGGCAGCTTTGTCTTAGTCCTATTGACCTGCAATTCTCTCACCATGACCAGGGGATTATACGATATGCTGCTGCTTTTGCTGGAGAAAATCTCCTATTCCGTCAACTCCGAACGCTGGAAGCAACAGTTGCAATAAATTATTGCTAACCCATTCCTTACCGGCGGGTTCTTTTTTAGGATTATGCCGCATTAAGTTGAGATACTAAGCTTTTGACGAATTCCAAATGCGCGAAGCACCCTCCAGCACTTTCCAACCTGCATCCTCATACATTTTTCTGATTTCCGCCACGGATTTGCCTCTTGTATGTTCACAGTCATGATGCGTATCCCGTGGACTGGAGCCTGTTTCCGCCCACATCAAATTTGCTCCAGCCATCGGACCGGCTATACTGGGTTCGTGCCAACACATACCGATCATCTCGTGTTGTGTGGATAGCCGAATTACTGCTAAGAGGTGAGACAGGCGTTTTTCTTCAACCATGCCTCTGTTTCCAATTTCCGTACCGGGTATAGCAATACGCTTCATTAAGCCACTGAACACGGCCCCAACTTCTCTGGCCGTTACTGTAGCATTGACCAGTTCTTCTGTACTATGCTCCGGTCCTATAGGTTCTACGCAGGTTCCTAAAACAAGTCCTGTTTGGTGGATCGCCTGGATGGTTGCCAGGCGTTTTTCCACCGGAATGCTGGATTCTATTCCTTCGCGGAAGCGAATCGCATGATAGGCTCCATTCAGACCCGCTTCTTTTAACTGTCTGGCTTCCTCCACATTGAAATCATCCGCATTAGCTATTAATACCGTATCCGGTTTTAAATGGCTTCTGACTTCTCTTACGGTTTTAATCAAACGTTTTATAGGATACATCCCGGTAGTCACCAGATAAATCGCATTAACTCCTTCAGCCTCAAATCTTAAGCATTTTTCGATAACTTCCTCCGTAGATAAAGAAACCGCTTTGGGAAAAACTTTGTTGACTGCAGCAAAAGAACACCACTTGCAATTATGAGCACAGGGCCCCAAGTTGATTCCTACATGACAGTGAATTTCAGCCAGATTATTGCTCAATTTAGCACTTAGTTCCCTGGAAGCAGCTTGTATATGCAAAGAATCCTCTGATTCGTGGTCTACTTCAAAAAGAAAAGCGATTTCCTCCTTATTAAGAATTTGTCCTTCTAAAGCCTTTGCCACTATACTTTCTACCTTTTTATTAATCATATTGACCAGCCTTTCACTTATTATAAAACTCAAATGCAGATTATTCCTATCTATATTATCATTATCACTATTATACGTCAGAACTGTTCTCTAATTTTTTTCAATAACGCTGCTTTTAATTCGGCAAAACCCGCTTCACCTCGCAAAGTAAGGCCGCGGGGTCTGGCAAAGGGCACGTCGAATTCCTCAATCACCCGGGCCGGTCTCTTGCTTAGGACATAAATTTTATCCGCCAGAAACAAGGCTTCTTCCACATCATGAGTGACCAGGAGGGTTGTAGTTTGATACTCCCGATGAATATCTTGGAGGAGCTCCTGCATAATTACCCGTGTCTGGGCGTCTAGAGATGCGAAAGGCTCGTCCAATAATAACATTCGAGGTTTCAAAGCTAAGGCTCGGGCGAAGGCTACTCTTTGCTGCATCCCGCCTGACAGCTGCCTCGGAGTATAATTCTCAAAGCCCGCCATACCGACCATTTGCAAATGCTCTCTAACCGTGCTCTTAATCATTTTTTTGCTTACCTTGGCACG
>JAAYMU010000115.1 GCA_012521215.1 Peptococcaceae bacterium | reverse complement strand
TGACCCTGTAGAAAAAGACGTTATCGAAGGAGCCAGATGCCTTCTTACTTCCGGTTCCAAAACTTGGGACATTGTAACGGATGATTTCGGAGATTTCTGGTTTAAAGACCTTCCTATTGGAGTTTTTGACCTGGTTATTTCCGCCCCGGGCTATGAACCTAAATTCTTTAAGGATCTTAAGACTTCCGAGTGTATCAACCTAGGCGATATAGCTCTAGAAAAAGAACAATAATATTGTAATATTACCTTGATACAAGTTAATCGCCCTGCGTGGCGCACAGTTACGAGAAAATACTCACCTTCCAATAGGTGAGTATTTTCGTCTTGTCTTAATAACTTTGAACACTGTCTTATAATATTAGGATATTTTGAATCTCTTAGAAGATCACATCAAATTAAAAGATCACACCAAGAGCAATTAAAATCAATACTGCAATAGCAATGATTCCTACTCCATAGTTGGGAGCAGGGGCGGGCATAACCACCGGTCTAACTGCAGGTCTGCAACAGCAACCACCATGTCCGTACATAATATACCTCCTTTCAAAAATCTCAGCACAACCGCTAATTATTTAGAACACAATACCCATAGCAATTAAGAGAAGAATGATAACTACAACAATCGCAATACCACAGCAGCAATTCCAGCCACCACCTGTTACTGCTCCATCAAAAGCCATTACTATTTCACCCCCTTGTCGCATTTAATCTTGTCAGCATTTAGTTCCATATTTCGGATAGGGCTTCTTAAAATACGATACCCATAGCAATTAAGAGAAGAATTATAACTACGACAATGGCGATACCGCAAAGACATCCGCCACTACCAAAAATTCCTCCAAAAGTACCGGTTTCTACTGCCATATTTTTCACCTCCATATAAATTAGGACGCATATTCTGCCTATTGCTTAAAAAATGACGCCAAGAGCGATTAGAATCAAAACAGCTATGGCAATTATGCCCGCTCCATATCCGCCACCAGTTCCGTACATACTATTTCCTCCTTTGAATCAGTATTGAGACTCTAAGAATCTATTCATCATTATCTTATTCAAGTTGGTAATATTTGGTACTATTACCATAAATAATTATTGTTTTTTTAAAATAAAAACGGACGCTTGCCCAAAAGATTTAAACTAATGCCAAGCGTCCAGAAAGAAATTAGATTAAACTTTAATACAGTTTAGAATTTCTTTCTTCAATTATATCTAATTTATCGCCTAAAATTTCTGATACTAACGGCTCCTTAGTATTTAGCAAATATATTTTAGTTTTGGCAATTCTAAGATTAGAATCTAAATGTTCTTTTTCTGAAATAATCTTGCGCAGAAGCATATACTGAATAAGCTCTTTCACTTCGGCTAAAGACCTTCCCAATTCTTTGCTCAAAAAAAGCCTGGCTTTGGTTGAGGCTACATAAGGTAATCTTAATTGCAATTGGCCTAGAATCTGAATAGCCTGTTTTAGATCGTTATTAGGATCATAATATTCTGTTATTTCATTTAAATAATCGAGAAAAACCTCCGGGCTATCACAGTAGGGTTGAAGCATATGATTTATTTTGCCTGTACCGAGCACTTTTACTTCCTTACCCATTAAACGAATCCTCCGAATTAGAGGAAAAAAATCACCGTCACCCGTTAATAAGATAACGAGATCTATTTCTGAAGGACGTGTAAGCAAAATCTCCATGGCCTCCAACATGAGTTCTTCATCCGCTGCATTCTGACGAACATCCGTATTGGTATAGGCATTTTTGCCGTAAGAATGTCGGATATTTACTCCTTGCATTTCAAAAGTAGTCAGAGTTTTCCAGAATTCTTCTTTATCAAAATTGGCATATAAATATACCCCAAGTAAATCGGCCTTTATATAATCTGCATACTTTTTTAAGGCTTGAACAAAATCTTCCGGATCTAGTTTCTTACCACTTTCAGCAAATCCCATATATATATTTTCGTAATCAACAAACGCTATAGCTTTCATGATATTACCTCCACACTCTACTTATCCCCTAATCAATATATGTGTATTTTGGACAAGGAGTGACAAGCAAGGCGAATCAAATCTATTCTGTATTAAAAAAAAGATAGGGACGTAACGAAACTAACCTTTCGCACATCCCCATCTTGATATAAGTCTTACCCTAATAAACTACTTATTCTTCCAGCAGATGCAGGCCACCTTGGAAACCGTCCTTTCCTTAAGCAAACCGTTTTCCGCCTTTTTCTCCAAAATCTTAAAAATTTCAGCCTTCTGGGCCGCAGTTAAGGAAGTAGAAAGGGCAAATTTGTTGATAAAATTTTGGCCGGCCTGTTCCACCGTGCGCACAACTTCTTTTTCAATATCAAAATAAACAATCTCAGGATACAATTTGTATAACCAAAGTGTATTCAGGCTGCAGTAAAGTTCCCGGTGCCCGAATTCGTCAGGCCCGTCTTGCCCGAAGACAGCCTTTTTCAGTTCTTCCCCAAGGGGATTCTGCCGCTTTACAAAATGGCAGATCATACCATACTCATGGCTGGCCGCTATCATTTTTTCCAGGTTTTGGCGGCTGCTGAAGGCGGGAGACATAATTCCTGTCACCAAACTGAACTTTTTATGCCATTGTAATTCCGCTATATCCGCGGTTTCCCAGTCCAGCTGCCTGAACTCGGTATTGGTCAAACCTTCGGCGGCGACGTTTTCCCTGGCATAGGCCAGCATTTTGGCCGAAATGTCTACTCCGGTCACATGTTTAGCTGTTCGGGCAAATTCCCGGGCAAATTTTCCCGGCCCGCAGCCGATATCCAATACTGTGCTTTCTTCGTGCAGCATGTTTTTTTCCAGCAGTAAAGCGACGATTTTTTTCCTACGTTCATCAGTTCCGTAGTTGTTAAACTCTTCAGCCCTGTTATCCCACAAAGATTTATTCTCTTCCTGCCGGTCTTTTCCCTTTTGATCTTTCTTTGGCCATAAACCGTCAAAATACTGGATGATGCTGTTAAGGTCGTTATCAATACCGTTAATACCGCTAGCCATACAAATCCCTCCTTTTGTTTTTCTACCCCCGCCCTCCGGCAAGATCATTTATTTTTTTATGATCATAGGTTCTCCAATCCATTTAATACTTCTACTTCAACCTCATCCCCCGCCTGATATTCTGTGATTCCAAAAGGAGCAATCAATAGGGCATCGGCCTCCAGCAGCAATTGGGGAAGGCTTTTTTCATTTCTTAATGGTCTAGCCAAATAACCGTCATCTTGTTTTTCCAGGGCCAGCCTGAAATAATATTCAAAATCCGGTGTTTTCTTGAGTGGCTTGGTCAGCCGCGCTTTGATTTTAGGCCGCACGGGGACAGGTACTCCGTAATAATGGTGCACCAACCCCTTAACGCACCAATCCATGGCAACGAAAGCGGCAATGGTCGGTCCCGGCAGATTGATAACCGGCTTGCCGTCAATAATGGCAACGGCCACCGGTTTTCCGGGAGCTGTTTTAATTCCGTGGCGGAAAAAAGATGCTTTTTTTTGCAGGAGGTGGGCGTTAAAATCCTCTGCCCCTTTGGAAGAGCCGCCGTTAATTAATACCATATCCGCAGCGGCCAGGGCCATATCTAAGGTCTATTCCAGCTGGGCGGGGTTGTCTTTAATAATAGGGTAGCAAACAGCTTCCGCTCCCCACTGTTGCAGAAGTGAAGAAATCATGAGCCCATTGGCCTCAATATTTTGTCCCCGCTCCGGTTTTACCCCGGCGGCCACAAGTTCGTTGCCGGTTGGAATATAAATCACCTTTGGTTTTTTTACCACTTCCAGCTGATAGATTCCGCCCAATAACAAAACAGCCAGGTGTACCGGCGTAAGACGTACGTGGCTCTTTAGCAGCAGATCCCCTTCTTTGACCACGCTGCCTTCGGGACGAATCCCGCTTCCAGGAGTAAATGAAAAGGTTTCGGCAAAGCGTAATTTTCCTTCTTTATCAAAAGAAATGTTCTCCACGGCAATAACGGTATCATAGTCGTCGGGAAAATCATCCCCGGTATCGGCCTGAACATACTCCCTTCCTTTGACCCAATTGGACGTATCTGGGATTCCGTCTGCGAAATCGGTCGAACGAACAGCGATGCCGTCCATTCTGGATGTGCGGCAGACGGGCATTGTATTCCTGGAATAAACATCCCTGGCAGTCACCCGTCCCAGGGCTTGGCTGACAGGGATGAGCTCTGTGTCGGCCAGAAGCGGCCAGTGCTCAATCATTAACTCCAATGCTTCTTTTCTGGTAACAGCTAGATCCGGATTGAAATTCATCGTAAAAAACCTCCTCGAATAACTACTTCTTGCGAAAGCCAAAAGAGCAGTCGGTCAAATGGAAAAGCTATATCAAGAAGACTGTGGGCAAAACCGTTTTAAACCTAGCAAAGAAGCGGTACCGGCGATTGTTGTACCAAAATAAACAACCGGTTTGGAAAGAGGAAGAAAGTTAACAATTGACCCGTTGCAAAGCGTACTTCCGGTAACTAAAAAAAGATCTGCCCATTTTTCAACCTCTCCAATGTCACAGAGCCCATTTTCAACCAAGATTCCGAATTTTTCTTTTCCGATATTGTCTTGATCAAGGTCAAAGATCCTTAATTCGAATTCTTGGGATAAAACCTCAGCCATTGCCGGTTGAAGTCCAAAAAGGGCAATTTTAGGTTGGCCGTATTCTTCGGCGATCATTTTCGCCAGTTCCATGCTGCATTTTTTGGGCCCCTCGTCCTTACAATGTACAGTGCGATCGGTCATTTTTAACTCTCGCAAAACCGCATTCATTCCGGAAACAAAAACCGCCCGTTCGTAATTAGTCTTTAACGACAGCGTAATTAAGTCTTTTAATTTCCCTGTAAAAGCATTGGGCATGTCGGTAAAGGCTTGGCCGTAAGAACTGTCGAAACGGGCCTGCATCATTTTTCCTTTACCCTTTTGAATCGGGAAATCTTTTCTTTTCGGATCTCCTATAGTCTCTTGGGCTGTAAGTACTGAACATGAAATATCTAACTTTTGTTCACTTAATTCATTATTGTCTACTAATTCCCTAAATGTTTTTGGGATTTTTTTTAAAAAAATATCATTTTGATCTGACACCTATTCTCCCCCTTCAGAAAGTATTTTTTGTTTATCTTAAACTAGCCGTTCTTTCCGCAAGTAAGTCTTCGGACAATGGACCTGTGGTTAAATTGGTCTCTGGATTTTTATACCAAGGGACTCTGTTTTTTCTTTCCATTTTACCATTAATGATATTTTCACCCTGAAGAAAACCGGCTACCAAGAGTAAGCAAGGCTTATCAAATACTGTCAGGAAGTAATATTACGGTTTTCAAGTAATATATCACCTGTTATGGGTTTACGCAAACCTACAGGCTTAGTCAAAGAAAAACCTTAAAGTCCCACCACTTTTTCCATGCGCTGGTCAACAGAAATGAAGGCTTGCTTAAACATTTGATGGCATAGGGGCAGCTACGACTCCTCTACTATTTATTTACTCTATTTTTTAAGAAGGGAATTGGCCACCAGTTCTTTATATTGTTCTGCGGTCAGTTTACAGTGATAAAACAGCTCGTAATATCTAGCCGTCTCCTCATAAACATCATACTGAGCTATTTCCGGGTATAGTAACTGGGTGATCCAAATCATGCCCATGTATCGGTTCACGGAAGGTGGGTTTCCCATCCAATTGTAGGGGCCATTGGGTATCTCGTAATAATTGTTATTTTTAATAGCTTTTAGTTCCTGCCAGGCTTTATCTTCGGCTACCGTGCTATAAATACTGTCAGGGGCAAAAATAATAACTTCAGGGTCCCATAAAACAATCTGCTCCATATCTACGGGATTTCCCGTACCTTTACTGGAGATATCCTCCACCACAGCTACGTTGTTGCATACCTGGTCGAGAATCTCGGTGTGATAAGAATCTTTTGCCAGTACATTGAGGCCTTCCTGTCCTAGGCAATAGAGCAGGTCAACCTTTCCTTCTTCACCGACATTTTTCATGATATCCTGAGTCTTAGTATAAATTTCTTCACAGTATTGAGCCAAAACCTCGGCTTGCTGTTCTCTGCCGAGAAGCTTGCCTAACATTCTGTAGGTTTCGGGCATGGTCTCTATGGTTGCCTCAATATGGACAGTAGGAATACCCACTTGATTCATGATTCTGTCCATATCCTCCGCAATGGAAGGTTTTGCTTCTCCCACATCAATAATGATTTGGGGATCTACTCTGGCAACCTCCTCCAGATTTAAATCGCCTTTGCCATAGAACTGTCCTAATACCGGAAGTTCGTAGTATTTAGCATCGATATACTTCTTAGCAATAGGCGCCCATTCCGTGGACAAACCTACGAACAAGTCAGGGGCCAAAGCAAAAATTATCATTTGGGCCATCGTGCCTGAAGGGGCAATACGGGTAATTTTGGCGGGAATCTCTACTTGCCTTCCTGCAGAATCTGTAAAGCTGACGGTTGACTGCCCATCTGGAGACTGGGCCGAGGGATTATCCCCGCTGTTGGCATTGCTACAGGCAACTGTCATGGTCATTATCAAACACATTGCCAGCAGTATAGCGATAAGCTTTTTATGCATGAAAATTCCTCCCTTTTTCGCATCAATAAAATTTATTAAGAACATAATTGTTGTTTATAATCTCTTTCAATAACGCTCTTGGGAATACAAACCCGTGCTCTATCTTCATAAAGACTCTGCATCTCTACTTCCACTCCATAAAGATTTTGAATTAGATCTTTCGTGAAAATTTTGCCGGGAGTGCCACAGGCTAAAACTCTGCCCCCCTTCATAGCCATTACCGTATCCGAAAACAGGAAAGTTTGTTCCGGATTATGGGTGGATTGGATGACGGTATAGCCCTCTCGGGCCAGGGATTTCATCTGGGTCAGTACCAGGATCTGATTGCCGAAATCAAGGTTTGCCGTTGGTTCATCCAGAATAAGAATCTTAGCCTTTTGCACCAAGGCCCGGGCCATCAAGACAAGCTGCCGTTCTCCCCCGCTTATTTGGGTATAGCCCCTGTGTTTCAGATGGATTATCCCCAGCCTGTCTAACGCCGACTCGACGAGCATCCGTTGCTGTAGGCCGGGACTGGAAAAATAAGATAGCTGGACGGTCGTCCCCATGAGAACCATATCAAAAACACTGAAATTAAAGGACGGATAATGGGATTGAGGAATATAGGCTATCAGCTTAGCTATTTCTTTGATACTAAGACTCTTAATATCTATGCCGTTGAGTCGTATTTGCCCCTTATACCCATGGAGTAGGCCAAGGATACAGCGGAACAAAGTACTTTTGCCCACACCGTTAGGGCCTAAAACAGAAAGCAATTGGTTGTCGTAAGCCGTGAAGTTGATATTATCGAGGACAGAACGTTCACCATAGCTGAAACTTAGATTGGAAACCTCAATACTCAATAACTCTCCCCCTTTCTGGTAATCAGGTAGATGAAAAAAGGAGCCCCAATAAAGGCTGTCAGGATTCCCAAAGGGATCTCCGTGGTCAATAGATTTCTGGAGACATTATCCACAAGCAGTAAAAAAACAGCACCAAACAACATAGAAGAAGGCATTAGATGATTGTAATTATTGCCAACCAATTTTCTCGCCAAATGGGGAATGACCAAGCCTACCCAGCCAATCATCCCGCTGACAGATACGCTGGCTGCAGTGATCAAGGTCGCGCAAATAATCACTATTAAGCGAATTTGATTGGCATTGACCCCCATTGTCCTGGCCTCATCGTCTCCCATAGTAAGAACATTCAGCCGCCACCTTAAAAGAAGTAAAGGAATCAGCCCCAGAAACATGGGCATGAAAACAAATTGAATATCGGAGAGTTTCGCCCCGGCCAAACTGCCCATCAGCCAATAAGTAATAGCCGGGAGCTGGTCATTAGGGTCGGCGACCAATTTGATAAAAGAGGTACTTGCAGAAAAAAGAGAACTAATCATAATGCCCGCCAAAATCAATCCCAGGATGCTTTTACCTCTGACTCTCTTGCTGATGAAAAACACTAATGCAACAGTTAGAAGGCTAAAGCAAAAAGCACTTATTGTGATCATATAGCTGCTTCCATACAGATAGATTGCCAGGGCGGCACCAAAGGCCGCCCCGGCGGAAGCGCCCAGTATATCCGGAGCCGCCATGGGATTTTGAAAAACACCCTGATAGGCTGCACCTGCCGCAGATAGACAACAACCCACCAAGCAAGCCAGAATAATGCGGGGTAGGCGTATGTTAAAAAAAACTGTTTCCATCCGATCCGACCAAAATTGCTCTAGGGGATAAATCTTCGACAATAAAACTCCCAGCAGGTCTTTAGTAGGAATAGGATAGCGTCCAAGCTGAAAGGAAATGATAATCGTCAATATAAGCAAAATTCCAAGACTACCGACTATAATATTGTTTTTGTTGATTCGTTTCATTTTCCTCTACCCTACTAATGAAAATACCTCTGCTCAAAAGCAGAGGCCCAAATTACCATTCGTTGCCCAAAACAAGTTCAAAGACAACACAAAAGCTATTCGATCTCTCCTTTTCAAAACGGAAGGCCCTGCCGTTTCCAGCATAACCCTGTGAGCTTTACTTCGATGATTGCTCAGGCTGGAAGTCATAGTGATCTTACACCTTAGACAATCCAGCTCAGAGTGATCTGTTATTCATACTTGTTTCAAATTATACTATTAAAATAAATGAATGTCAACAAATAAAACCAAACAAAAACAAATGTCACCAAACAAGTTTTAGCATTATCGATCGGGTGTTTTAAATATAAACCAACTATACCCATCTATACCCAGTATAAAAGCCCTTGGCGTTCCCAATCGGAATTGTTGAAGGCATTATTTGTGTCTCGGGGCATTTCCCATGCCCCTCGTCGAGAGTTTTAATTCTGACTTCCACTGGCAATGTTCTTTGCCACTTGCTCCACTAATTGCACTACTTTGGGAATGAAATTGATATGATAAGCACTGATATACAAACATAAGCAGAACCCCGGCCTTCTCTTTTTTTCTTGCCGGGGATCTGCCCAAATGGCCATTATTTCAACACCCAATGATAGTATATGCTTTGTCCAAAATATGTTACAAGCACTGAGGATTTAGTTGGTAAATATGTAGTAAAACAGTATAAAAGTATGCAAAAATGAGCAAAAAGTTGCAACAAATGATAACTTTGTTGCCAATTTTAATTGACTCATTTGTCTGTCGCTCATATAATGTTAGTATCTGGATTGTAATAAGTGATTGGATTCCAATAACTGAACCTATCATGCCGCTACAGTAATAATTTTGAAAGCATACTAATGTAGGGCTTTTTTGTATTTTAAAAAATATTTCTGAAATTGACTATATTTTATAGTCTAGCGGCATACTATAGATCAAAAAAACAATTATTTTGAAAGGCAGATTTTTATGTCGACAAGCAGCATTTTTAATGATGTCCGAATTAAGAGAAAAAGTTTAGGCCGTAACTTTGTTAAAGCTCTGGAAAATGCTGAGAAAATACCTACAAAAGACGTTATTTTATCTAAGCGTGTTCAAGAAGTAAAAGGCGAAAGCATTAAAAAATTATTTGGTAAAATTGAAGGAAACTAATGGCTTATTACCAAGTAAACCTTAAAGACATGATTGCGGAACTTGGAGAGGAAGAAACAAAAAATATCCTCTCTTCTTATTTATGTCCCAAAAACGCTGATATTGAATATTTTTTGAAAAACAAAGCCATCGAATTTGCAAAACAAGGAATTGCAGCAACTCATTTAGTTTTTACAGACTTAAGAGAAGTACCTGTGCTCATAGGATATTTTGCGCTGTCGAATAAAACCATACATATTTCAAAACGAGCGCTAAACTATAATTACCGAAGACGAATTAAACGCTTCGCAACTCCGTATGATTCCGGCTATATGTTATCTACCCTATTAATTGCCCAGCTTGGGAAAAACTTTACGAACGAATATAATAAACTGATTACTGGGGATGAACTATTGAAAATGGCATTAGATAAAGTAAAGCAAATACAAAAGGATATGGGAGGAAAATTTGTATTTTTAGAATGTGAAGATATTGATAAACTTATAGAATTCTATTCATCAAATGGTTTTTATAACGTCGGCAAAAGATTTTTAAATCGAGGCGAAAAAGGTATCGAAACTGCAGACTATTATGTTCAGATGCTTAAATACTTAGAATAAATAAAATAAAACAGCTCGGGCACCATCCCCCGGGCTACGTTATTTCTGCCAACTTTTTTATACTCACAAGCTCCCAAAGCCGAGTACCTAAACAATAACAGTAAAGACTGAAAACCCCAGGAACCTAACTCCCTGGGGGGGTTATTACATACATAGTTCTGTAATATTTACGAGGTTTTTAAGTGACGTCCAGCCCCCAATTGATAAAATAAAAGGTTCTATAATAAATGTTGGGGTAAGTAGCAGGAAAAAAATGTTAATGGCCATGATAAAATCGACATAAATGGTCACGAAAAACCCGCAAAAATGGTCATTTAAAAAGGAAAAAAAGCTCGTTCCCATAAACTTTTTGATTGGGAAACCAAAAAAGTATGAAAGAAG
>JAAYMU010000114.1 GCA_012521215.1 Peptococcaceae bacterium | reverse complement strand
TGTTAAGGAAATGTTTGACGATATCGAGGCCGGCGATAACGGTTCCTAGGGAACTACCTATATTGGCCAGAACAACAACCAACAGGATATGGGTGACTTTGTTTCGCCAAAAGCCTTTAAGGGTATGAATATCCTCGGCTATGTTTTCAAAGTCCTGAACGTTGGGTTTCCTAATGTAAGCTTCCGTGAGCCCGGCAAACCAGCCGGCGGCAAGAAGGGGGCTTAAGGAACTGATAGGAGAAACGCAAAAAGCGACCAGGATGGAAAGTGGATGACCAAAGGCCAGTAAAGTTCCCAGGCCGGCTAAGGATCCATTCCAAATAATCCAGCTTAGAATCTGGTTTGTACCCGCGGTTTTGTCCACCGAGAAAGTAGCGATAATCAGGATTAAAATTATGGCGGGGATGGACCAGCCCAATATTTTAAATCTAAGAGAAACCGGTTTGAGGCGCTTAAGGTTGTCCAAGTCATGTTCTTTAAACAATTCGGTCTTGACTCCCGGTATATGACCGGCTCCTAGGACGGCAACGATTTTCTTTCCGGGGGCTTCTTTGATTTTTTGGGCCAGGTACTGATCCCGCTCGTCGATTAAGATCGCTTTAAATTGGGGAAAGGAATCGGCTAATTCATTCAGAGTGGAAGTCAGAATATCCTGGGATTTCATTTTTTCCAGCTCCTCTTCGGTTATTTCTTCATCGATTAACATTCCGAGGATTAATTGAAAAAGGAGCTTGATTTTTCCCCATAGGCCTACTCCTTGCCATAAGCGCCGCAGAGTAGTTTGGATATCTCGATCGGCCAAGTAAATTTCGGCCCCAATTTCCTTGGCTGAAGTAATGCCCTGAATCATTTCTTGCCCGGGATTAATCCCAAACTGTTTAGCCAGCCTTTTTTGATAAGAGGATAAAACCAGATTGATAAGCAGAATCAATGCTTTTTTTTGTTTAATAATTTTAAAGATGTCTGTATTTTTCCATTTATCGCTTTCCGTAATAGTTTTGTAACGGGAATCGCATAATTCAAGACAAACGGTGTCCGGTTTTTCTTCCTCAATAACTTTTTTTACTTCTTCCGCACTTTGTCTGGACACATGGGCGGTGCCGATGAGGATTATTTCTTTATCGTTTAGGGTTAAACGATGGGTGTTACTTTCGGACAAATAAACCACTCCTAAGTGTAGTATTCTGTTTTTTCTCTACTATCATAGCATATTTTAAAAAAATGTTTTGAAATTCCTTGACCTGTAAATACTAGGTAAAGAATTTTTTTGCAGGAGGGACCTTATGGAAAGTCTAGGCGGGATGTTGATTGTTGTTCAGCTCCTCTTTGTGTTGATTATAGGAATGTATTTTTGGAATTTGCTGAGACAGCAGTATTCTACCAAATATTCGGTAGAAAGGGAGTCTTTAAAACAAAAAGAAAAGCTGGATAATATGAGGAAAATCTCTCTTTCTGTACCTCTGGCGGAAAAAACCAGACCGTCTGTTTTACAGGACATTATTGGACAGACTGAAGGACTTAAGGCTTTAAAAGCGGCTTTATGCGGGCCCAACCCTCAGCATGTTCTTATTTACGGGCCGCCTGGGGTAGGAAAAACCGCTGCTGCCAGGTTGGTGTTGGATGAAGCTAAAAAAAATCCGGCTTCTCCTTTTAGGCCTGATGCGAAATTCATCGAGATTGACGGAGCCACGGCCAGATTCGATGAAAGAGGAATTGCCGACCCTTTAATAGGATCCGTGCATGATCCTATTTACCAAGGGGCAGGAGCTATGGGTATGGCCGGAATCCCTCAACCTAAAATGGGAGCGGTAACCAAAGCTCACGGTGGAGTTTTGTTTATTGACGAGATAGGAGAACTACATCCCATCCAAATCAATAAGCTTTTAAAAGTTCTGGAAGACAGAAAAGTGATGTTAGAAAGTTCTTATTATAGCTCTGAGGATACGAATATCCCTGAGCATATTCATGATATTTTCCAAAACGGCTTGCCGGCTGACTTTAGATTGATCGGGGCCACAACCCGCAGTCCGGAGGAAATACCTCCGGCCGTGCGTTCCCGCTGTATGGAGATTTTCTTTCGTTCCCTTCTTCCCGATGAGATTAGGGTTATAGCACTTAATGCCGCGGAAAAAGTTAACATGAAAATTACAGAGAGCGCTTTGGAAGTAATAAAAAAATACGCCACCAACGGTCGGGAGGCTGTCAATATTATTCAACTGGCAGCCGGCGTAGCCCAAAATGAGGGGCACTCCGAAATAAAAGAGGAGATTATAGAATGGGTAGTAACTACCGGGCAATATGCGCCGCGGCCGGAAAAGAAAATCCCGCCTGTACCGCAAATAGGGTTAGTGAACGGCCTTGCGGTTTATGGGGCCAATCTGGGAATGTTATTGGAAATCGAGGTGACGGCTTATCCCGCTGAAGCGATGAAAGGGGAATTATTTGTCACCGGGATTGTGGAGGAAGAAGAATCCGGCTATGGGGGGCGAAAAATTCGCCGCAAGAGCATGGCTCGTTCCTCGCTGGAAAATGTGTTGACGGTTTTGCGCCGGGAGCTAAATATCGAACCGCGCAACTATGATATCCATGTTAATTTCCCCGGAGGAATTCCTATGGATGGCCCCTCAGCCGGAACGGCTATGGCCACTGCAGTTTTTTCTGCAATAAAAAAGCTGAAAGTGGACAATACTGTAGCTATGACCGGTGAATTATCTATCCGGGGTAAAGTAAAACCGGTGGGCGGAGTTTCGGCTAAAATTGAAGCAGCTGTCCAGGCCGGCTGTAAAAAAGTTTTTATACCCAGGGAAAATTGGCAGGTGCGTTATAAGTATCTGGATAATGACACGCAGATTATTCCTGTGGATACTCTTACGGAAGTTATAGCCAATGCTTTGTTACCGGAAAAAGAAAGAGAAACGGTAAAAGTTTCCCTAACAGAAAGTGATGTAGCTCTGCATAAAGTTTTAAAGAAGATTAAATTACCGGTTGCAAATTTGCCTGAGCAAGGTAAAACATGTTAAAATAAAGCACCGACAAGTCTTGAGGGGAGATCTTAATTATGAACATAAGAGAAATTCCAATCCTTCCGCTTAGAGGAATTCTTGTTTTTCCTTATATGGTCATCCACCTTGATGTCGGCAGAGAACGGTCTATAGCCGCCATTGAAGAAGCGATGCTAAATGACCGACAAATTCTTCTCTTATCCCAAAAGGATGCTGAGGTTGATACTCCCGTTGCCGACGATTTGTATACGGTGGGTACCATAGCTGAAATCAAACAATTGCTTCGTTTGCCAGGAGGAACATTAAGAGTACTGGTTGAAGGAATTTGCCGGGGTCAGATTGAAGAATTCTTGGCCGAAGAACCGTATTTTAAAGGCCGGGTTATTGAAATTACTGATAAAAAACGGGCTACTCCTGAAATGGAGAATATGATTCGCAGCCTTACTCATCAGTTTGAGGAATATGCCCGTCTTAGCAAAAAGATTTCACCGGAGGCTGTAGGTACGGTTCTGGGCGTCAGAGAGCCCGGAAGGGCCGCCGACCTTATGGCTTCGCATTTAAACCTTAGGGTGGAAGATAAACAAGCGGTTCTGGGTACTATTGATTTAAGTGAACGGCTGGAAAAACTGACTGAGCTCATTATGCGTGAAATTGAAATCCTAGAGCTGGAGAGACGTATTGGGCTTAGAGTTCGCAAACAAATGGAAAAAGCTCAGAAAGAGTATTATCTGCGGGAGCAGATGAAAGCTATTCAAAAAGAGCTTGGGGAAAAAGATGAAAAACAGGCTGAAATAGAAGAATATAAAGAAAAAATCGAAAAAGAAAATTTAACCAAGGAAGCCAAGGAAAGAGCGCTTAAAGAGCTGGATCGTCTGGATAAAATGCCGCCGGCTTCCGCTGAGGGAACTGTGGTCCGGACTTATTTGGATTGGATTCTGGCTTTGCCCTGGAAGAAAGAGAGTAAAGATGTAATAGATATTCCAAAAGCGGAGGCTATTTTGGAAGAAGATCATTATGGCCTGGAGAAAGTAAAAGAGAGAATCTTAGAGTTTCTGTCTATTCGCAAATTAACTACTGAAATGCGCAGTCCGATTCTCTGTTTTATTGGGCCTCCGGGTGTAGGCAAAACTTCCCTTGCTAAATCCGTAGCCAGGGCTTTGAACCGGCAGTTTGTCAGAATGTCTTTAGGCGGTGTGCGAGATGAAGCCGAAATTCGAGGACATCGCAGAACATATATTGGAGCTTTACCGGGTAGGGTTATTCAAGGAATCCGCAAAGCAGGAACCAAAAATCCCGTCTTTCTTTTCGATGAGATAGATAAATTAGCTTCCGACTTTAGGGGAGATCCCGCCTCGGCTTTGCTGGAAGTATTAGACCCGGAACAGAACCATAATTTTTCCGATCATTATCTGGAACTTCCTTTTGATTTATCCAAGGTATTGTTTATTATGACGGCCAATTACGCGGAGAATATTCCGCGGCCCCTTTATGACAGGATGGAGATTATCCATCTCAGCGGCTATACTGAGGATGAAAAAGTTAATATTGGTTTGAGGCATCTTTTGCCTAAACAAATGAAGTTCCACGGTCTGACCGAGGATAATGTTAAATTGGATAAAGAAGGGATTCTAAAGATAGTTCGAGGGTATACCAGAGAATCCGGCGTTCGCAATCTGGAGAGAGAAATTGCCAATGTGATGCGCAAAGTAGCGGTACGCATTGTTAAAGAGGAATGGCAGCCCCGAACGCTCACTCCCGAAGATATAGAGGATTTTCTGGGGGCTCCGCGTTTTCATTATGAAAAAGTTGGAGCTGAGCCGGAAATTGGTGCGGCTGTGGGCTTAGCTTATACTGAGGTCGGCGGGGATGTGTTAACTATTGAGGTTACTCCGTTGGCTGGAAAAGGAAAACTAACCCTT
>JAAYMU010000113.1 GCA_012521215.1 Peptococcaceae bacterium | reverse complement strand
GTTGAGGGTTTGGAGGACAAATGCTTACAAATCAAAGAAATGCTTTTTCGAAATACTTTAACCCAAGGTTGGTTGATCAATCGCTTACTAGAACATGGAGTGAAAACAGACAAAACTGAATTAAGTGCTATTCTAAACAAACGCCGAAAAGGCAACAAAGTAACACTCGTGCTCGACACATCTCTGCTTATTTTACATGATTATGAGGAAAAAATGGGAACAAAAGGGACGTAGGTGTGACAAATGATAGCACAATGCGTAAAAGAGTTTTATAAAAATCCAGATAATCTCAAACGATTTGAGAAATGGTTAAAACTCTTGGATAGAGGGGTTGAAACTAATGAAAGTAAACGTTAAGCGGTTTATAATCGTACTAACATTATTAATGCTCACATCTTTTGTTTCGGGTTTTATTGCAGGAAAAGCATTTAGTCAAAAACAACCAAATAGAGAGATTAAGCAGCAAGCACCCAATTTCCAGGAGCGAGAATCAAAACCCACAGCACTCGCTTTGCTAAATCAGTATGACACAATCGAATCCGATCTCAAAAGCGAAGAACGCTGGATGACTTTTATCGCCACAGCATATTGTCCATGCGAAAAATGTTGCGGTAAATGGGCTAAAAACAGACCCAACGGAGTTGTATATACAGCTAGCGGAGAGATAGCACAAGAAGGCATAACAATAGCTGCTGATTGGAATGTACTACCCAGAGGAACAAAGGTTGAGATTAAAGGCATTGGGTCCAGAGTGGTACAGGACAGAGGTGGAGCTATCCGAGGAAATAGGATTGATGTCTATTTTGATTCACACCAAGAAGCCCTGGAGTTCGGAGTTCAAGAAGTACAATTGAAAATAGAGGAAGAAATAAACTAACACGTACTTTTAAAAGGAAGTGATGCAGATGGTAACCCTGTATCGACATCAAAAATTAGCTTTGCAATATATGAGACTCAATAATAGCTTTGCATTATTCATGGAACAAGGTTGCGGAAAAACATTACCTACTCTCTGTAGATTGTTCGAACTCAGTAAAGAAGGCAAAATTAAAAACGCTCTCATAGTCACTCCAAAGGCTACTATGGGAGCATGGCATCGGGATATGGCTTTATTTGAGCCAGCAGACAGAATGATCCTTGAAAACTTAATAACGGTAATCAATTACGACAGCGTGTGGAGAAAAGGAAAAGGATACGACCGTCAATGGGATTGTATAGTCCTAGACGAAAGCCACTTCATAAAAAATCGCACCAGTAAGAGATCAAGCTTCTTATTGAAGCTATCACTAGGAGCAAAATATAGGTACATTCTAACAGGTACACCTATAGGTAACGGGCAGCTGGAAAATATATGGGCGCAGTACGCTTTCCTCAAACCAACAGTAGTGAGAGGTAGAGTAGCAAGTGATATATTTGGAACATATAGCAAATTTCAAGATAAATATTGCATCCTCAATCAATGGTGGAAACCTTATAGATATATCAATGTGGACGAACTACAAGACATTATTAACCAATATTGCTATCGAGTAACAAAAGCTGAATGTTTGGATTTACCGGAAAAATTACCGGATGAAATATACGAAATCGAATTACAAGAACCGAAGCTTTACAAAGAACTTCATAAACACAGCACCATCGAAGAAATGGATC
>JAAYMU010000011.1 GCA_012521215.1 Peptococcaceae bacterium | reverse complement strand
TGATAAGAGCCGTATGAACCGAGAGGTTCACGTACGGTTCCGTGAGAGCATTGAGGTGAAACTCCTCTTTGCTACTCGACTGGGAGGTCGGCCACTCAAATAATGAGTGGCCTCCTACCCGATTATTAGAATTGGAAATCATCGGTATTGTCGGGGGCAGTGTCATCTTCGATCGGTGTAATATCAGTTGATAGATCGGTATCGATATTTCCCCCGGTAAGCTTAGTTAGTTGCTCTTCCAGAGAATCAAGTATTCGACGGATTTGATCAATTTGATCGACAAGATCTGTAGCATCGACCTCTCCTGTTGGTTCCTTAGAGGGAAGCTGGTCGTCAGGCCGTTCAATTATAGGATCTGTTTCATCAGTGGTATGCTTAATGGTAGGAGCGTCTTTGCCAAAAATTTTAATCAGACATTCATCAAAACTATTTTCCATCACAATTTTGTCCTCAAAAGCGACGATAACCCTTTTCATTTCAGGTATACTGCCACTGGTTCTGGATTGCAGGTATAGGGGTTCTACATAGAGTAGATTACCGGCAATAGGAAGAACCAACAGATTGCCGCGGATAACACTGGAGCCTTGTTGATTCCATAAGGCCAGTTGACGGGCTATATCCGGATTTTGGTCGATACGGGATTCTATTTGGAAGGGCCCGTCGATTTCAATGTTTTTAGGGAATTTATATAAAACCAGTTCTCCATAGTGTTCCCCGTCCATTCTGGCTGCCAGCCAAGCAATAAGGTTGTTACGGGTATTACTTTCGCTGGAAGCGGGGGTAAAGGGCTGAATCAGTACAAATTCCTCTTTTGCTTCTCCCGGAAGGTGCATAACCAAAAAGTAAGGTTCCATTTTTATAGGTGTACCCTCATATACTTCCCTGGCTATAGCCCAAGCATCTTCTTTATTGTAGAAGCTTCGCACATTGGTCATATGGAAAGTGTTGAGCATTTCGCATTGAATTTTGAATAGTGCCTCCGGATAACGCAGGTGAGCCTTAAGCGAATCGGGCATAGCAGTAATATCCTTAAACACACCGGGGAATATTTTGCTGTAAGTTTCCAGAATGGGGTCATTGGGATCAACGATATAGAAATCGACTGTGCCGTGGTAGGCGTCTATCACAGCTTTAACGGAGTTGCGGATATAGTTGAAGTTTTGGTTAGGATATCGGCTGGAGTAAGGTATGGTACTGGCTGTTGTATAGCCGTCCATAATCCACTTAATCCTTCCCTCGTCGATTACAGCGTAAGGGTCAGCGTCGTAACTGATAAAAGGAGTCAGCTTTTTAATACGGTCGTTGATATTGCGGTGGAGAAGGAGTTTACTTTCGGAAGTGATTTCTCTGGAAAGATAAAACCTTGGGGTTGCTCTGTGCAGAGAAAGCATAAATTTATTAATAGGAGTAAAAGCAATCCCTGTTTGGCCCGCATAACTGTTTTCTGCATTCTCATTGCCAATAGGATAGTCAAACTCTTTATATTTGGTATTAACCACAACCCAGTCGTTAGTTAGTTCGCCAAAGTAGATGCGGGGTTCAGTAATGGCTAAGTCCGGAAACTTGGTTTCAGGGGGGATATTGTTAACAGCAAAGGCCGGAAGGCCGTTGGAGGTAACTTCATTGGCAAAGGAAGCGGTTAATCCAAAGCCGTGGGTATATTTTAAACGAGTATTAACAAAGGTCTGAGCGGTGGCTTGTAAATCCGGAATGTTAATTTCACGCGGCGATAACAAGACCTGTCGGTAAACACCATCAACCATATAGCGGTCAATGTCAATATCGTTGAATTTGTAGTACTGGCGGATACCTTGTTTTTGAGTATAAACTTGCTTCATTGGTCGTGGATCATTTAGTCTGACGTTCTGTAAGGTGGGCAGAGCCTCCTCTAAATCTTTGGCAGTTAAAGGTTCGGTTCCGGAATAGTTCTGTTCTTTTATTTTATCCAGACCGTAAGCGAATCTGGTAAGTTTTATCTCGTTAGCAATGTAGGGAGATTCCTTTTGCAATTCGTTAGGGACAACAATCAAAGATTGAACAGCAGGCGGTAAAGTCCCGTAAACAACAATAGCGAAAAACAACAATAGCGGAATGGGTACGGTAAGCAGGCGGGCATCTCTGATTACAAGCCCGGCTAAAGCAAATATAAAACCGATAATGCTAATAACCATTAAAATTCTCAATATCGGGAGTGAAATATGCACTTCCGTAAAACCGGCCCCGGAAACGTGTCCGGTTTGAGAATAAACTAGGCTGAAAGAATCAAGATAGTAGCCAAAAGCTTTCAGAGCAAAGATTAAGGCTAAAAGAATGCCTAAGTGTCTTCTGGCTGTAGCATTGAAGGTAATCGCATCTTTGCGCCAGAAACGGAAGGAGTTTATTTTGATAACTTGGGTCACGCCGTAGAAAGCAGCGGTAAACAGCGTGAGGATAAGAATAGGAGGGAAAAAAGCATTATAAATAGTATATAAAAACGGCAGTTTAAAGACATAAAAACCTATATCCTTATTAAATAGAGGATCGGCATAATTAAAAGATGAGGATTTTATGAAAGCGAGCACATCCAGCCAGCTTGTAAAGCCTACAATAAAGCTTACCAGAAAACTGATGATGGCTGAAATAATTAACAGACCAATGGTAACTTTACGTTGGCTTAAGGTTTGTGCCGGACGGTTTACTTCCTCTACCAGCCGGATTCTTTTCCTAAAACTCTCATTATAAAAAGTGGTAAAAGCATGTCTGCCGGAAAAAAGAGTACCGGCGATAATGATAAACAGTATAGTACCGTTGATTAATTGAATAAAGACTTTACTTAAAATCGGAGTCCAGAAAAGGGTATCGTATCCTAGGTCTTTAAACCACAGCCAGTCTTCGAATAGGCCGCTTATGGTTGCCAGAATGGCAATAACAATAACAAATAAAATAAGAATTTTGTAAAATGATTTCAAAGAAGTACCCCCCTAGTCTATATTCGTAGAAAATAATTATTAGAATCTATATTTTAAGTAGAAAAATAGTTCTAACTTCCTACCTAAAGTCTACCCGGGAAGTTAGTATAGTTAATAGATGTAATATTGTTAATATATGTAAAACGTAAAAAAATATTATGTGAATATATAGTATTCTTTATCTAAGGTTTAAATCCTTCCGATTTCATTGGAAAAATTAATAAAATAAGATATACTTTATTTACCTATAATTTACCTACTTTTAATACTTTAAGATAATAGCGGAAAAATAATAACAGAAAAATAACAAAAATCACTTTAAAAAACTGAACAGAAAGGCTGGTATTTACCATGTATGATTTGGCAATTATCGGCGGAGGTCCAGCTGGGCTTACAGCGGCAATCTATGCGGCACGAGGAGGCTTGAAAACCGTGGTTTTGGAATCCATGATGCCCGGAGGTCAGGCTGCTACTGCGGAGAAAATCGATAATTATCCCGGGTTTCCTCAAGGTATTTCAGGCTTCGAACTGGCCAACGCCTTTTACCAGCAGGCTATGAATCTAGGAGCAGAATTTATCTTTGAACAGGTAACCAACATGGATTTAGCAGAAAAAATAAAAAAAGTCCACACTAATGAGCGGACCATAGAATGCAGGGCGGTTATTATTGCGGCCGGCTCCCAACCCAGAACTATAGGTGCCAAGGGTGAAGATGTTTTTCAAGGCCGCGGGGTATCTTATTGTGCTACTTGTGACGGAGCATTTTTCAAGGATAAAAAAGTAGCGGTAGTGGGCGGGGGAAATCCGGCTCTAGAAGAAGCAGAATATTTATCCAAATTAGCTTCTGAGGTAACTATTATTAACCCGCGAAATCAATTTCGGGCCGCTCAGACAACGCTGGAAAAAGCCAGAAACAATCCCAAAATAAAATTTATTTCGGAAAGTGTTGTCGAAGAAATCCAGGGACAGGATAAGGTTGAAAATTTATTGTTGCGCCATGTTAAGACTAATGAAAAATACAATCTGGCGATTGATGGAGTTTTTGTTTATCTAGGCACTAAGCCCAATACTAAATTTGCAGCTGCCTATTGCCAAACAGATGAAAAGGGATATATTATAACTGACGAATTGCTGAGAACGAATGTGGAAGGGGTCTATGCCGCCGGTGATATTCGTAATACCCCTTTAAGACAAGTAGCCACGGCGGTAGGTGACGGGGCCTTGGCTGCTGTTCAGGTTGAAAAATATTTATCTGCTCAAAGCTAAAAATATAAAAATAAAAATAATAGATACATATATTACCATGTACAGACACTGATCAAGGTAATATTCCATACCATATTAGAAAAAAGGAGGTATGGAAATGTTTTTTGGAAAAAAGCAACAACCCGGATTTATGGACCAAATGTCCGATATGGGCTATGCTCCCCAATATAATCCTGATGGTATGATGTGTTCTGATATGCCCCCGATGGGCTATGGAACGGAACCAATGGGTTATTACGGACCGGGCATGGAACATGTAGGCATGGATACGGAGAGGGTCTGCCCTGAAGTTTATGTAGTCCAAAAAGGAGATACGGTCTATAAAATTGCCCAGAAATACGGTATAGATTGGCGTACGTTGGCTGGTTACAATCACCTTGGAAATCCTGATCTTATTTATCCCGGTGAGAGACTCTTTATTCCTCCTTATTGCTGTTCATAAATTTACACCTGGGGCTGACTCAATATGAGTTGGCCCCGCATTATATAATAATCAATCAAAACTCTTTAAGAAAAAATTTCTAGCATCCTTTTGCAAGATGCGGGGAAATTAATATTAAGCTCACAGATCTTAGCAAGGTGGTGTTGATTTCGCGATTGCCATCGATAGTTAAGATTTTGTGAGCTATATAATATTAATTACTACATAATAAATTTTCATTCTATGCTAAAATATAGAAAACGACATCAGCAGAGAGGAACATAATCATGGCTAAACAAAGAAAATTTTCAGGCAGAGAGATTTTTGTTTATTTTGTGTTGGCCATCACTTCTATATTAATTTTAGGCAGACTTTTTTATTTGCAGGTTATCTTTGCCCCGGAGCTTAGAGCCAGGGCTGCTATGTTGCATAACAGTAATCAACCCGTAATGCTTTACGAAAGAGGAATGATTGTTGATTCCCAAGGTAACATCCTAGCCAAAAGTGTACCCACCCGGGATGTTTTTGCCGACCCGAAAACCCTGACCGCTTCTTTAATGAAAAACAATAAAAATATGACGGATGAGGAATTAACCGCCAAAAAGAAAGAAATAGCGGAAAAACTGGCTGCTATCCTGAATAAGGACAGTCAAGATATTCTGAATTTGCTTTCTCAAAACTCCTCCTGGGTCAGTCTGGCCCGGCAGGCAGATCTCGATAAAACTAATAAGATTGAAGAGTTAAAAATTCCGGGAGTAGGCTTTACGGATACCTATAAGAGGGTTTACCCGGCCGGCACTATGGGAGCTTCTATTTTGGGCATAGTTAATATGGCCGGAGACGGGGTAGAAGGATTGGAATATTATTACAATAAAGAACTCAACGGGGAAATAGAATTAAAAACAACAAATGAAGAAACAGCAGAGAGTGGAGAGACAGCAGAGAGCAATCCTAACTCCCTACAAAATAATGTGCAAACCGGCTTTAACTTAAAGCTTACTTTAGATCCAACTATCCAACATCTCGTAGAACAGGAACTGGATAGAATTATGCTTAACGGTAAACCCGCCAGGGCGGTTATTTTAGCGATGGACCCCATGACTGGAAAAATATTAGGAATGGGATCGAGACCTACTTTCGATCCTAACGATTATAGTCAGACTAAAGAGGAACAACGAAAAAATCTGGCTATTAGTATGATCTATGAACCCGGGTCCACATTTAAGATAATTACCGGAGCAGCAGCCCTGGAGGAGGGAATTGTAACACCTGAAAAAAAGTTTAATGATCCTGGTTATATTATTGTTGGTTCCAGAAGGATCACTAACTGGGATTCCTATTACAGATCCCATGGCTTGATATCTTTTACCGAGGGCATGCAGCTTTCCTCTAATGTTGTTTTGGCCCAGGTAGGCGAAGCCATGGGCAAAGAGACTTTTTATACTTATTTAAAATCATTTGGTTTCGGCAGCAAAACGAAAATTGATCTGGCCGGGGAAGAACAAGGATTGCTTATCGACCAGAAAATTGTCAAGGCCTTGGAATTGGCCACTATGTCCTTTGGTCAGGCTAATCTGGTAACTCCTATCCAGATGTTAACGGCTATAAGTGCGGTTGCTAATGGCGGCAACCTCATGCAGCCTTTTATAGTGGAAGAAATAACGGATCAGGATAAGCAAACAATTGTAACCCATACGCCTAAAGTTGTCAGAAAGGTTTTGTCGCCAACTACCAGTAAAACCATGACCGATATTCTGGTTGAGGTCGTAGAAAGCGGAACAGGTGGCAGCGCTAAAATCCCCGGGGTTAAAGTTGCCGGAAAGACCGGGACTGCCCAGAAAATTGATTCTCAAACGGGACGTTATTCCAGCACGGACTTTATTGCCTCTTTTGTAGGTTATGCGCCGGCCGACAACCCAAAGATTGCTGTCTTGGTTATCGTTGATACACCTACCGAGGGCATACGCCAGGGCGGCACTCAAGCCGGACCCAGTGTTAAAGCTATTATTGAAGGAGCATTGCAGTACTATGGCATACCGGTATCAGCCCAAACTCCCAATGACATATCCCAATTAGAAGATTTAAACCCAGTTAATCAAAGTCAGGAAGAAACTATTACTCCTGAAGGGACACCCGGTAAAGGGGAAGTTGTTGTACCAAATGTTTTGGGATTGACAATGAGACAGGCGGGCCAAAAACTGGGAGAAAACGAGCTACGTTATGAATTTAGCGGATCCGGCCTGGCAACTAATCAATTCCCTCAAGCGGGGAAAGTTATCAACAAAGGAGAGACGGTCAAAGTAGAATTTAGTCCCATGTAAAAAGGATATGAAAATTAGTAAGTATAACCTAAAAAAGTTAGGGCAAGTAAAAGTTATGGCAAGAATTCGGAAGGATGATGAACTTGTACAAAAACTCTCACCAATTGGCTCAGGAGTTAATTACGCAGTTATCACCGGCCTGGGGAGTTTCAGGTTATGAACATACCCTGAAACCAATTCTAAAGGATATATTCAATGAGTTCCCGGTGGAAATTACGGACGATTTTCGGGGAAACTT
>JAAYMU010000112.1 GCA_012521215.1 Peptococcaceae bacterium | reverse complement strand
CGTTTGCGGCGCATAGAAGAAATTGCAGAAAAAATTCAGACAGAGAATAGGAGGGAATAGTTTTGGCTAATGGCTTAGGATTAATTATTGAACAAACCAATAAGCTTATTCTTTCTCCTCAAATTTATCAAGCGCTGGAAATTATGCAGCTTGCTCTGCCTGAACTGCTCGAATACATTAATAATGAATTGATGGAAAACCCTTTGCTCGAAGTGGTGGAGGGCCCTGAACAAGACTTGGAATCGGAGGATTTTTCTTTTGAAGAGCAAAGTATTGAACAGCAGCAAGAGAAAGAAGATCAATGGCTTGACAGCATAGTGGGGGAGGTTTTGCAGGAGGAAAAAGATAACTGGACTGTAAACAATAAATACGAAAAAGAATCCATTCCTATTGAAGGGCACTGGTTGGATAATAACAATTTAGTAGATTATCTTACCGAGCAATTACGTTTTATTGAAAAAAGTTGGAAACTAACTAAACAGGAATTGGAAACAGCGCAGTTTATTATTGGCAATCTTGATTCCAACGGCTATTTGACTTTAAGCCTGGAAGAACTGGCGCAGATTCTTAAAATCACTGAGGATGAAGCATTAAAAGCATTGAAAATAGTACAACAGTTTGATCCTCCCGGTGTAGGGGCCAGGGATTTAAAAGAATGTTTGAAACTGCAATTCCCTTTGCTGCCTCATTGTCCGCCCAAAATGGAAGAGTTTCTAGACCATTTGGATGATTTGGCCGTGGGTTATTATAAAAAGATTGCTCAGGCCTTAGGGATATCGGTCCAGGAAGTGAAGAACATGGGAGAGCTCCTTAAATTGCTTGATCCCAAACCCGGGAGCCGATTTGATCGCAGTTCGGATATCAAGTATATAATTCCAGATGCTACAATTAAAAAAGTTGGCAATGAATATTATGTTTTGGTCAATGAAACTGACATTCCCAGACTCTCTATTAATGAGAGATATAAAAAAACTCTCCGTGAATTGGATGATCAGGAAATCAAGAAATTCGTCCGGGAGAAAGTGACTTCCGGTTTAAATCTTATAAAATGTATTGAAAATCGCAGGTCCACAATTCATGATGTGTTGGAGGAAATAATTAGAAGACAGAGAGACTTTCTTGATCATGGTATCTCAGCCTTAAAACCCTTAACCATGAGAGAAGTAGCAGAGGTGGTAGGAATTCATGAATCTACTGTGAGTAGGGTTTCCGCCAATAAATATATTGATACGCCCCGAGGCGTTTTTCCCATCAAGTGTTTTTTTGCAGGTAGCATCGGCAGGGAAAAAGAGGTTACGGCGGAAAGAATTAAGGAGGACTTAAAAAGGTATATTGCTGAAGAAGACCGCACTAAGCCCTACTCTGACCAGAAATTAGCTGAATTGTTTGCTAAGGAAGGAATACAAATTGCCCGCCGTACTATTGCCAAATACCGGGAGGAATTAAGAATCCCATCCTCTACTCTGAGGAAAAAAACTAGCAAGTAGGAGCCCGCAATGATTTCATTTTCCATGGTTATGCAATTTTTAGGTGGATTGGGTCTTTTCCTCTATGGGGTCAATACCACGGCTCAGGGCCTACAGAAGCTTGCGGCCAATAGATTAAAAGCAATCTTGGAATCTTTAACCACAAGAACTTGGGCCGCCACTTTATTCGGCATGGTGATGACCGTAGCCTTACAAAGCAGTGCAGCAACAACAGTCATGGTAGTGGAATTTGTTAATTCCGGACTTATGACCTTGACTCAAGCTCTGGGGGTTGCCCTGGGATCCACTGTAGGATCATCCGTTGTTGTCCAGCTTATTTCTTTTCCGATTTTAAATGTCGCCTTATTGGCTACTTTTATCGGGTTTATATTACTCCTTATTATTCGTACGGACAAAGCGAAACTTATTGGCCAAGTATTAATCGGTTTTGGCTGTATCTTCATAGGTATGGCTTATCTTTCGGGAGCATTTGCCCCTTTAAGAAATTCCCCTCAAGTAATAGGCTTTCTTTCCGAGTTGGGGACAAACCCAATTGTGGCTATTCTTGTGGGGATATTTTTAACCTCGTTATTTCAAGGCAGTACGGCCTTTTACGCGGTCCTGATTTCTTTAGCCGATCATGGCTTATTAGTGATTGAATCCATAGTGCCGTTAGTAATGGGAGCCCATATAGGGGGCACCATAACTACCTTGATATCATCTTTGGGGACCGAGAAAATAGATGCTAAGAGAGTGGCTGTAGCCAATACAACTTATCGAGTGGTAGCCACAATTTTGTTGTATCCATTTATCACGCCTTTTGCTCAACTTGTGGTCTGGTCCACAGAGGATCTGGCTCGCCAGGTTGCCAATGCCGCACTTTTTTCGGCAATTTTTATAGTAATAATCTTTCTGCCTTTTAATAGAATATTAGCCAAAGTTTTAATAAAACTAATACCCCAGCGTAAGAAAAAAGAGCAAGAACTTAAGTTAAACTATATTACCAAAGCAGCGCTGGAAGTGCCGACTGTGGCCATAAGCCAAGCCGGGCAAGAGATACGCTGGCTGGCCCATTATATTTTGGATCATATGTTTCAAGTGCTGCCACGGGCACTGACTTCCGGGGACGCAAGATGGCTTAATGATTTGGAAAAGGCCGAGAAGCAAGTCGATTGGTATTATAATCAAATTAATAATTTTCTTAGAGAAATATTCAGCCGCAATATAACGCGGGAACAAATCGTAGAAAATCATCGCTTAAAGCTTATAGTAAAGGAACTGGAGTCTATTGCCGATTGTTTGGTTGTAGCAGCGAGATTAATACAGAAAGCCCCAAATAAGACCATGAGGCTTACAGAGTATGAATGGTCCTTATTGGGGAACCTTTACTTTCCCGTATCCTCCGATTATTTGACCTTGTTAAGATTTCTGGATCTTAGAGACCCGGCTTATGCAGCCAGAATTATTGAAACTCGCCATAGAATTATTGAAAGTCATAACAAATTGCAAAGAGAGATCATAGAAATAATAACAATAAGCGAGAATCAAGTAGGCCAGGATCTTGAAGCAAATAAGCCCGCTAATATTTCCGAAAGACAAAATATTGTTTTGGAGATGGGCAATTGGCTGTATAAAATAGGGGAGCATATATCCAGTATTGTCCGGGAATGAAATCATAACTCTGGGGGGACAGCAGGTGCGCGTAGTTATTGTCGGTGCCGGAAAGGTTGGTTACAGTCTGGCTCAATGCTTGGTGGAAGAAAACCATGATGTAATTGTGATTGAAGAAGACGAAAGCAGGCGTAATATTATTCAGAACAGTTTAGATGTTATGACTATTCAAGGCAACGGTGCGAGCCCCAGAGTATTATTGGACTCTGAGGTGCGTTCTGCAGACCTGATGATAGCAGTAACGGACAGCGATGAGGTAAATATGGTTGCCTGTATGGCTGCCAAACGAGCCGGTATTGCCCGAACTATTGCTCGGATTCGCGATATAGAGTCAATGGACGAAGCCGAGACAGAGTTTCACCGTTCTCTGGGGATTGATTTGACCATCAACCCTGAATATGTAACTGCGCTGGAGATCAGTAGAAACCTTATGATTCCTACTGCTTTGGAAGTGGAAGATTTTGCGGACGGAAAGGTGAGACTGCTGGAATTAAAGATTCGCAGCGAATCACCAATGATTGGAATTCCTTTAGCCAATTTGGAACTACCCGCCAACGTGCTCATAGTCGGGATATTTCGACAAAATAAAATCATAATTCCTAACGGCCAAGATATCCTTTTACCTAATGATAATGTTTTCCTGGTGGGAGAACCTAAATTCCTGGATATGATTCAGGACGAATTTGCCAATATCCTGGATCCCGTAAAAAGAGTAATGATCATCGGTGCCGGTAGAATAGGCCGGAGTTTAGCCGTATTATTAGAGAAAGAGGGAATTGCGGTTAAAGTTATAGACAAAGATGAAGAGCGCTGTCAAGGACTGGCTAAAATTCTAAAACATAGCAGTGTTTATCACGGCGAAGGAACAGATATTGATTTACTCATAGAAGAAGGAGTAGGCGATGCAGACGCTGTTGTTTGCCTGACCGATGATGATAAACTGAATTTGCTTTTAGCCCTTTTGGCTAAGGAGATGGGAACCAAAAAAACTATTGTTCGAGTGGGACGAACTGAATATATCCCTTTGATGGAGAAGGTAGGAATTGATTCCGTTTTGTCCCCGAGGCTTATTACGGCCGGTTTTATACTAAGCCATGTCCGCAGGGGTAACTATGTATCTGTATCCCTGCTCGAAGGCGCTAAAGCTCAGGCCATGGAAGTAATAGTCTCCTCTTCTTCCAAGGTGGCCGGAAAGAAGCTCAAGGATATCTTCTTTCCCCCCAATAGCCTAGTTGGTGCTGTTGTTCATCGTCAGGATGTTTACGTCCCTAACGGTAACTCTATTCTCTATCCTGATGATCGAGCCATTGTTTTTGCTCTGCCAGAAACCATTAGCAAAGTGGAAAAAATTTTTTAGAAAGGTTTGCAAAGAAAAGGCATGTAGCATGAATCTTAAGTTACTTCAAGCCATCATAGGCCGGTTGTTTACGGTTTATGGGCTGATTATGATTGCTCCAGCCCTGGTGGCGATTTACTATCAAGAAAATACATTCCGTGCTTTTGCACCCGTAGCAGTGGTTCTGATAATTTTGGGTTGGAGTCTGGTCAAGAGTGGCCGGATCCAGGAAAAAATCGGGCCGCGGGAAGGGCTTACTGCTGTGGCCGCAACGTGGCTGCTGGCTTCGTTGTTCGGGGCCTTAGCCTTTTATTTATCCGGTTGCTTCCCCAGCTTTATCGATGCATTGTTTGAGGCCGTTTCCGGTCTGACTACTACCGGGGCTACCGTACTCCCAAATTTGGAAATAATGCCGCGCAGTATTTTATTTTGGCGAAGTCTGTCCCATTGGCTGGGCGGAATGGGGATTATTGTTTTATTTATCGTGCTTTTACCCAACATCGGCATGGGTGCGGTTCATCTCTTTAATTTGGAAGTGCCCGGACCGGTAGCTGACAAGGTTATGCCCAAAATAAGAGATACGGCTCGTATGCTCTGGTTGATTTATACAAGCATGACAGTATTGAGCGCCGTTCTTCTCTGGTTAGCCGGCATGCCTCTTTTTGAGGCCCTTAACCATGCTTTGACCTTGGTTTCCGGTGGAGGGTTTTCTACCAGAACCGCCGGTGCATCTTCATTTAATAGCTTGGCTGTGGAGCTGATTGTCGTTATCTTTATGTTTTTAAACGCCATTAATTTCAATCTTTATATTCATGCCTGGCGGCACCGTTCCCTGAGGTCTTTTAATGATCCGGAATTTAAACTGTATGGGATAATTATTGCTTCTGCCTTTTGCCTAGTTACCCTGTCCTTAATCACTCAATCGGGCACGACAATTTTTACTGCCCTTCGGCAATCACTTTTTCAGGTGGTGGCCATGTCCACAACTACAGGGTATGCGATAGCAGATTACAATCATTGGCCGATATTCGCCCAGTTTGTTTTATTTATGTTAATGATTGTAGGAGGGTGTTCCCGGTCTACGGCCGGCGGCATAAAGATAGTCAGGATTTTGTGTTTGTTTAAGATGGCTTGGGCCCAGATCAGGCAGGCTATTCATCCCCGCTTGGTCGTAAATATTGTTGTCCATGACAAGGTCGTAGACAGTAATACCCTGGCGAAAGTAGGGGGATTTTTTTTCCTCTATATTATAATATCTTGCTGTGCCACCCTTCTTTTAACGGTGGCCGGCTTGGAAATATTTGATGCTATGGCGGCAACCATAGCCAGTTTGAGTAACGTCGGTATTGGGTTCGGGGCCTTTGGCCCAATGGCTAACTATGCTTTTCTTGGCCCAGGCGGGAAGGTTGTTCTGATTTTTTGTATGCTTATTGGCCGCTTGGAAATACTACCTCTCCTAGTTCTTATTATGCCGGCATTTTGGAAATCAAAAAGGAAATGGTAACCCTATGCCCGGTTCAGAGTTTGATACATACAAAAAAATACTGGTGATTACTGGCATTTGTGTGTTCAAGGAGACATAATTGTGCTATTATTAAAGGATAGAGGAGCCCATTATTTGCGTGACCTTCTTTTTTTTATGTGACCTTAGAGAATGAAAATGAGTATTCTTTACCAAAGCCGGCACATAGCTAAAAATTGAAATCAGAAGGGCAAGAGTATAACTCAAAAGGATAAGAATAGAAATTAGTGGAGTCGGGAAACTAATCCTTAAGCTAATTATTCCAGTAAAGAGTTAGGAAAGTATTACTGGAATAGTAAAAAGGAGGGTCTTATGTGGATAAAGCAGGTCTTGAAGACGTTCAAGTCCAGGGAAAAAAAATACTTGTGAGAGTCGATTTTAATGTGCCGATGAATGATAATCAGCAGATAACAAATGATACCCGTATAAAATCTGCGCTACCAACCATCAAGTATTTAATAACCCAGGGGGCGAAAACTATTTTGGTGTCCCATCTGGGAAGGCCAAAAGGCAAAGTTAACCCTAAATACTCCCTGGCCCCGGTCGCTGTAAGGTTGGGTGAATTGTTGGGCAAAGAAGTATATATGGCTAAAGATTGTATCGGACCGCAAGTACAAGCGGATATCGACCGGCTGGCTGACGGCGACGTGCTTTTGCTGGAAAACGTCAGGTTTTACGAGGAAGAAGAACAAAACGACCCTGAATTTGCCGCTAAATTGGCCGCCCTGGCGGATGTTTATGTCAATGATGCTTTTGGTACAGCGCACCGTGCTCATGCTTCCACCGAAGGGGTTTGCAGATATCTTCCCGCTTATGCCGGTTTTTTAATGAAAAGGGAAATCGATGTTATGGGGCAAGCTTTGGAAAATCCGGCTCGGCCTTTTACAGCTATTATAGGCGGGGCCAAGGTCAGTGACAAAATCTCCGTAATTGAGAATTTATTGAAAAAGGTAGATATTCTGATCATTGGCGGAGGGATGGCTAATACCTTCTTAAAAGCCCAGGGATTGGAAATCGGCAAGTCCTTGGTTGAAGAGGATAAAATAGAATTGGCCGGAAATATTATACAAAAGGCTAAAAGTAGCGGAGTTGAATTATTGCTGCCTGTCGATGTTGTGGTCAGCAAAGAGTTTAAAGCTGATTCCCCGTCCCAAGTAGTAAAGGTATCCGGCATTAAACCCGATGATTTAGCTCTGGACATAGGGCCGCAAAGTGCTGCCCTTTTCGCTGAGAAAATTGTTTCTTCCCAGACGGTAATTTGGAACGGGCCCATGGGAGTATTTGAAATGGATCAGTTTTCAAAAGGAACGGAAAAAATTGCCCAGGCTATGGCTAGGTGCCAGGGAACCACTATTGTCGGCGGGGGGGACTCGGTAGCGGCTGTGGAAAAAATGGGGGTAGCGGCAAATCTTACCCATATCTCTACCGGTGGAGGAGCTTCCCTGGAATTTTTAGAGGGTAAAGTGCTCCCTGGGGTAGCCGCTCTTCAAGATAAATAGAGAGGACAAATTCAAAAGAATAAACACATAATATAATAATGGAATGAAATTATTCCTTAACATTTAAGGGGGGTAATAAAAATGGTTAACAGACGTCCGTTAATCGCCGGCAACTGGAAAATGAATAAAACCATTTCTGAGGCCAGAGACTTCGCTGGTCGTTTTTTGGAAAGTATTGCTGATATAACCGGACTGGATATCTTGATTTGTGCCCCTTTTACAAATTTGCCGGTATTGAAAGAAGAACTCGAAGAAAGCATTGTCCATATTGGGGCTCAAAATATGCATTATGAAACTAAAGGGGCTTATACAGGGGAAATTTCACCCCTTATGCTTAAAGAGCTGGCTTGCACCTACGTTATTATCGGGCATTCTGAACGTCGGGAGTACTTTAAAGAAGATGATGAGCTCATAGCTAAAAAAGTAAAAGCCGCTCTGGAGAATGGTATTACTCCTATCCTCTGCGTTGGGGAGAATTTGGCTTTAAGAGAAGCCGGAAAAGCTCAGGATTTTGTACGAGGACAGGTCGAGAAAAACCTTGCGGGTCTAACGGCAGCCGAATTGAGTAGAATAGTGATTGCCTATGAGCCGATATGGGCCATTGGCACCGGCAAGACTGCCTCCGCCCAGGATGCCCAGCAGATGGGTGCAGCTATCAGAAGCACTGTTGCGGATATGGCCGGCCCCGCAGCTGAGGAAATACGGATTCTCTATGGGGGAAGTGCCAAATCAGGAAATATTGCGGAGCTTATGGCCCAACCGGATATTGATGGCGGCTTAATCGGCGGATCCAGTCTCGATGTCCGAGAATTTACACAATTAATTCGAAACGCGAGGTGAACATGTTGCAGCAAGGGATCGGCAAACCGTTATTATTAATGATCTTAGACGGATGGGGCTGCAGTGATATTAAAGAAGGCAATGCCATCCTTTGTGCCCATACTCCTAATATCAACAGTTTAATGACCCAGTACCCCTCAACCCGTCTTAAAGCTTCAGGCCTATATGTAGGGTTGCCTGAAGGACAGATGGGAAACTCTGAAGTAGGACATTTGAATATTGGAGCCGGTCGGGTTGTTTATCAGGAATTTACCAGGATCAGTAAGGCTATTGAAGATGGTCAATTTTTTAACAATCAGGTGCTACTGGAAGCTATGCACCGCTTACAAGGGACCAATAAAGCGCTCCACTTAATGGGACTGCTTTCCGACGGCGGTGTTCATTCCCATTTAAAGCATCTTTTTGCCTTACTCGATATGGCTGTTAAGACGGGGGTAGAGGAAATATACGTCCATGCTATTCTTGACGGCAGGGATGTTCTTCCTCAGAGTGCCAAGGAATTTGTGCATGAACTGGAAAAAAAGCTGGCGGAGATTGGCAAAGGGAAAATTGCTACCGTCTGCGGCCGCTATTATGCTATGGACAGAGATAAACGCTGGGATAGGGTGGAAAAAGCTTATCGCGCTTACGTTTACGGTGAGGGATGTGCTGCCGGTAATGCCATAGCGGCAATAGAGAATTCTTACGACAATAAAACGGTAGATGAGTTTGTGCATCCCACTAATATTGTTAACGATCAGGGTGAACCTATAGCCTTAATTAAAGAAGGGGACAGTGTAATTTTCTTTAATTTCCGCGCTGATCGGGCCAGAGAAATTACCAGAGCTTTTATTGAGGATGATTTTTCCGGCTTTGAGCGTCCCCATAAACTAGATGTGCACTATGTCTGCCTAACGGAATATGATGCGACATTCAATTGTCCAGTGGCTTTTCCCCCTCAAAATTTAGAAAATACTCTTGGGGAAGTACTGGCTCAGCATGGGCTGTGGCAACTTAGAATAGCGGAGACAGAAAAGTATGCGCACGTCACTTTTTTCTTTAACGGCGGTATTGAGGATCCGGTGGAAAGGGAGGACCGTATATTAATTCATTCCCCCGAAGTTGCTACTTACAATCTTCAGCCGGAGATGAGTGCTTACCAAGTTACCAATACTTTGCTGGCAAAACTTGAGGAGAATAAATATGACGTTATAATTCTAAATTTTGCTAATCCGGACATGGTCGGCCATACGGGCTTTTTTGAGGCTACTGTAAAAGCCCTGGAAGCAGTGGATGTGTGCGTAGGCAGGATAGTGGACAAGGTCCGCCGGATGGGAGGAACAGTACTGATTACAGCCGATCACGGCAATGCCGAGTTAATGATTGATCCCCAGACTAAAGCCTGCTTTACGGCACATACTAATAATGAGGTACCTTTCATACTGGTGGATGAGTTACATAAGGACAAAAGCCTAAGGGCAGATGGAGCTCTTTGTGATATAGCTCCGACTATGCTCGATCTTTTGCAAATTGGTATTCCTAAGGAAATGACAGGCAAATCATTGCTCAAATATTGATATAAGGGTTATTAACAAGAAAAAAGTAAAGTTAATAAGGAAATATTATAAGGAAATATTATAAGGAAATATTATAAGGAGTGACTGATATGAGTTTAATTGATCAAGTTGTGGCCAGAGAAATACTTGATTCTCGAGGTTTTCCAACAGTGGAAGTTGACGTTATTTTGGAAGACGGGACTTTAGGACGGGCGGCAGTTCCTTCCGGCGCCTCCACCGGAGCTTTCGAAGCGCTGGAACTGCGGGATAATGATCAAAGCAGATACATGGGGAAAGGGGTTCAGCAGGCAGTAGCTAACGTTATAGATGTTATTGCTCCCGAAATTGAAGGGCTAAACGCTTTTGACCAGCCAGGAATAGACAGGATTTTAAATGAAATAGACGGGACCGGCAGCAAAAGCAAATTGGGAGCTAATGCCACCTTGGGCGTATCTTTAGCTGTAGCCAGAGCTGCATCCCTCTACTTGGGTCTGCCTTTCTATCAGTATATAGGCGGGGTTAATGCTAAAGAATTGCCGGTTCCCATGATGAATATTCTCAATGGCGGAAAACATGCCGACAATAATGTCGATATCCAGGAATTTATGATTATGCCGATTGGGGCTGAAAGTTTCTCTGAAGCGATGCGCATGGGTACGGAAATTTATCATACCTTAAAAAAAGTGCTCCAAGGCAAAGGTTTGGCAACAGCTATCGGTGATGAAGGTGGATTTGCACCCAACCTTTCTTCTAATGCCGAAGCGTTGGAGGTTATTGTCACCGCTATAGAAAAAGCCGGTTATAAACCGGGAGTAGAGGTGAGTCTGGCCATTGATGTTGCAGCCACGGAAATGTATAAAGATGGGGTTTATGTCCTGGAAGGGGAAGGTCTTAGCAAGTCCGCAGATGAAATGATTGAGTATTATGCTGATCTCTGTGGCAAGTTTCCCATTCTTTCCATTGAGGACGGTTTGGCCGAAGAGGATTGGAACGGGTGGAGGAAACTCACAGACCGTCTAGGCAATCAGATTCAGCTTGTAGGGGATGATCTTTTTGTTACTAATCCGGAAAGATTAACACGCGGCATAGAGGCCAAGTGTGCCAACTCAATTCTTATTAAACTGAATCAGATAGGGACTTTGACCGAAACCTTGGATGCCATCGAAATAGCTAAGCGTGCAGGATATACCACTGTAATTTCCCACCGTTCCGG
>JAAYMU010000111.1 GCA_012521215.1 Peptococcaceae bacterium | reverse complement strand
GCTGGCTAAACTAATCACCTGGGGGGCAAACAGGGATGAAGCTCTGGCCAAAATGCACCGGGCCCTTAGTGAGTTGGTAATAGAAGGCATAGATACCAATATAGATTTCTTGTTTCAAATTTTAAATAACGACAATTATATAAGCGGTCGTTTCGATACTTCTTTTGTCCATAAAGAATTAAATTTTGAATAACAAAGAACTCAAAAGATTGGTGCATAATGATTAGAATAAATAAAGTTTTTAAAAAACCGCGTTATCTTGTATTACAACAAAATACACAGGCCCCAAAGGGTCCTTCGGCTCCAACACAGCAAAAAAACCAGCCGCAAATTTCCCAATGCCCGGCTATTCCTAATGGGCTTTGGCTTAAATGTGAAAAATGCAGCGCTATCATTTACACTAAAGATCACAGCAAAAACCACAGAGTCTGTCCAAATTGTGGCTACCACTACCGCTTGAGTGCCAGGGAAAGAATAGAACTTATTATGGATACGGGGACCTTTGTGGAGATCAACGCTGATCTCATGACCCTTAATCCTTTGGAATTTGAGGGTTATGAACAAAAACTTGCTGCCGACAGAGAAAAAACAGGCCTTAAGGAAGCCGTAGTTACCGGCTATGGCAAAATTCACGGTTATGATGCCGTAATAGCGGTCATGGACAGCAGCTTTATTATGGGCAGCATGGGTTCCGTGGTAGGAGAAAAGATCACCAGGGCCTTTGAATATGCGACGTCCAAAAAACTGCCCATCATTATATTTATCGCCTCGGGCGGAGCCCGAATGCAAGAAGGGATGTTTTCGCTTATGCAAATGGCCAAAACCTCGGCGGCTGTAGCCAGGCATGACCAAGCAGGCGGGCTTTATATCTCCGTACTCACCGATCCCACGACCGGCGGAGTTACGGCCAGTTTTGCCATGCTGGGGGATATAATCCTGGCTGAGCCCGACGCTCTTATCGGTTTTGCCGGGAAAAGGGTTGGGGAACAAACAATCAGGCAAAAACTGCCTGACGGTTTTCAAAAAGCGGAATTTTTACTGGAACATGGATTTATAGATAAAATAGTGCCCAGAAATAATCTTAAACTTACCCTGTCGCGCTTATTAAGACTTCATTCCAGGCTTTAGGAGTGTGTGATGTTAGAACGAGAGAAAGACATCAAGGATTTGAAAAACAAAATCGAAGAACTGCAAAAACTAGCCTTGGAGAAGAAAGTGGACTTTAGCGAAGAAATCGGCATCCTGGAGGCCAAGCTGGAAGAGATGAAAGCTGATCTGATTCGCAATTTAAGTCCTATGGATAAACTTACCCTCTCCCGGCTGGTAGAACGCCCCACAACCCTGGATTATATTGAAAAAATATTTGACGGTTTTATAGAGCTTCATGGTGATCGTAATTTTGCTGATGACCCGAGCATTGTGGGCGGGATAGCCCGGCTGGGGGATTTGCCCGTAACAATCATCGGTCAACAAAAGGGCCGGGACATCAATGAAAATGTTAAAAGAAATTTCGGCATGCCAAAACCTGAAGGCTTCCGCAAGGCCTTAAGGCTAATGAAGCAGGCAGAAAAATTCCAGCGGCCGGTAATTTGTTTTGTCGATACTCCCGGAGCCGATCCCGGGGCCGGAGCTGAAGAAAGAGGCCAGGGAGAGGCAATCGCCAGGAATCTTATGGACATGATTAATTTGCGGGTGCCTGTGATATCCATAGTTATCGGCGAAGGGGGCAGTGGCGGTGCTTTAGCCTTATCGGTGGCCGATGAAATTTGGATGTTGGAGCATTCAGTTTACGCCATACTCTCGCCGGAAGGCTTTGCCAGTATTTTATGGAAAGATGCTAAACGGGCCCAAGAAGCCGCCCAAAAGATGAAAATCACCGCTCAGGACCTTTTAGCTCTGGGTTTGATAGATAAAATTATACCCGAGCCTCCGGGAGGTGCCCACCATGACCCGGACAAAATGGCAGCCTCTATTAGAGACTGCCTGCTACAGGTACCTTTTAAAAGCATGATAACCCAAGGCGAGGAGCTAACCGGCCGCAGATACGAAAAATACAGGCAAATAGGCTCCTACCTGGAAAGCGACAATAATATACAATAAAATAAAGTGACAATAATATTTAGATATACTTCATAATATATAGATGTATTTAAAGTACTCTGTGTTTTTAGAATATTTATAGAATTTATAGAAATATATAGCCGAGGATAAACAGGATAAAAAAAATTATGGACAGAATGGCCACCGTCATACTGTAAGGAAAATGATAGGCGTACATGTTCTCACCTTCCTTAACCCTTTTGTATAGTCTATGATTACAGATGGTATAGAGTTAAAATAACGGACCAAACGGTACCGTTATTTTTTATTGGGCAGTAATATTTTTACCATTGGTCCTATAACTATGGGCCCTAAAAGTAAATTATTATATAGAAGAAATAGGAACAAAGTGCTATAATATTAATTACTAATATAATCCAAAAATACAAAAAATGCTTACAAAATATATAATGCATTGTTCAGAGTAATAGCTGATTAACATCACATACTAGCAAAAACCTTATACAAATACTAGTATTTTCAGCAAGAAGATAATTAGTTAAAGGAGGTGATAAAAAAACTATTATCATTTGTAAAGGGGGAGAACTGCTTCATTTAATTAATATTTATTACCAAAGGAGGAAAAAGTGGTGTATGTACACAAATCAAAAAGCAAAAAAGTACTTGCTTTCTTGATCGCAGTATGCTTCATACTAACACAGCTATTTATTGCTAGTCCAGTCT
>JAAYMU010000003.1 GCA_012521215.1 Peptococcaceae bacterium | reverse complement strand
GTAAGCGTCCAAAACTTCACACATATTAAAGCCTAAAAGAGATATGAGAAAATAACCTGAGCACAAAACAAGGAGGGTGTGTTCAGGATGGCAAACAACGATCTGCGCAGCCTGTGGGAACAGCGTCTGGCGGAATATGAAAGCAGTGAAAAAAACATAAAAACCTGGTGCCAGGAGAAAGCAATTAAAGAAAACCAATTCTATTACTGGCGCAGGAAAATACAAGGAGGTCAGACTAAGAAAAAACAACCGGCAGTTAAATGGCTCTCCCTGGATTTACATAACGATAAAAAAGTGCCTCCTACTCCCGACTCCATAGCAGTTCATGTCGGCCAGGTAACAATTGAGCTTAGAAAAGGATTTGATAAGCACCTGTTTTGTGAAATCATACAAATCTTGCAAGAGATATGATTAGTGAAATATCAAGCAGACAGGTTTACCTGGCTTGTGGGAGCACAGACTTAAGAAAATCGATAGACGGACTGGCAGTACTAGTTGAAGAAGCATTTAACCTGGATCCATTCAGCCCATGCCTATTTGTATTTTGTAACCGCAAACGCGATAAAATTAAAATTCTACAGTGGGATCATAATGGATTCTGGCTGCACTACCGGCGTTTGGAACGGGGTAAATTTAATTGGCCAACTACCAATACTGATGTAGTCAGCATCAGTTATCGGGAATTCCGCTGGCTCTTAGATGGCTTATCACTAGAACAAAATCAGGCCCATAAAGCCGTTAAACAAAGAACAATTCTTTAACCAGAAAGAAAGCAATATTGCCGATATTTCGGCATTTATGTGGTGCTAAAATACCACTTTTATGGTATAATCATACTTATGAACATGCAAGATAATTTAGTGCAAATAATTGAACAGCTTAATGAAAAAATCTTACTTTTAGAACAGCAAAACGCTGAACTAGATGCTAAGTTAAAGTGGTATGAAGAGCAGTTTCGCTTAAGCCGCCAAAAACAGTTTGGTCCCTCTAGCGAGAAAACTGATCCCGAACAGCTAAATCTGTTCAATGAAGCAGAAGATACAGCAAACCCTGAAGTAAAAGAACCTACTCTTGAGACCATTACCTATAAACGCCGGAAAAAGCAGGTTGGTCAAAGAGCTAAAATGCTTGAGGATCTGCCGGTTGAAGTAATTGAATATCGACTTAGGGAAGAAGAGCAAATCTGTCCTTGCTGTAAGGGTAAGTTACATGAGATGAGTACCCAGGTCAGGCAGGAACTTAAGGTCATACCAGCTCAAGTTAAAGTAGTCAAACATATTCAGTACATATATGCTTGTCGCCAATGCGAACGGGAAAACATAAGCACCCCAATAATCAAGGCTAAAATGCCTAACCCCATACTACCGGGAAGTCTAGCATCGCCTTCGCTACTAGCATACATCATGGATCAAAAGTATACCAATAGCCTGCCATTATACCGCCAGGAAAAGCAATTTTCGCGTTTAGGTATTGAGCTATCACGTCAGACCATGGCTAATTGGATGTTAGCAGCAGCAGATCCGTGGCTTAGGATAATTTACGACCATATGCATAAAAAGCTCATTAAAAGAGATATCCTTCATGCCGACGAAACCACCTTACAGGTTCTAAAAGAGCCAGGGCGTTCGGCTGAAACCAAATCATACATGTGGTTATATCGCACCGGAAGAGAAGGCCCCCCGATAATCTTGTATGATTATCAGACCACCCGGGCCAGCAAACATCCGAATAAGTTCCTGTCGGGATTTAAAGGCTATCTGCAAACAGACGGCTATAGTGGTTATGGCCAACTGACTGGTATTACACTGGTTGGTTGCTGGGCGCATGCACGCAGGAAATTTACAGAAGCCCTTAAAGCATTACCGGCTGCCCAGAAAGACAAACCGGTAGCAGCCAGCGTAGGGCTTACCTATTGTAATAAATTATTTGCCATTGAACAGGAGTTAAAAGATGTATCCCATGAGGAACGTTATGAAAAACGGTTAAAACTCTCTAAACCCTTACTTGATGAGTTTTATGCATGGCTGAAAAGACAGCGGCAGCAAACCCTGCCCAGAAGTGCTTTCGGCCAGGCCATTACTTACTGCCTGAACCAGTGGGATGACCTAAATAACTTCCTATTAGATGGCAGATTAGAGATTGATAACAATCGTGCTGAACGATCAATTAAACCCTTTGTAATC
>JAAYMU010000110.1 GCA_012521215.1 Peptococcaceae bacterium | reverse complement strand
CCTTTGGCAATATCCAGTTTTTTACTAAATTTGCTGGGTTTAGTTTGGGTTACCTTTTTTCAGCTAAACTCCAATTCTTAATTCCAATTCCATAATTTATTCGCTTGACATATTACCGCAGGACTTGTCTAGTTTTTTTCTATAATTTATTAGCAATAATTATTACAATTTTATTCCATATTGCCTTATTATCAAATAATTCCGGCTGATTTGTCAAATGCAATCTATTGTTAAGACCAAAGGATAATTAAAAAATTAACATGTTTTTATAAAAAAAGTAATGCAAAATATGGATTTTTTGCTAATGTTAACTATAATAGATATTTGAGGATAAAAATATCTAAAATGGCTACATTTACCTAATAACATATTGGGTACTATTAATTATTTAACTGGAGGAGAAAGTTATGCCAAGTGTATTTGTTAGTACGAACCCGCTTTTATTTGGCCGAGGGACCTCACAACTGGTAGGCGAGAAATGTAAAGAATTTGGAATGAAAAAAGTCCTGGTTGTTTTTGACAAGGGTGTGAAAAACGCAGGCATTGTGGACAAAATACTGGAAAATATTCATGCCGCCGGAGTAGAAACGGTATGTTATGACGGTGTCCAGGCTGACCCCCCTGACTGGTCCTGTGAAGAAGCAGGTGCTTTAGGGGTAAAAGAGAAAGTCGATGGAGTTGTAGCCGTAGGCGGTGGCAGCTCTATTGATACCGGTAAAGCAGCCAAAGCTCTGCTGACCAATCCTCCGCCCCTTAGTCAGTATTTTGGACGTGGAATGTTGCTTAACAAACCGGGCAAACCTTTAATAGTAATTCCTACAACTGCCGGAACAGGAAGCGAATGTACTCCCGGCGGTGCTATTACTGATACCAAGAACAATGTAAAAACAAACGTTAACGGCTTGGGAGCTGCGGTTAACTTGGGAATAGTGGATCCGGAATTAACTCTGGGCCTGCCTCCTGCTATTACTGCTTCCACCGGAATGGATGCTCTTTGTCACGCTATTGAATCCTATACATCCTCCTTGGCAAACGTGTATTGTGAAACTATGGGTAAAGAAGCCATTCGACTCATTGGAAAATACATTGTAACGGCCTATAAGGACGGATCCAACCTTGAAGCTCGCGAAGGGATGATGAAAGCCTCTACTCTGGCCGGTATTGCCATGCTCGGTCCTATGTGTCATTTCCCTCATGATGTGGGCAAGGTACTTGGTGCTAAATGGCATATTCCCCATGGCAATGCCTGTGTTATGACTCTGCCCCAGGTGTTGGATATGATAGCTCCTGCTTGTCCGGAAAAAGTTAGGTTTATCGCCGAAGCCTTAGGAGCTCAGGTTCCCGCCGAGGCAACCCCGGAGGAAATTGGAAAAGCCGCTTACCAAGCTGCCCAAACCTTGATGAAAACTCTTGAGCTGCCAACCATGAAAGATTATGGTTTAAAACTAGATGATCTGATTCCGTTGGTTGCTGATGAAGTTATAAAAGCTTTATCTGCGGCCGTTAAATTCCTTGGTGCTTTTCCGGCTCCGATCCCTGTTACACCGGAAATTATAAACGAGATTGTAACTCGGGCTTACAATGAGAATTGATAATAATAATGTAAAATTACGGGGTAAGCATGTATATTGACTGTTAAATTGATATGTGATAATTTGGTATTAACAGACCATTTAATGGATATGGCTGTCAACAAATGGCTGACGGCCTTGATAAAAGGTTAATAAGGGTAATGTTATTAAGTCATTGACAGAAAATTATGTATATGCTATTTTTGTAAATGTAGGCAGAAAGTACTAAAAAGTATTTATACAAGTAATGTATTCGTCGTCAATACCCCCATGCGTTACTAGTTGATAAATTGAGTAAATGTTTATACATGCTCAATTTATTAATAAAAAAAAAAGAGAAGGAAGTAGAGAAAGATGAAAAAAAAGAGATTAGTTGCATTTATCCTTGTTGCGCTAATGCTGGTAACCTTTTCGTTTACAGGTTGCGGCAGCTCTGAATCCGCCGATGCTCCTGGAGGGGATCAAACCGGTGCATCTGCCCAATTTAGGGACATTGAAAATGAAGAACTAAAAATTGCTTTTATTCCGCTAAGCACTTCAGGTGTTGCTTGTGCAACTGCAACCAGAGGTTTTGAAACTGCTATAGCCGCTTATCCGAACATTAAACTGCAGGTATTTGATCCGCAGTACGATCCTTCTAAACAGGTAACCATGATTAACGAGTGCATTACCCAGCAATATGACGCTATTATAATTGAGCCCATGGATCCGGAAACCGTCGGTAACGCGATCGTAGAAGCCGAAAAAGAAGGTATTCCAGTTTTGGCTCTTAACCTTCAGGTTTCTACTGTTCATACTGTAGGGGTTAAAGGTAGTGACTACATGGCCGGCCAGGTTGGGGCCGAAGAGCTTTGCAAAGCCCTCAATGACCAAGGCAACGTTGTAATTCTTGATGCTCCTGCTGCCCAAATGACCAGCACCAGACATAGTCTCGGATTTAAAGATTGGCTGGAGCAAAACAATAAGACCGGTATCAACATCCTCGATTACCAGAACATTGAAGCTTGGTCCCTGGATAATGCCCATCAGGTTATGCGTGACCTCATTACCAAACACGGCGATGCAATTGATGCCGTATTCGCAGCTTCCGACGACTTAGCCCTTGGTGCTGTTCAGGCTATCACTGGTGCCGGCAAAACCGGTGAAATCCTGGTATGGGGCTGCCAAGGATTCCCCAATGCTTTACAAGCCATTAAAGACGGTACCATGTATGGAACGAGCCGCATGGACGACTTTGTCCAATGTCATTCAGCTATGTTAGTGTTACTCAACCATATCCAGACCGGTACCACCGCCCAAACTGCTGGCTATACTCAAACTCCGATTGTCCAGACAGGTGCTTTTGCTTGCACCAAGGAAAATGTTGACGAATATCTTTAATAAATAAATCTAATTATTAAAGAAAGTTTGATTATTAAAGATAATAAAAGCTAATAAGGATAATGAAAGATAATATAAATAATTAAATATTGCCCAAACAAGAAAGCCACTGATGAATAAATCAGCGGCTTTCCTATTCTAGCTACCACGCCTTCAGACTGTCTGTCATGGGAACAAAAAAATAAGGTAAAGAAGAACCATCCAAGTAGGGAAGTTTTAAGGTACAAGAAAAATTAATATATATTTTGTTCCTGTATTTTATATGATTTCAAAAAAGTTGTATAATAAGTAGTAATTGATCAAATAAGTAGTAATTTATTAAATAAAAGTATGAATAAACAATTTAAGTCTATAAGCAACAATAATTGCATTTTTTTGGAGGGACTAGAGTGGACCAATACCAGTCAATGACCAAAGAACGCTGGGAAGAGATTCTGAAGTGCAAAAGGAGATTCTTACAGAATGACGATGAAAATCCGCTTCTTAATCCTCATATGAGCAAAGAGGTCGCTACTTCTTGGATTCGATCAAAAAAAATGGGGATTGATCCCTATAAGAAAGCAACAGAGCCTCAATTAACCCCTGCCGAGCATCGCAAAATATTAAATAAAAACCGCGGTTTAATCGATATTGTTAGGCCGATAATCAATACCTTTAAAGATATGGCGGTTCTTACTTCGGGCTATATTCTATATTTATGTGAAAAGAACGGTGCCTTCTTGCTGCAGGAAGGAAAAATGATGAGGGTACCGACGGACGGCTTGATTTGGAATGAAAATACAGTCGGCACTAATGTTCATTCTTTGTCCATGCGTCTTAAAAGACCGGTGCAGTTAATGGGGCCTGAGCATTACCTTATCGCTTTGGAAAACATAATAGCTTCAGCTGCGCCTATTATGGATGAATCCGGAGAAGCTATTGCCACCTTAATTCTAAGCCAGCCCTTAGTCGAAAAACCGTGGGAGGAAAGTTTTGAAAACTGGCGTTCTCATACCTTAGGCCTGATTACTTCTATTGCAGCTGCAGTGGAAGCTCAAATAAAATTGAACAAGAGTAATCAGAAATTACAAGAAAGCTATAACGATCTGAGAAAAGTAAACGATAATCTAATGACAGCTCATAATACCCTGGAAGCAACCTTGGCCTTCATTGATGAAGGTATAATTACGATTGATCGTCAGGGGACAATAATCCATATCAATCAGGAAGGGTTAAGGATTTTAAAAATAAAGCCTGCTGAAATTGGAACCCGAAATATACAGGATTTTTTGGGTAAGCATTCCAAAGTTATGTCTTTGGTCGGTAAAGGCCAAAAGGTGGATATCGAGGAGACCATCTTTGTTAATAATGACGAGCAGCCATATGTGATTAATATCCGACCTATACTCAATCCCTCCAGCAAAGATGTTGATGTAGCTGTATTGAGACTAAACCATACTGAAAAGATAAATGCCATGGTAGCTAAGCGATCAGGATCGGTTGTCAGATACCGTTTTGAAGATATTATTGGCAAAGACACCGGTTTAAAAAAAGTAGTTGACTTAGCTCGGCGCTTTGCCCATTCGCCGGAAAATGTTCTTTTGATCGGCGAAAGCGGTTCGGGAAAAGAGCTTTTCGCCCAGGCCATTCATAACGAAAGCCGGCCCCAAGGTCCCTTTATGGCTGTTAACTGCGCTGCTATACCCCGGGAATTAATTGAAAGTGAACTCTTCGGTTATGAGGGGGGAAGCTTTACGGGTGCGGAACGCAGTGGCAGACCCGGCAAAATAGAACTG
>JAAYMU010000109.1 GCA_012521215.1 Peptococcaceae bacterium | reverse complement strand
TTAGAGTTAAGCATAAGCAAAACCTCCTGTAAATGATCGTGGTGGGTTTATTTACCCGGTAGGTTTTCGCTTATGCTTTATTTTTTTCCTGCTACTTACCCCAATATTTATTATAGAACCTTTTTTGGTGGGAAATACTATTAGCCCTTCTTTCCGGCAAGAATATACTATGTTAGAAAGAGGCTAGTGCTCGGAAGATAAGATTGTGAGAATATAATACGGAAGTTACGGGAATCAACGAATTTAATTAAGGAAGGATGCCTAAATGCATAATGTGTACCCTAAATGCGAAATCTGCGGAATGACCCCCTATTTTGGTTTATATGATGGATTTCGTTTAGGAAAAAAATTTATTTGTTCCCGATGTGAGAGACAAATTTTAAAGACTAAGGCTCACGATTCTCAATATCAGGTTTTTATTCAAAATATAAGAAGAATAATTTACTGTTAGATTATTATGGGAAAATATGTTTACTTGACTTTAGCCCCATAGACCTAGAAAGTGAAAAAGAATTGAAAATATGGTAAAATAAATTAATATGTTTCTGGAGGAGCAAGTGGATGCACTGAGCCAAAAATTAGCTAAATATTCTAAACTGGGGATGTGCTCTTTTCATACGCCCGGACATAAGGGCAGAGGTGACCTTTTGTCTCCCCTGGCTTTTCCGGAATACGATTTAACTGAGCTTCCGGGACTGGATATGCTCCATACTCCCCAGGGCGTTATTGCTCATGCCCAACAGCTAGCAGCGGATATTTATGGGGCCGAGGAAACCTTTTTTTTAGTAAATGGGGCCACAGTAGGCAATCAAGCCATGTTATTATCCTTGGCGGTCTCTAGCTGTCGCGGGAAAAAGATACTTATTGACCGCAGAGCTCACCGTTCGGTTGTGGCTGGACTTATTCTTTCCGGCCTGGAACCTGAATATATAGCCCCGGAAATTCATCCGGATTTTAAACTTCCTTTGGGATTGGATATTGCTAAATTTTGCCAAAACAGGGACGATCTTATTGCTTGCCATGTCACAAGTCCTAGTTATTACGGTACATTGGTTGATTTAGCTTCTCTAATTAAATGGAGAGACAAAGACAGTCCGGCTCTTCCCATCTTGGTAGATCAGGCCCACGGTGCCCATTTTAGAGGGTCTTTTTTTCCTGAAGGTGCTGTAGTCCAGGGAGCGGACTTGGTTGTTCATAGTACCCATAAAACACTGGCGGCGCTCACCCAGGCAGCTATGATCCATGTTCAAGGGCCGAGGGTTAACAAAGTAGCCCTTAAACAATCCTTGGAACTATTACAGACCTCCAGTCCAAGTTATTTATTGATGGTGTCTTTGGAAAAGGCCATGAGTAGTTGGCGAGACTTTCATTGGGGTGACCTCTATGAAGAAGTAATGCTTTTGCACAAAGAGCTTAACGGGACCTTGCGAATTTTGACAGCGGAAGATGTGGGGCAGTATAGCATTACCGGCCTCGACTGGACAAAAATTTTAGTTAATGTTTCAACCTTGGAGATAGAAGTTGAGGATTTAGTTAAATTATTAAGAACATCTTTTCAAATTGAACCTGAATTATGGGATGATAATAACATATTCTTTATGCTTGGGATTGGTAGTAAGCCCGAAGATGTGCGGATTTTAAGAGAAGCCCTAAAAGCTCTTGCCAAAGAATATAGTACCCCCCATATCGATTGCAAGAACATGGATAACCAGGCTCCCGTACAGTTCTTAGCGGAAACCAAGCAACTTCCGCCGGTGAGATTTACGCCGCGAGAGGCCTGGCTGGCGGCAAAAAGAAGGGTAAAAGTAAAAGACAGTTTGGGTCTTATCGCCGGAGAAACAATTTCCGTTTATCCGCCAGGGATACCTTTAATAGCAGCGGGGGAAGAGATTACCCCTTATGTCTTATCTTTTTTAAAGCAAGCAGATGCATATCGTTGGCAGGGTTGGCAAGGGTTTAAACAAAAGGAAATACTAATCATTGATGTTTGAGGAAAAAATGAGTACAAGTTTCGAACTCTTGAAAAAAGCAGTTTTGGAAAATAGACTGGCCCATTTATTACTTCTATATGGGAGTGGGGCGAAGGAAAGATTTAATGCTGTTCTTGAGCTGGCTGCCATGTTAAACTGTATAAAGGACATAAAACCATGTGGGGAGTGTCCTGCTTGTAAAAAAATTAAGTCAGGCAGCCATCCTGATATTTATTGTCTTCAACCGCTTAAAACCAGCATTGGTATAGAACAAATATTGGCTTTGCAGGAGAAGATTTACCGTAAAATCTACGAGGGTAAATATAGGATATGTGTGATTGATGAAGCTGATAAGCTTACCCTGGCAGCCGCCAATGCTCTGTTAAAAATTGCTGAGGAACCCCCTGCTCAGACTATAATAATTCTCAGTTGTGGTAATATCGAGGCCATAATTCCAACTCTTCGGAGTAGAGCTCAAGCTATATATCTTCCTTCTCCTCCACTAACGGAATGGAAAGATGAGGCCGAAGCCTTTTCCTTAAGCGGAGGGGATCCTGATTTGGCCCGTAAAATCCAGGAATTCGGCGTAGAAAAGATGAAAGATTTGCTTCAAAGTTATTTGGAGATTATTCAAACGGGAGATTTTTTAAAAGTTTTTGCCCTTTTCCCTGCTTTGGAGAAAGAAGACTATTTGACTTTTACTCAAGCTCTGGCTGTAACCGTTAAAGATATGATTAGCAAAGGAGCGTTATCTCCCATCTTTCTTTCAGAGATAGGAAAGACCTTGGAACTGCTTAAAAAACAGGTGAATAATAGATTGGCCTTAGAAGTATTGGCCCTTAAACATATAAGTTATGGAGGAAACAGAATTGACTAAAGTAGTAGGAATACGATTTAAAAAAGCAGGCAAAACATACTATTTCCTCCCCGGAGGCTTGGACTTAAAGCCTGACGACCATGTTATTGTCGAAACTGCCAGAGGAATGGAGTACGGTAAGGTGGTACTTCCTTTAAGAGAAATTTCTCCGGATGAAATTGTAGCACCTTTGAAAGAGGTTTTACGGAAAGCAACGCCGGAAGATGAGGAAATTTACAAAAAAAATAAGCATAAGGAAAAAGAAGCTTTTGAGATTTGCTTGCAAAAAATCGCGTCTCATAAGTTACCTATGAAACTAATTGATGTGGAATATACATTTGACAGCAATAAGATTATTTTTTCTTTTACAGCTGAGGGTCGTGTAGATTTTAGAGAATTAGTCAAGGATTTGGCTGCAGTATTTCGAACCCGGATTGAACTTAGGCAAATCGGGGTAAGAGATGAAGCCAAAATGTTAGGCGGACTGGGGTCTTGTGGCAGAGAACTTTGCTGTGCGTCTTTTTTGGGGGATTTTGAACCGGTTTCTATTCGTATGGCCAAGGACCAAAACCTGTCTCTAAATCCGGCCAAGATATCCGGAATTTGCGGCCGGTTGATGTGCTGTTTGAAGTATGAAAATAACTGTTATGAGTGTCAAAACTGCGATAAGGATCAGAAAGCAGAGCAAGAAATTTTTTCTGAGGTCTATGATGAAGAGAGTAAGGAAGAGTTACTCAAACTTGTTGCTGAAGAAGCGGAGGAATAATGGTGGGACAATTACACCAAGCTATAACCGAAGTGGAAGAGAATCTTAGTCGGCTTTTAAATGAAGTAAAAAGTCTAAGGCAATATATTGAATACTTGGAGGAAGAAAATATAAATCTAAAAAGACAGCTCTGTGCCGTATCGGAGGCGGATATTACCAGAATTCAAAAAAATGCTTCAAAGATCCAGAAAGAAGCTCACAAAAATCTGGAAAAACTGTATGAGCAGGGCTTTCATGTTTGCCATATTTATTTTGGAGAGCCGATGGAAACTAACTGCCTTTTCTGCAATGCATTTTTGAGGAAGGACTGATTGGTGTGTCTAGCGTGTCGGAGTGTCTGGCTTGGAGGTAAATAATGCCTGAAAAAGGAACTTTATACGTTTGTGCAACTCCTATCGGTAATTTAGGCGATATTACCATAAGAGTGCTGGAAACACTCAAGCAGGTTGATTTCATTGCGGCGGAAGACACGAGGCATTCCAAAAAACTTCTCGATTATTACGGGATTAAAACGCCTATGCTTAGCTATCATCAATATAATGAAAAGCAGCGCGCCTCCGAGATTATTACTAGACTAGGTCAAGGTGAAAACTGTGCACTTATTTCTGACGCCGGTATGCCCGGCATCTCCGATCCTGGGCAGATTTTAATCAGAATGTGCCAGGAACAAGATATAAAGATTGACGTTTTACCCGGTCCCAATGCAGCTATTACAGCCCTGGTACTTTCCGGAATGCCGATGGATAGTTTCCTATTTTTGGGCTTTTTGCCCGCTCTTAAAGCGGAACGAAGAAAAAAACTGGAAAGTATTAAGCCTTATTCTACTACACTTCTTTTTTATGAAGCTCCTCATAAATTAACCAAAACCCTAAATGATATTCTTGAAATTTTGGGGGACCGCCAGGCGGCGGTGGTTAGAGAACTAACCAAAATTCATCAGACTGTACATAAAGGATTAGTCAGTGAATTGTTAGTTCAGTTTCAAACCGAATCTCCAAAAGGGGAATGTTGTTTAATATTGGCGCCGGCTAAAGAAGAGATTTTTAGAGGGGAGCCTTCTGATTGGTTAAAGGAAATGCAAAGGCTTGAGTCCCAAGGAATTGCCAGAAAAGAAGCTATGAAAATGGCAGCCCAAAAATATGGAATATCCAAAAGAGAATTATATAAAGCCAGCATAGCAGAAAAGGATAAGGAAAGAGAGATTAAATAGCTGAAGAAAACATAAAGAATGACGGAAGGTAGACTAATCTACCTTCCGTCAAATAAAATCATTTTCTGGTTATGTTTAGCTTATTTTGGCTTCAGAAACTGCAGCTACTTCCGCCATGGCAGCTGCACAGGTCTGACATACATTCTTACCATGGAAAAGGTGGACGTTTGAGGCGTTACCACAAAAGATACAGGCGGGCTCATATTTCTTAAGAATAATCTTATCTTCATCTACATATATTTCTAAAGCGTCTTTTTCGTCAATCCCAAGGGTTCTACGAAGTTCGATCGGTAATACAACGCGCCCTAACTCGTCAACCTTTCTAACGATTCCTGTAGATTTCAAGTCAATACTCCTTTCTCCAACATATTTCGACATTATATAACATCCTTATGTTACCAATAATGCCTTTAAAAGTCAATAGGAAAGTTATATAAAATTTATTGTGAGATGTATAAGTAAAAGCTTTTAACTTGGTAAGGGAGTTATTAAAATTTGCCTACTATTGAGGAAAAATTATGGTATAAAACTTGACAATAATGAATGCTTTTCCCTATATTAAATGAAGTACTAGGAGTATTAGTCCAACGTATTAATTCACTTGGATGTTCGATAAATTTTGTTTTAAAAAAATACTATACGAGGAGTTGTACCTTATGAAATATTACATTACGACACCGATTTATTATCCTAATTCCAGCCCTCATATCGGCACTGCGTATACCACAATAGCTGCTGATGCTATAGCCCGTCTACGCAGAATGAAGGGAGACGATGTTTTCTTCCTCACAGGAACTGACGAGAATGCGCAAAAAATTATCAGGACAGCCGAAAGCTGCAATATGGATCCCCATACTTATGTGGATGGTATTGTTGAAAAATTTAGAGAGCTATGGAAACTGCTGAATATATCTAATGACGATTTTATTAGGACAACGGAAGAAAGACATGAAAAAGTAGTACAAAACATCTTTAACCGTCTTTATGAACAGGGTGATATATATAAGTCTGAATATGAAGGCTGGTACTGCACACCCTGCGAAACATTTTGGACCCAAAACAAACTTGTTGACGGCAAATGTCCCAATCCCGACTGTGGACGCGAAGTAGAGCTATTAAAGGAAGAAAGCTATTTTTTTAAATTGTCTAAATACCAGGATCGGCTTTTGAGATATATCAAGGAAAATCCGGAGTTTATCCAGCCCGCTTCCCGGCGAAATGAAATGATTAAGTTTATTGAAGGCGGTCTGGAAGATCTTTGTGTGTCCCGCACCACTTTTAAATGGGGTATTAAAGTGCCCTTTGACCCCGAACATGTTGTCTATGTCTGGCTTGACGCTTTGATTAATTATATATCTGCCTTAGGTTATCCCGACGGCGAAAAATTTAAAAAATATTGGCCGGCAGATGTACACCTCATGGGTAAGGATATTGTGCGTTTCCATTCCATTATCTGGCCCATAATCCTTATGGCCTTAGATATTCCTCTTCCTAAAAAAGTATTTGGGCATGGTTGGTACTTGTCGCGGGAAGGGGGAAAAATCTCTAAATCACGTGGTAATGTCCAAGATTCTTTTGAACTCATCCGCCGCTATGGTTCTGATGCCATCCGTTATTTTCTGTTAAAAGAAATGCAGTGGGGTATGGACGGGTATTATTCTGAAGATGACTTGGTGGAAAAAATCAACAGCGATTTAGCTAACGATCTTGGTAACTTTGTGTCTAGAACTTTAGCTATGGTTGTCAAGTATAATGGCGGCAAAATTCCTGCTCCGGGACAAGATACGGAATTGGAAAAAGAATTAAAAGAACTTAGCAGTAGTGTAAAACAAACGGTTGAAGCTAAGATGATGCTCTGTGATCCAGCCGCTGCTTTAGAGTCCCTTTGGCAATTCGTTAGTCGCTGCAATAAATACGTGGATGAAACTACGCCCTGGAACCTGGCCAAAGATCCTACCAGCAGAGACAGACTTAACACTGTTCTCTATACTTTTACAGAATGCATAAGGATTTTGGGGATTTTTTGCGCTCCCTTTATGCCTGGTGTTCCGGAAAAAATAAAGCCTTTGCTTAATAACCAGGATCTTTTCAGCGACTGGGATCAAGCCGATCAATGGGGAGTGTTGCAGCCCGGTACTCAAGTTCAAAAGGGCGAGCCTATTTTTCCAAGAATAGATGTAGCGGCTTTAATGGCCGAAAATCCACCTGAGCAGACCTCAGCGCAGACAGCGGAAGAGGTTAAGGATCAAAAAGCGCCCGAAAAATCCCAGGTCTTGGCAGAAATAAAGGAAGAAATAACCATCGAAGACTTCGCCAAGTTGGATTTAAGAGTCGTTAAGATTTTGGAAGCGGAGAAAGTAGAAAAAACCGACAAGCTTCTTAAACTCAAGGTGGAAATGGGCCAAGAGATAAGAACTATAGTCTCTGGAATAGCTCTTCATTATAAACCGGAAGAGTTAGTGGGCAAAAAAGTAATTTTAGTGGCCAACTTGAAACCGGCCAAGCTGCGGGGGATTGTTTCTCAAGGGATGATTCTGGCTGCGTCCCAGGGAGAACTGCTTGAAGTACTTTCCTTGAGCAAAGATATTCCTACAGGGGCGCAAGTTAAATGATTTGGGATACCCACGCTCACCTGGACGACAGCCAGTTTAATGCGGACAGGGAAAAAGTTATAGAAAGAGCCAGGCAAGGCGGAGTAACGACCATTGTTAATATTGGGGCTTCGGAATCTACCTCCCGGCAGTCAGTAAACCTGGCCCAAAAGTATCCATTTATCTATGCCACGGTGGGGGTACATCCCCATTATGCCAAAGACTGCAGTGATGAAACTTGGGCTCGTTTAAGCAGACTAGCCCAAAACCCCAAGGTAGTGGCTTGGGGAGAAATAGGTTTGGATTATTACCGTGATTTATCCCCTAGAGATGTCCAGCGTAAAGTCTTTATTCGTCAGCTGGAACTAGCGGATGAGATGGGCTTGCCGGTGGTTATCCACGACCGGGATGCTCATGGGGATATTCTTGAGATTATAAAAAAACATACTCCCCAAGCGGGAGGTGTCTTTCATTCTTATTCCGGATCTTGGGAGATGGCTAAAGAATTGTTGTCCCTGGGTTTCTACTTGTCCTTCTCCGGACCGTTGACCTTTAAGAATAACCGTAAGACAGCAGAAGTAGCGGCCAATGTTCCAGAAGACAGATTTGTAGTAGAAACAGACTGCCCCTATCTTACTCCGGAACCCTATAGGGGAAAGCGCAATGAACCCTTACATGTCCGGCAGGTTTTAAATAAAATAGCTGAACTTAAAGGCCTTTCCCCGGAAAAGGCAGCTTCTCTGGCCGTAGAAAATTCCAAACGATTATTTGGAATTACAAAATAGCCAACAGTTAAGAATAATTTCCATATAATAACAAACAATAATAATAAAAATCAAAATAACAATAATAACAAACACCCTTGCCGGCAGCTACCGGCAAGGGTGTTAAATATAGGCAACATTATATATAAAGCTGGTTTCCGTTATCATCCAACCATTTTTTCCATTTCCTGTAATCGGGCATATGCTCCTCTACTTTTTTCCAAAACTCTGGAGAGTGATTCATATAGATTAAATGAGTCAATTCATGAATTATGATATAAGCTATGACTTGGTTAGGAGCCATAATAATGCGCCAGTTAAGGTTAATATTGCCTTTAGTGGAACAGCTTCCCCACCTGGTTTTTTGGTCTTTAATTCTCAATTTATTAAAGGTAATACCTAGCTTTTTGGAATAATAATGTACTTGCTCGGAAAGGATTTTTTCTGCTTGGTTCTTATACCACTGTTCGATTAATCTTTTCCCCAAGGCGCTTCTCTTTTCGGGTTCTAACCCTGGGGGCACATAGACTAGAATGCGGCTTCCGATAAATTGGGCGTAGGGTTTGGAATTAGAAGTCTCTACATACTTAAGAGGATAATTGCGGCCGCGATAAAAAAATTTTTCTCCAGGCAAATATTTTTTAGTCGGGCTTTGTGTTCTGAGACCTTGTTTTACATAGTGTTCTAATATCCATTCTTTGTTTTTTTCCGCGAAATCTCTGCCGTACTCCAAAGGCAGTGCCTGGGGTACGGCGACTCTAACCTTTTTGTTTTTTATGGTGACACATACTTTTTTGGCCCTTTTGCTCCTATAAAGTTCATATTCAATAGAAAAATCGCCGATTTTCAATTGTTCCATTGTTTAATTCCAACTTTGCAATGTAATAAGAGTTTATATAATAGCTTGTTTAACAGCTTTAAACCAGTTATTAAGATGTTTCTCCCGAGCAGATGAAGAAATTTTGGGAAGATAAGAAGGACTGCTGCAGGAAAAGGAGGGTAATTCGTTTTTACTTTTCCAAAAGCCGCAAGCTAACCCTGCCAGGTAAGCCGCTCCTAGAGCAGTTACTTCCGGTATTGGGGCGGGCTGAACAGAAGTGGAAGATATGTCGGCTTGGAATTGCATTAGAAATTTATTATTAGCCGCTCCGCCATCTACTCGTAAGGCTTTAACAGGAATGTTGGTATCTTTTTGCATAGCCAAAAGCACATCATTGGTTTGAAAGGCAATGCTTTCCAAAGCTGCTCTAATTATATGTTTGCGGTTAGCCCCTCGTGTAAGACCGGTGATAATTCCTTTAGCGTTCATATTCCAATAAGGAGCACCGAGTCCAACAAAAGCAGGCACAAAATATACACCATTGGTATCGGGTACTTGAGAAGCATATTCTTCACTTTCGTCCGAATTTTGCAGTAGGCCGAGTTCATCTCTTAGCCACTGAATCACAGCCCCTCCTATAAAGACGCTGCCTTCCAGGGCGTAGTTAATTTTACCTTCTAAGCCCCAAGCTATGGTCGTTAATAACTTATGAGAAGACCGGATGAGTTTGCTGCCTGTTTGCATCAAGGCAAAGCAGCCAGTGCCATAAGTGTTTTTAACCATCCCTTCTTCAAAACAAGTGTGGCCGAATAATGAAGCCTGTTGATCTCCAGCCAGGCCGGCCACAGGTATTTCAGCCCCGAAAAGATCGGGATCAGTCATTCCGTAAATTTCACTGGATTGCTTAACAGTGGGCAGAATGTGGGAAGGAATATCTAAAAAGGATAAGATCTTATCATCCCATTGAAGATTACTAATATTATAGAGCATGGTACGGGAGGCGTTGCTATAATCCGTAATATGAAGTTTGCCCCCGGTTAAGTTCCATACAAGCCAGCTATCTATTGTTCCAAACAGGAGGTCACCTTGTTGGGCCAAAAATCGGCCGTTATTGATCTTATCCAGAAGCCACCTAATTTTTGTCGCGGAAAAATAGGCATCGACCAATAAGCCGGTATTTTCACTTATATAAGCCCGCATATTTTCTGGGAAAATGTTTTCACATAGTTCAGAAGTTCTGCGGCATTGCCAAACGATAGCATTGTAAATCGGTTTACCGGTGAAGCGGTTCCAAATGACGGTAGTTTCTCTTTGGTTGGCGATACCTATAGCCATTATATCTTCGGGCTTTATTCCCGCACTTTCTATGGCTTGGCGGGCGGTATAAAGCTGGGTTTCCCATATTTCTATTGGGTCATGCTCTACCCACCCGGGATGAGGGTAAATCTGGGTTATTTCTTGCTGAGCCTTGGCAATAGGCCGGCCTTGACGGTCAAAAAGAAGGGCTCTGGAACTTGTTGTCCCTTGATCTAGGGCTAATATATATTTTGCCATCTTGGCCTCCCTTATTTAAGAACATTAGAGTAAAAATATTCCTATAAATCATTATACATAAAAAACAGGAAAATAAAATTATTTTCAAGAAAATGATCATGATATATGTTGATAATAAAGAGGAGAACAGTATTAAAAATATTGATAAAACCTGGAAAGAAGTGAAATGCCTTGGATAATTGGCGTGAACAAGCTGTGGCTTTAGTAGAAAGGAGCATAGCCCCGCAGGGAATTGCCAATAAGAATATCCTGGAGGCCATGAAAGCCATACCAAGACACCTTTTTATTCCTCCCGAACTAAGAGCATACAGTTATGAAGATATTCCTTTGCCCATAGGCGAAGAGCAAACTATCTCCCAACCCTTTATTGTGGCTAAAATGACGGATTTGTTAGCCTTGGAGCAAGGGGATAAAGTACTGGAGATAGGGACAGGATCCGGATACCAATCTGCATTGCTGGCGGAAATGGGGATGAAAGTTACTACGATAGAAAGAATCGAGCTGCTGGCCCTTAAATCCAGGGAAGTATTCCGTCAGCTCTCTTACAATAATATTGTAAGCATTATTGGCGACGGCAGAGAAGGCTATTCGGATAATGCCCCTTACCAAGGGATTATAGTAACTGCCGAAGCCTCGAAGATTGAAGATGCCTGGTTAGATCAATTGGTGGGCCGGGGCAAACTGGTATTACCTTTAAGCACCGGAAATGGACTATGCCGTTTGTGTGTAAGACAAAAAAAGGCAGATGAAAATGCCGGTTATATAGACACATGGTATGATTATTGCCGGTTTGTGCCTATATTACCCGGAGTAAAAAAATAAAGCCACGTGACCGGGCGAATGGAGTATTTGGGCAAGTAAGTTCAATGGCAAAGGAGATGCCTTCAAGCATTGAGGTGGCCCCCAAAAGTTAGACCTAAAAATCTAATGATTGGGGGTCGCTCACCTGAAGGCATCTTCTAGTTCTTATTTAGGTTTAAGTTTTCTGTTGTCGCTAAACCGGCTTTGAAGGCTTTAAGATTTGCTTGTAAAAATTTTGAAGGGACAGTTTCTTCTATGGTTTCTAACCAGACGTCTTGATCAATATTCATAAACTTAGCCAGCAGGCCAAGTAGCACAATATTTACAGTTTTGACATTACCGGCTTCTTGGGCCGCCTTTAAGGCATCTATCACCAGAACATTTCTTGTTCTTTGGCGAATATTGTCCAAAGCGTCCGGATACTCCATGGCTCCGATAATTACCGGCATGGGATCAATACGCTGGTCATTAATCAGGATTATTCCCTCTTCTTTTAGATAAGTCAGCCATCTTAAAGCTTCCAGTTTTTCAAAGGCCAGGATAATATCGGCTTGTCCTTCAGGGATAATCGGGGAAGCAACCTTTTGGCCATATCTTACCTGAGTTACTACGCTTCCTCCCCGCTGGGCCATACCATGAATCTCCGATACCTTGACCTCCAGGCCGATCTTTTGTAGGACGTTGGACAGCACTCTACTAGCCAGAATTGTTCCTTGGCCTCCTACGCCGACGATTAATATATTTTTAGTTTCACCCATTAGCGGCACCTTCCTTTCTGATAGCGCCACTGGGGCAAACAGAAGCACAAAGGTTACAGCCTACACATTGAGTGGCGTTAATTCTAACTTTCTTACCTTCTTTTATAATACAAGGGCAGCCAATTTTCATACAACGCAGACAGCCGATGCATTCTGCGGTTATAACTTGGCAGGGCGTATCAAAATTTTTGGCCAGTAAGGCACATTGGCGTTTGGAAATAATCACCGAAGGCTCTTCAGCCGCAAGCTCTTCTTTGATGGTTGTTTCCAGCTTAGCCAAATCAAAGGGATCGACTTCTACCACTCTGTTAACCCCTGCTGCCTTAGCCAACAGAGGAAGATCAACTTCTTTGGTGGTCTCTCCTTTAATAGTCCGGCCATTAACCGGATTATCCTGATGACCGGTCATAGCCGTGGTGCGGTTATCCAAGATAATTACGGTAGTAGTGGCTTTATTGTAAACCGCATCTATTAGCCCCGTAATCCCGGAATGAATAAAGGTAGAATCTCCGATGACAGCAACAAGCTGGCGGGCAAATTCTTTACCGCGGGCCTTCTCCATGCCGATGGCGGCGCCAATGCTGGCCCCCATGCATATTGTTGTGTCTATGGCGTTAAGCGGAGCTTGGGCACCCAGGGTATAACACCCTATATCTCCAGTGACAGTGAGTTTTAGTTTTTGCAAGACATAAAATACTCCACGATGGGGGCAGCCCGGACACATAACAGGCGGCCGGACCGGAACATTGGGAAAACTAGCACAAGGATCCTGTACTTTAGTCTTTGGATTTTCTTCGCCGAATAAGGGCCCAAGTTTTTGCTTGATGATCTCGGGCAGGATTTCACCGACAACGGGAAAAGTATCTTTACCGTGAACTTTAATTCCCCAAGCTTTAAGCTGCTCTTCAATAAATGGATCCAGCTCTTCAATAACATAAAGCGTTTCGACCTTGCTCGCAAATTCTTCAAGGAGTTTTCGAGGCAAAGGGTAAGTCAGGGCCAACTTCAGAGTAGAAGCATCAGGCAGGCTCTCTCTGACATATTGATAAACAACACCGCTGGCAATAATGCCGATTTCAGGTCGCCTTAATTCCATACGGTTAAAGGGGAAGCTTTCCGCATACTCCTTGAGCTTTTCTAATCTGGCTTCTACTACCTTATGGCGAGGGCGAGCAAAACCAGGCATCATGACATATTTTTGAATATTCTTTTCGTACTTGCGCAAATGTATTTCCTGCCGAGGCTCAAGTTCTACTAAAGACTGGGAATGAGCCACTCGGGTAGTTATTCTTAGAATGACCGGTGTATCAAAAGTTTCGCTAAGCTCAAAGGCTATTTTGGTAAATTCTTTTGCTTCCTGGCTGTCAGAAGGTTCCAAGATAGGAATCTTAGCGGCTTTGCCAAAATGACGGTTGTCCTGTTCATTTTGGGAGCTGTGCATTCCTGGATCATCGGCTGAAACTAATACTAAACCGGCATTGATTCCTGTATAAGACAAAGTAAATAACGGGTCCGCCGCCACATTAACTCCAACATGTTTCATGGCGACTAAGGCCCTGGCGCCTCCGATTGCTGCGCCTAGGCCTACTTCCAAAGCTACCTTTTCGTTAGGTGACCATTCAGCGTATATTTCATTGTAGAGGGCAGCATTTTCCGTTATCTCCGTACTAGGTGTTCCGGGGTATGCAGTACAGACCGTTACACCTGCTTCCCAGGCGCCGCGGGCTATTGCTTCATTTCCTGTAAGAAGTTTTTTCATAAGCGTAGAGGCATCCTTTCTAAATTGAACATCTTCAATAATTATATTATGAACATGGAATTCAGTTCAAGCGAAATCATGTCCATATTAGATAAAAGCTGGATATAAAAAGTATTTTGAACAAAATAAAAAAACTATCATATAGATGATAGTCCTTTTAATGATTTAGTAAGATAATTCGGGATTTAAACCAATCATTATCTTTTAGGAAGAAAAATAAGATTAATCATTATCCTCATGGAGAAAAATATTAATTTCATCTGCAGTCAGAGAGCCTGGTTTCTGAGCGGCATAGCCGGGGCTGGAAGAAAAGCCGTTATCTACAGGCAAACTGTGGTGTAGTTCGCCGGGAGCGGCGATGTTTAAAGAGTTTACCATATCCTTGGCTTTCATGAGTTCGATATATTCACTGATAGAAACAATAACAGCTTGGGGTTTATTATTCTTAATAACAATATAGGGAGTTCCTTGATCTTCAACAGCCTGGATTACTTTAGAAGCCTGTCCTCGGCCTAATTCGGAAACCGAAATCATACAATTAAATACAGTACGAAGGTCCATTCTAACCTCCCTAAAAATACATAAAACAGTTTATTATTGTAACAAAGCAAGGCCAATTACTATCTAAATTATATAAGCTTGAGGTTAAGATTGCAATAGTATTGATGTATAATCTGAATGGCAATTTACATGAAATTATACATGAAAAAAGTCGATTATTGACCATTGGCTTTGTAGTTCAGAGTTTAACCTAAATTTTTGACGAATGATGCTGATATTTAAACCCTAAATCTATAACCTGCTCCCCATACAGTCTCTATATACTGAGGATTTAAGGAGCCGCCTTCTATTTTCTCCCGTATCCTGGCAATATGTACTGTTACGGTTGAGGCGTCTCCTAAAGAATCCAGTCCCCAAATCCTTTCAAATAGTTCCTCTCTGTTAAAAACTCTGTTGGGATGAGAGGCTAAATACAAAAGCAATTCAAATTCTTTTTGGGTCAAAACAATTTCTTGATTATTGATATACACTCGGCGGGCATCTTTATCGATTTTTAAGCCCCGAATAGTAACCTCATTTTTGATTTTTCCCTGTTGACTGAATCGTTCTCTTAAACGATTGTAGTTTTCCAGATGAGCCTTCACTCTGGCCACCAATTCCCCGGGACTGAAAGGTTTTGTAATATAATCATCAGCTCCCAGACTAAACCCTTTAATTTTGTCTATTTCCTCTTTCTTGGCTGAAACGAGCAATATCGGGATCTCTTTTTTTTCTTGCAGACCACGCAGGATTTGCAAGCCATCTTTTCCCGGGAGCATGATATCCAGAATTAATAAATCGAACTTTGTTTGACGCAGGAGAGATTCTCCTTCTTGGCCGTCGGTGCATATTTGGACGTCAAATCCTGCTACTTCCAGGTAGTCTTTCTGTAACTCGGCAATGCTCACATCATCTTCGATAATTAAAATTTTTTTCATGTTATTCCTCCACCTGATTTGGGCAGGGAAATTATTATGCTGGTACCTTCCCCTTCGTGGGCTATAGCCCATATTCTTCCCTGATGCCCCTCAACTATCTGTTTTGCTATGGCCAGGCCCAAACCACTGCCTTTTATTGTTCCTCGAGAGACATCGGCACGAAAGAAGCGGTCAAAGATATAGGGAATATCCTCCTTACGTACCCCTGAACCGTTATCGCGAATTTCAAGTGTAATGCTCGACCTAGTCTCTCTTAAGAAGACTTTGATTTCCCGGTAATCTTTGTTCATATACTTTAGACAGTTATCCAGGATATTGGTTAATACCCTTCTCATTCTATCGTGGTCTAATTGTACAAAGCATGGCTTAGGCAGCGAGTTGGCAAAAGTTACATGAATTTGGTTGTACTCCAAATCAGCTTCACATTGTTTCAAGAATTCTTGAACATAGACAGCTATATCTGTCTGGACAAAATTAAAGGGCAATTGGTTTAAATCTAATTTTGCGTATAACAAAAGATCATCTATCATTGTATCAATTTGTTCGGCTTTTAAGTAAATGGTTTGGAGATACTTAGCTATCTTTTCCGGTGTTTGAGCAACTCCATCCATTATGCCTTCAACATAGCCTTTGATGGTTGTCACCGGCGTTTTAAGATCGTGGGAAATGCTTGATATTAACATTTTACGGTTATCTTCGTACTTTAGCTGGGTATGAATAGATTCCTTAAGTTTAAGGCGCATTAATTCCAGGTCACGGCATAAGGCCAGAATTTCCCGGTCTCCCTCTTCAGCAATTTGATAGTCGAGATTTCCCTTAGTGATTTCAGCGGCTGCCTGTTGCAGGTTATGAAGAGGGGTGATTATCATTTTGGTATATTGGCGAGAAACTATGAAATTGGTCAGGAGGAAGGAGAGAACAAAAGTGACGGCCAAAATCATTAAAAAGTGCACTACATCTCTTTGGGACCAATCAACCGGGGCCAGCAGGATTATCTGCCCCTTGGTTCCGTCAGCGAAACTAAGGGTTATTAGTTCCGGAGTGTAAGATAAATCACCAAAAGTAAGCAGCTCTTTTCCTAACGGTCGTTGGGTGTAATCCAGGCATTTAGCAATATCGATTTTAGAAAAATGGCGCGAAGAGAATATTACCTGCTCATCCTTTAAAATAATAATTTCTCCTCGGATAGCAGCTAATTTCCCTTGGAGAGCAGTCTGAAACCCTTTGTCTTCAATGATTTGAGGGTTAGGCAAAGTATCGTTTATACCCTCAGTCAGTTCATATTTTAGCTCAAGAAGTTTCCGATAATTCCCCAAGGAAAAATTAGCAGTGGTAATTTTGCTGTCTATAAATAAAGCGACCAACGTAATAAGAATAGTGATAATCACAGGAATGATCACTGTAATAGCGTTGGCCAATAGAAAACGTTTTTTCAGGTCCATGATAGAGTCACTCTTTTTAGTAATCTCTTTTATCAAACAAATAAAAAGCGGCTGTGAACAACATTATACCATAGCCAAGCATAAGGCCAAATTGGCGTAAAATTTTATCCCAGGGCCAGAAATCCGCCAGCCAAAGTTTGTACCAATCTAAATGAGTGGTCATTAAAAGCCCTGAGTATTGAGATAACAGTACTCCTGCCGCCTTCATGGCTAAAAAAAGTATGACCGAGGCGAAAAATACAGAAGTGCCGTTTTTAATAATATTGGCCAAAAGAATAAGCAGCAAGGCCAGGAGAAAGAGCGGTAAAGCACTTACCAGGTAGGCCAGCAAGATCTTGGACCAAGAAGTAAAAGTTGCTGAGTGGACATTGAATAAAAAACCAGCCAGAGCAGACAATAAAAATAACAATAAAAGGTTGGTGATAATAAAGGAACATATAGCCGTTACCTTGGCAGTAAATATTTTAAAACGGCTTACGGGCCTGGTGAGGGTAATGCGCATTAGGTTACGGGAAAATTCGCCGGAGAAGCAATCTATAGTTACTAAAGCGGTAAATAAGGGTAGGATTGTATTGATGACAATTGATAAAACCAGGACGGGAAATTCCAGGCTGCCAACCCCTCTCAGACCAAAACCGCTTCTGATACCGATTATAACTAATTGTCCGGCAATAATGACTAGGAGGGAAATAAATAAGGCTACTAAAAACTTACGCTTTTTATAGAGCTTTTCCAATTCATTGAGGAATGCTGCTTTAAATGCGGCCATTTCTTTCTACCTCGCTTACAAAATAATTTTCTACAGAAGCGTAATTTTGTAAAATATTTTGCGTATAATCAACATTCAGAATTGCGCCGTCATAGATTACCCCGATGCGAGTGCAGGTGAGCTCCACATCATGAATTAAGTGGCTGGAAATAAAGAAAGTTATAGACTCATTTTCGGCCAAACGTTTTATCAAGTTGCGCATTTCGATCATTCCTTCAACGTCAAGCCCGTTTAGAGGCTCATCCAAGATAAGAACCTTTGGTTTTGACAGGATGGCTGCGGCTAAACCGAGCCGCTGTTTCATTCCTAAGGAAAACCGACGTGGTTTTTCATCTTTATATTTCAGCATACCGGTTAGTTCCAGCACTTCTTCAATTCTCTTAGTATCCACCTTCGGATAATAGCGGGCCTGTAGCTTGAGATTGTCCCAAGCACTTAAGAAAGGATAGGATTCCGCCGTTTCAATCAAACAGCCAACCTCGGACATAGCCAGTTCATACTGATCTCTTATGCTATAACCGAATATTTTGACATCACCGCGATCCGGTTTAATCAATCCGGTCATCGCTTTCATGGCCGTAGTTTTGCCTGCTCCGTTAGGACCGAGAAAGCCGAAAACCTCACCCTGATTAATTTCCAGATTAAGGTCATTAATTCCCCTACCGTTGGCATATAACTTAGTTAAGTTGGTGATCTCTATAGCTTTACAAGAATTGATCATTATTAGGCCTCCGTAAGAATATAAGAGCATCTAGCTGCTTAAGAAAAGCAGCTAGACGGCCTCTTTAGAGTTTATTATTCTTTAGACTCCTTAGAGTCTTTAGAGTCTGTGGACAATCGGTTTCCCAAGGTTAATTTAATCTAAAACGGGGTTAAATACGGAATCGTATTTCTCTGTTCCCGATGTAAAGGGGAGATCATTCAACCAGAAGTTAATCTTGGCGGCATAATCATCGAGATAGATGCTCCCGTTTCCTTTAGTTCCCGAAGAGCTGGTATAGGTAAATTGCGCATCTCGATGATTGTTTTCCAACTTAGCCTCAAAGGTAAAATCCAGTTTATGGTCCGCATACCGCTCATATCCCGGCTTATAATGTTCCTCATATCTGCCTGCTATTGAGGACTGGTCGATATGGACAATCTCCAGATGTCTTTCGCCGATTTTTACAAACTTGCCCTCTTCTTCTATAATAATATCATTTTTATAAAGCCCTATAAATTTTTGGGGATTAGCGATGTCCCATTTGTCAGAACCGGTTTGACCTTGTTCTGTAACCACGTTTTTGCCGCTCAGATCCGGCTTAACCACTGTTGTGTTGTTAATATCTTTTAGTTCCAGCAAAATATCGACTGTTAGTTCATGTGTTATTCCTTGATTATCCTGGCCGGAAATCACAGCGGTCCCTAAAATTCTTTCTAACAAACCGTCGGCATTAATTAGGGCCGAACCATTTATTTCTTTAACATAAACATCTTGTGCTAAATCAGGCATTTGGCCACCTTGGCCATAAGGTTGGCCGCGAAATTGCTGTTTCATTTCCAGGGAAACAAGGGCATTAATGAGGGCAGGAATTTGTACCTCAGAGAGGGAACCGGAGAATTCCTTGCTACCGTCAGCATTTTCCGTAACCACAACATGATCCCTTAAACTACCAATCAAAGCGTCAAAAATACGTTCTACATCAACGGCCACTTCTTCTTCGAATGGATTATCAAAAGTGGCTGGATTATCCCTGCTTTTATTATACTCCGTGACATAATAAGTATCGTCCCTATGGGGATAATACCGAATGTCTGTTGTTGGATCGCTGTAATAATAATAGCTAGGGGTAGGCTCGCTATAAGGGTTTTCCTGCGATGAAATGCTTTCTACAGCTTGCCTGATCTTATCATATTTTTTAGTCTCACTATCCGCACTAAGTAGTTGCCCATTTTGCTTAAGCGCAAAGTTCATTTCCATAGTGAAACTATCCAGTTGAGAACTGCAGCTGGCTGCAGTTAATTTTATGCCGTCCTTAAGCTGTTCATAGCCATCTTTATGGGCAATATCGGCGAGAGCGGAAGTTGCAAACAATAAAGCACCCAAGGTAAAAACGATAAGCAATACGGGTTTATTTTTTAGCTTCATTATCTATTCATCTCCTCCCAATTATAATCCCTATTTATAGTTTAGGGAGAAAATCTTGATTTCTTCTAAATAAAAGATTAACAAATTATTAATAATTCACGCACCAAACCCTTTCATTTAATAATAAACTAACATGAACCTAAAAAACGGCGAGGTGTAGTAAATGACAGGACGCATAAGAAAGATGTTTCCCGGCGGTAATACTTCCGAGGGCTTTTATTCCTATTATCCTTATTTACTGGAAAAGGGAACAAATAGAACCTTTGTTATTAAAGGCGGCCCCGGAGTAGGAAAGTCTACACTTATGAAAAAAGTTGGCAAGAAAATGGTTGAACAAGGATATGATGTTGAATTTCATTACTGTTCATCAGATAGCAATTCTTTAGACGGTATTGTCATTGAGCAGCTCGGTATTGTTATGGTTGATGGTACTGCTCCTCACATGATTGATCCCCAATATCCCGGTGGTTTGGACGAAATCATAAATTTGGGTGAGTTTTGGGATATTGATAGCATGCAAAATAATCGAGAAAAAATTATTAACTGTACAAAAAATGTCAGCCGCAGTTTTGCTAGGGCTTATTCTTATCTTAAAGCTGCAAGATTTATTGCCGATAACATATCAGCGGTTTATGAAATGAGTATGAATTATGTCGGAGTAAACAGGATTGCAGGAATATTCCAGGATATACTGAATGATACATACCATGAAGGAAGAATTGGCAAAGAAAGACACTTATTCTCTTGTGCTTATACCCCGGAAGGATTTATTGATCTGACAGATTCAATTTTACAAGATTCCGTTAAAGTCTATTATATTGAAGGTTGGATGGGAACAGGAAAAACCACCCTCATGAGTAAAATAGCAGCTAGGGCCATAGAGAAAGGGCTGGATGTTGAAATCTATCATACCCCTCTCATACCCCGCAAAATTGGAACCATTCTCATTAAAGATTTAAATATGGCCTTAACTACCAGTAAAAGCTTTAAAAATAGGCATGAAGAGGTTATCGATCTTAATCAGTTTTTAAATAGGAAAATCATTGAAGAGCATAAAGAGGTATTAGAAAAGGATAATGCCCTGTTAACAGAATTAATTAGTATGGGAATTAGCAATATCCGGCAGGCTAAAGCCGAGCATGATGTTCTGGAAAATTATTATATTCCTAACATGAATTTTGCTGCGGCTGATGACAAATCTGAAGAAATCCTAAATCGAATTCTTAAGGTGGCGGAAAGAAATAGGTCTACTGTCTCAGGAAGGCACCATTAAATAAAGCTTAATAAGTAAATGGTGATCTATAATAAGCCGTAATGTTTGTTTTAAAAATAAGATGTACTGGGAAAAAATATGATAAGATAAAAGTAAATTTTTATTGTGTGATTAGGTTATAAAAAATTGGAGTGCATGAATGGAAAAGGATATTTACATGTCTATATCTCGCAAATCCAAAGCTCTCCTTAACAGACAAGAAGGGCTTGACGTGGATTTTAAGCTAACGGTTAAAGGTGTAGATGCTATAGATTTGGTTGCCTTTGCCAATTCCGAAAAAGGTGGGACACTGTTAGTAGGAGTGGCGGAAGTAGAAGATGAGAACAGTATGCAAAAAGGTAAAATTATTGGTTGTCCGGTGGGAGACAAAGAGCGCCTTTATATTTTAAGTAAAGCCGAGAGTTGCGTCCCGCCGGTAGAAGTTAACATCATTATTGAAAATTACGCTCGCAAACCCTTTTATAGAATAGAAATTCCCTCCGGTAAAGAAAAGCCGTATTGCACGGCCGGTGGAACTTATAAAATCAGAGGCGATGGCCGTACCAATACTCTCCTTCCCGGCAGGCTGCTTTCACTGTTTGTGGAAAAACAAAGTGAAATATTTTTTAACCGTTTTCGAGAAGCTACTAAGGAATTAGGTAAAAACATCATTAATTCGGATTCTGCCTTGCAAGACGAGCTATACCCGTTGTTAAGGAAAATCCTAAATATGGAATATCTTGTAGAAGCCCGTCTGGAGAGCATTCAAAAGGCCTTAAATCTTCCGGATTTATTGCCGGGAGAAACAGTACCGAACCTGACGTCTCTTGCCGAAAACATTGATAAATTAAAGGACAAAATCAAACACCTAGAAAAGTCTTTGTCTCGAATAGATGAGAAACTTGATCACTGCTTGGCGAATAAAAAAAATTAGAAGAATAAGCTACAAGATACAAAGAATTAGCAAAAAAAACAAAGGATATGCGATGAAAAATACAGAGATTAAGAATCAGCCCCCAGTTAATAATAACGATTTATTTAATAATGATTTAACAAATAATGACGTTTTTGAGGAATCGAATCTGGCTGTCCAAGAATTAATTGTAGTAGAAGGGAAAAACGATGCTCATGCCGTGCGGCATGCTTTAGGAAAAGTAGATGTCATTTGGACTGAAGGTTACGGCCTTACCGAAGAAAAACTAGAATATATCTGTCAGATGGCTGAAAAACGAGGAGTAATTGTTTGTACAGACCCTGATTTTGCTGGAGATCAGATTCGCCGCCGCCTTCTTAAAAGAATACCCCAGGCCGGACAGGTCTATCTATCAAGGGCAGTGGCGGTTAAAGGCAATGATATCGGTCTGGAAAATGTCTCCCCGGAAGAGATAAGAAAGTCTTTTGCCAAAGTTTTAAAATTCCGGTCACCTGCCGCCCAGCCTAAGGAAAATAACTTAATCACTATGCAGGATATAATCCAAGCAGGGCTTGTGGGTACTAAGGGCTCGGCAGCGAAAAGGCGGGTTTTGGGAAAAATGTTTGGGATTGGCGATACCAACGCCAAACAATTTTTGCACCGTCTTAACCGTTTAGGGGTTAGCCGGGAAGAATTATGGCGAGCTTTAGAGCATATAGAAAGGAACGATCTTTAATTGACTGCCACTTTACCGGAGACCGCCGCCCATTATACGCGAAGAGTATTAAAAAATGGCGGCTCAGCTAAAAAATCTTTAGGACAAAATTTTCTAATAGATGATCAAATCATCGCCGACATCATTGAAAAAGGATTTCCGGACGGCGATATGCCTATTATCGAGGTCGGACCGGGGCCGGGAGCCCTAACCAGGGTATTAGTCCAGAAAGCCAAGAGGTTATGGGCAGTAGAATTGGATAAAGAAAAAGTAGAAATTTTACAAAAAGAAATAATTAAAAAAAACCAGGACTGTAAATTGACCTTATTGCATATGGATGCCCGCCAACTAGAATTAAAGGACATCTGGGGGGAAGAAAAAGGATGGTTGATAGGCAACTTACCTTACTACATAACAAATATGCTTTTGAATCACTTCCTGGAGCAAACGGATTCCCTTTACGGTATGACTGTTATGGTTCAAAAGGAAGTGGCTCAAAGAATGACGGCTGGTCCAGGAGGCAGAGAGTACGGAATTCTTTCTATTGCTATTCAGCTGGCAGCCGAAGCGAAGATTCTATTCGACGTGCCGCCCTCTGCTTTTTGGCCCCAGCCTAAAGTTACCTCTTCGGTTGTAAAACTTAATATTCGTCCTTATCCCGGATTTATAGTTGATCAGCAGGAATACTTTCATGTGGTCCGGGCTGCTTTTGCTCAAAGGAGAAAAACCTTACTCAACACTTTAGCAGCAGGGCTTAAGCTTCCCAAAGATCATATTCGTCTAGTTCTTCAAGCCTCAAATCTAGAACCAAATCTCAGACCGGAAGAACTGGATATTTTAGATTATCAAAAAATTGTTCAGGCTTTAAAAAGGGTCGATTCTAAGTAGTTTTGAATCGACCCTTAATATATGAAAAGCAAAATGTAGTTTTCTACATACAATGTTTATAGAATCATTATTTATTGGGAATTATGGTTTACTTTAAGAGCAGGGGGGTCTGGAGATGATACGCATTGGGAGCATTGTAGCCCGCCGTTCTTATAATCAGGATCTTTTTCACAGAGTGCTTGATATAAAATCTATAGGCCGTAAAAAATTGGCTATCTTGGGCGGATTAAATTATCGCCTCCTAGCTGATGCTTTTCTCGATGACCTTGTTGTTAAGAACGAAAAAGAAGTTGTTTATTATGAGTTGTCCGATTCTCAAGAGGTATATAAAAAGTTTAGAAAGGTAATATTCGACCGCAAGTTTAAAGTGGAAGAAGAATATTTCGAAATTCCCGGCAGAATTCTTCATTTAGACGGGGATGCTGAGTATTTAGAGCAATGCCTTAAAACCTATAAACAGCTGGGACTTCAAGCAAAAGGTATTTGCAAGTCCGAGGTTGAGCAGCCGAAAGTAATCGGCAAGATTTTAAAAGAAAACCCCACTGATATCTTGGTGCTTACCGGTCATGATTCTCTTCTTAAAGGGAAAAAAGACTTAAAGAGTCTTGATAGCTACCGGAGTTCGGCTTATTTCGTTCAGTCAGTACTTGAAGCCAGAAAACACCAACCCAACCGGGATGCGCTGGTTATTTTTGCCGGGGGCTGTCAGTCCAATTTTGAGGCCATTATAGCTGCCGGTGCCAACTTTGCATCTTCTCCTAAAAGGATGATGATTCATGCTTTAGATCCGGTTTTTCTGGTTGAAAGCATAGCTTTTACCCCTATAGACAGGATGGTATCTCTTAAAGAGATTATCCGCCATACTATAACAGGCATAGATGGGGTCGGCGGGATTGAGACTAGAGGACAAATGAGAAAAGGCTACCCTAGAATAAATATGTAAAATGCATTTAAAAATAAGTAAAAAGTATATTTTAAGCAAATTTCCACAGAATGAGGACGGAGGGATTTTATGATGGAGCATAATCATGGAAATTTGCTTATTATTGGCGGTGCGGAAGATAAAGAAAAGGAATGCGTAATTCTTAAACACTTTTTTAAGGAAGCTGGGGGTCAAGCATCTAGGATATGTATTATTACGGCGGCTTCTGATACCGCTGAGCAAGCCGGAAAAGTATATGAAAAATTATTTAAAAAGTTTGGTTGTTCGGATGTGGAGATTATAAATATTTACACCCGAGAGGATGGCAACTCGCAGACCAATGTGGACAAGATTCTTAGAGCGAGTGGGATTTTTTTTACCGGGGGCGACCAACTGAGAATTACAGCCATGTTGGGTGGTACCGGTTTGGGTAAGGCCTTGCAGCAGATGTATGAACGTAAAGTTATTATCGCCGGTACCAGTGCCGGAGCTTCCGTCATGTCTGACAATATGATTATCGGGGGGCATATGGATACACCGGGCGAAGAACTTATCCGCCTGGCCCCGGGCTTAGGATTAATCAAAGGTGTTATTGTGGATCAGCATTTTGGTCAGAGAGGACGAATTGGCAGGCTGCTCACAGCTGTGGCTCTCAATCCCTATGTTTTGGGAATAGGGATTGATGAAGACACCTCCGTTCATGTTGGACCTGACAGTAAGTTGAGGGTAATTGGCAGGGGGACTGCCCTGATTCTCGATGCTTCCGATTCGATTATCTCTAATGTTGATGAATTGTTTGATGGTAGGACTCTTTCCCTGGCGCCGGTCAAATTGCATGTCTTAAGCAAAGGTTATGAATTTGATCTTGTCGAGCGGACAACCCTATACGGCAATTCAAGTTAAAGGAATATTATTTATCAAATAGGAAAAAATAGTTAAGTATGTAAAATTTAACAGGAGGATAATCCGTTAATGAAAATTCTTCAGGTCAGGGCGGTGGAGGGGCCTAATTTTTTCAGCTATCAACCTGTAATTAGAGGGGTTGTTGATATTTCTGAGTGGTTGGGAAAAACCACTAAGGAGTGGGGAGATTTTAATGATCGGCTTTTGCATATTATACCAAGCTTAAGTACTCACACTTGTTCCCGTGGTAAAGCGGGGGGGTTTATTGAAAGGCTGGAGGAAGGAACCCTGCCCGGGCATGTACTGGAACATGTAGCCATTGAATTGTTAACTTTGGCTGGGGAGAAAACACGTTATGGTAAAACCAGGCTTCTGGATGAAACGAAGAACGAATATGAAGTCGTCTATCAGTATGAATGTAAAGAAGCGGGCATCCAAGCCTTTTATCTGGCAGCCGAGCTCTTGAATCAATTGCGAGGATCGTATACCCCTGATATTTCTCAAGTAGTTGAGCAACTTAAAAATATAAGAACAAGGCATATGCCGGGGCCATCGACTAAAGCCATCCTGGATGCCTGCCTAAGTCGCGGTATTCCTGTCCAGAAACTGGGTAATAGTTCCCTTTATCAACTTGGCTATGGTCGCTTCCTGCAAAGAATTCAAGCGGCCATGTCGGACGGTACTTCCTGTATTAGCGTTGATATCGCCGGCGATAAGCAGTTAACGCGAAAACTTTTATTGGAAGCGGGGATTCCTGTACCCTATGGAACTATAGTAGGCAGTGAAGAGGAGTTATTGGCGGCTTTCAGGAAATGGGATAAAAGCTGTGTTATAAAACCCTGCCGGGGAAATCAAGGCAAGGGTGTCTCTTTAGATCTTAAGAACGAAAACGATGTCCTAAAAGCTTTTCATCTAGCCCAGGTTTATGACTCCCAGGTGATCCTCGAAGAATATGTACAAGGGGATAATTACCGACTGCTGGTAGTTGGCGGTAAGTTGGTCGCTGCCGCTAAAAGGGTGCCGCCAACCGTATACGGTGATGGGCACTCCACAATCAAAGAGCTGGTAGAAAAAGAGAATGAAAACCCCTTGCGGGGTGAAGGGCATGAAAATTATTTAACGAAAATATCTTTGGATTCAGTAGCCGTTATGGACCTTTACCGTCAAGGGTTAAAACTTTCGGACGTTCCCGAGCCAGGCCAGACAGTACAAATAAGGCAGAGTGCCAATCTTAGTACGGGAGCCACAGCTCTTGATGTTACCGATTTAGTTCACCCCGATAATGCCGATCTTGCTATTTATGCTGCTAAAGTTCTAGGGCTCGATATAGCAGGAGTAGACATAATTATCAAAGATATCAATAAGTCCTATCGGGAACAAGACGGAAAAGTTATTGAGATTAACGCTTCACCCGGATTAAGAATGCATCTCAAACCTTCAAACGGAAGAGAACGGAATATAGGCCAGGAAATAGTAAAAATGCTTTTTCCCCAGAGCAACGGCAGAATACCGATTGTCTCAGTTACCGGGACCAATGGAAAAACAACTACGGTGCGGTTGATAAGTAATATCCTGCAAAAACAAAAATTAGTTGTGGGTATGACCTCTACGGAAGGAATATTTGTTAACGATAAAATGTTGGTTCCGGGGGACCTAAGCGGGCCTAATAGTGCCAAAACCATTCTGAGGCATCGAGATGTTCAGATTGCAGTGTTGGAAACAGCCAGAGGCGGGATTCTGCGCGCGGGTTTAGGATATGATTACGCTGATGTAGCAGTGATTACCAATATTTCAGAAGATCATTTAGGGCAGTACGGTATTGATGATCTTAAAGATTTGATTAAAGTCAAGAGCTTGGTAGCTGAAATTGTTGAAAAACATAGTTATGTTGTTCTTAATGCTGATGATCCTAAGGTATTGGGTATGGCCCGCAAAACCAAAGGGCGCATAATTCTGTTTAGTACCAAAATACAAAATAAACATGTTACTAGGCATTTAGCCCTTGGGGGATCGGCCGTTTTAACTGACCGTGGGAAGATTTATATCTACAGCGGGACAAACAGCTTTTTTGTAAGCCACCTCTCCAAGATTCCCCTTACTTGGGGTGGAAAAGCCCTGCACAATGTGCAAAATGTCTTAGCGGCAGTCGCAGCCTGTTGGGCCCTGGGATATGATCCGGCTACAATTGGAAAAGCTCTTTTAGGCTTTGGACAATACTTTAACGATAATCAAGGAAGACTTGAATGCCATGAAATAAACGGTATAAAAATTATTCTTGATTATGGCCATAATCCTGCAGGTCTCAGGGAAGTAATTCGCACTTTAAAACAAATCAAGCATCGCAGAATCATTGCCTGTATAGGGTTGCCGGGAGACCGCAGCGATAGAATTGTTAAGAATTTTGCCAAAGAAGCAGCCAAAGGTTTTGATTTTCTTTATATTAAAGAAGACCTTGATTTAAGAGGCCGAAAACCGGGTGAAATAGCCAACCTTATTGCTGAGCAGGCTTTAAAGGAAGGTTTCAAACCCAATTTTTTAAAAATAGTCTTAAATGAACAGGAAGCGTTTAGACAAGCCTTGCTTAAAGCCCAGGAGGGCGATATAGTTGTTATCTTTTATGAATATGCTGAGCCCCTGCGGGAAGTAATTAATCAAATTAAACTTGAAACAAAGTCCGAGTTAGAAGGGAGCCCAAAAAGCGTATTTAATATTTCTCTGGAAGTATGAGCTTAAAGCATATATAATGAATGTAATTTGATAAAAGATATTTTATAATTAATAATTAAGCTTCATACGGAGAATTTGATCCTAATGGAAAGTAACACAATCAAGCTTTTGGCTCCTGCTAAAATAAATCTTGCTCTAGCCGTAAAAAACAAAAGAGATGACGGAATGCATAGTTTGGAAACAATCTTTCAGACTGTTTCCCTTTATGATCGGATAGAGGTGTCCTTACGGAAGGAAGGCATTATTTGTCATTGCGGGGAACTAAGCGGGGAAAGAAATCTAGCCTATCAAGCAGCGAGGTTATTTCTAAATAAATATCAATCTCTTAACCCTTTAAGCAGCAAAGTAGGGGTGGAGATCACTATTGAAAAGAAAATTCCGCAGCAGGCGGGTCTTGCCGGAGGTAGCAGTGATGCAGCTGCGGTGCTAAAGGCTTTGAATGTCTTATTTGCTAAGCCCTTCTCTTACCATGAGCTTTGCCGGCTGGCCCGACAGTGCGGAGCAGACACAGCTTTTTTTCTTAAGGGCGGAACCCAGTGGGGTGAAGGTACCGGCTCGGAATTAAAGGAATTGCCCTCTGCTCCGGAAATGGATTTAATTATTGTCAAACCTGAGCGGGGTGTTGATACGGCTGCAGCCTATCGTATTTTCGACGAAATAGGAGTTTACAGTCACCTTTGCTTTAATACTTGGCGGGAACTATTGGCTAAAAAGGATGTTAGAGCCATAGGTGAAAATTTTTTCAACTCTTTGGAAATCGCGGCTTTTGAATTAGTGCCGGAAATAAAGGAGATAAAAAAATTATTAAAAGAAAAGGGCTGCCAGGCTGTTTTAATGTCCGGCAGCGGATCGGCAGTTTTCGGTTTACTTCGGGATGTGGAACAGGGCAAAGAAATAATTGGCGTTTTGAAGGCGGCGGGTTTTTTAAATAATTGGCTAGTCAGGACTATTGGGGGTAATAGTGATAATTACTATTAGTAGGGAGTGAAAACGGTGAAACGAAAGCTGGTACCGGTTAAATTAGACAACTATAAACCATTGCGAGAGATTGTATTGGAAGCTTTAAGAGAAGCTATTATAAACGGCGTCCTGGAGCCAGGTGAGCGTCTTATGGAAGTCCAGCTGGCGGAGGAATTGGGTGTTAGTCGTACTCCGGTGCGTGAAGCTATAAGAAAGCTGGAATTAGAGGGGTTTGTTGTTATGATGCCCCGTAAAGGTGCTTATGTTGCGGGAGTATCATATAAGGATATTAAAGATGTGTTTGAAATCCGGGCTGCCTTGGAGGGACTTGCTGCCGGGTTGGCTGCTGAAAAAGTAACCGATAATGAGATAGAACAATTGGAGAGAGTGCTTCATTATGAAAAAGAACCTGCTACCTTGGAAGAAATGGTGCAAAACGATACCGATTTCCACGCCCTCCTATATAAAGCAAGCAGGAACGAGAGACTTATAAATATTTTAGGAAATTTAAGAGAGCAGATTCATAGATTCAGAAGCACTTCCTTAGCTGTACCCGGCAGGCTTAGGTATGCAATCCAGGAACACAGAGCAATTGTAGATGCCATAGCCAGGCATGATGTTGAAGAAGCCCAGACTTTAGCCACTGCCCATATTGAAAATGCTGCCAATGTTATGTTTGATGCTTTAAGGGAAAAACCAAGCGGAAAATAGGTTTTCCCCCGGAGGATCTTGGTGATGAAGAGAATAGATAGAATAATTGCCATAACGGAAATTCTTTTATCCCATCCCAATCAGCTTTTCCCGTTGGGGGTTTTTGCGGACCGTTTTCAACTGGCCAAATCAACTATCAGCGAAGATTTAATGGAGATAAAGAAAAGACTTCGTTTGACTAAACGAGGTTTTCTGGAAACCATACCCGGGGCAGCCGGTGGGGTAAGATATTTACCTGCTATTTCAGAGACAGAGGCTGTGAATTTTTTAGAGCAGTTGGCCCAAACCTTGAATACCAGCGACCGGATCCTACCAGGCGGATTTCTATATATGGCCGATTTGCTTTACGATCCCAAGATTATCAGAACACTTGGTCTAATATTTGCCAGTATCTTTAGACCTAAAAAACCGGATGCCGTAGTAACTATTGAAACCAAAGGTATTCCTTTAGCCTTAATGACGGCTGATTCTTTGGGCATCCCCGCCGTGGTGGTTCGCCATGGAAATAAGGTTACGGAAGGCTCCTCGGTAAGTATTAACTATATTTCGGGTTCATCTAAAAGAATCCAAACCATGTCTTTGGCCCGCAAAGCCCTAGATACTGGCAAGAGAGTTTTAATAATCGATGATTTTATTAAAGCCGGGGGGACAGCCAAAGGAATAATCAGTCTCATGCATGAATTTGATGCCGAGGTTGTGGGGCTTGGCTTTCTCATGGAGGATACATTGTGGGACTCCAATCGGCTTGTTACCGACTATCTTTCCCTTCTGCAATATGGGGATCCGTCGACAGATAAACCTATAATAAAAGCAAAAACTCAGGTGTTGCGTCAATATAAATTTTAATCGGAAAAATTTTCCCAAAATTAGGAGGACTTTTTTGCTCTTTATAGAATAAATGCAATTAGAGTTTTAGGCAGAAGGGAAGGGTGGTGAAACTTAATATGGAGATTACTGATATAAGAGTACGTAAGGTGAATACTGAAGGCAAAATGAAAGCTGTTGTTTCAGTTACCTTCGACAATGAATTTGTTGTGCATGATGTTAAGGTGGTCGAGGGTACTAACGGCTTGTTCGTTGCAATGCCTAGCAGGAAAACACCGGAAGGCGATTTTCGTGATATTGCCCACCCGATTTCATCTGCGGCCAGAGAGAAAATTCAGACTCGAGTATTAGAAGAATACGAAAAAAATTTGATAGAGCTATAAGAAACCTTTAATAGATATCTTTATTAGATACCTTTGTAAAAATTTAAGGCTCTTTGTCAAATGTTGGGGCTAAGCCCGAAAACGTAGAGTAAATAAACCAGATACTTTAGGAAGGTGTCTTCATGTTTGAAACTTGAAGGCATCTTCTTTATTCACTCAGCTTGCCCA
>JAAYMU010000108.1 GCA_012521215.1 Peptococcaceae bacterium | reverse complement strand
TGTCTTTGTAAACGCTCTTAGAAAATAACAAAGTGTTGCATTTAATATTGCAATCTAGACTTGTAAAAAGGAATTACTGAGAATATAAAACTCCTCTTGACTTGGTTGGAATTTTTTCTCCATTTTTTCGAGACTCTCATCAAAGCGTTGCGCTTCTGGCTTGTCTATCTCCATGACCGGACTGCCATGGTAAACCCATTTTCTTCCGTCAAGAGCTCCAGGCTTTAGTTCTTTTACCAGCATTGCTGCCGGGTATGCTCCATTCTCCAGACAAACATTGTATTTTTTACAACTTTTAAAGCCACGGCTTACATAATTGTATGGGTTGCCAAATATCACAATCACATCGTAGCCAAGGGCGACCGCTTGTTCAAAAGAATGCTCCATTAACATTTTCCCGTAACCCATTCTTTGGTATTCCGGCATAATACAAACAGGACCGAAGGTAAGGATTTCTTTTTCTTCTCCAGACTCACTAGCCAGTCTTGCTTTTGTATACATGATATTTCCAATGACTTGGTTATCAACTTCAATCACAAAATCCAATTCCGGCACAAAGTCCTTGTGAGAACGCATCACATGAACTAAATAGTGTTCAATGCATCCTGGAACATATAAATTCCAAAAAGCCTTTCTCGTGATTTCTTCAACCTTTTTATAATCCGTTTCCGCTTCATTTCTGATTTTTACCGTCTTATTTATCTGTAACGATTCGGTTTTTTCTTTCATGCGATTATTCCTCCAAAAAGTAAAATCTAACTTTTGGGAGGTTGGGCTTGAGATTGTATTTACGCAACCTCCCGGTTAGCCTACAATCTCCGAAATGTTGTTATTTTTCATATAGCGGCTCCTCCAAAAAATCTATTACAGTTAGTCTGAGGACCGAACTGTCAATGATAATTTACCACGATATCGGGAACATCTCAACCTATTTGCAATAAATAATGTGTTTACTCTCTTCAAATATGGATTGCAAAATATTGGGTGGGCAATGCCGTCATTATTTTAACTCGTTAGGTAGTTTTATGATTAGATACTTGCCCTTTTCCCTTTGCTGTATGGACTTAAATTTATAAACAGCCCTTTTAGCTTTTCCCAATCTTCAATAGTATTAAAAATATATTCCAACAATTCTTCTTGCCTTGCTTGCCCTAACGTTAACCGATATAAAGACAGGATTTTAATTAACTTCTCGTACTTTGCGACATCCTTGCTCAGAGGATACATAGGGACAATCCTTTCTATTTTGTATTTATAACCATTGCCAAGGCACCAGAAAGGCACCAAATCCGGTTTACCTTCTTTTTTCTCTTGTTTAACCGCTTCTTCAAATATTTCTTTCCATACGTCCTTTTTTATTTTAATAGTACCATACTTCTCAGCCACACTTTGTCTTATGGCAAGACATTTAAAGCGGTTGATTCTTCCTTCCCGTTGTTCCAAGTCAACTGGATTGGCAGGCAGATTCCAATGCATTATTTTGCGGCAATAATTGTGGAAATCTAAGCCCTCCTGCCCAATAGACGTAGTTGCCAGAACAAACGGGCGCAGCGGTGAATTAAAGGCATTTCTTACGTTTTCTTTGCGGTTGATACTTTTTGTACTGTCTCCCTCACCTTTAGTAAATCCTACCGCAAAATGAGATCGAAGTTTTACATGCTTATTTTTCCTTCCTTCAATTCTTGCTTTAAAGTTGCTAAAAGTATCTATATCATAGGAAGCGCTGTGTATTTGCAGAGCGTCCATCATGGTCCTGAATATGACCTCTTGCTTGTCCTTTTCATCGACAAAACCAATGGCTTCTGAAAGCAAATGATGATATTCGTCTATCATTGCTTGGAAATTGCCGTCCTTGCAATACCTGAGAACATTTTTCCAATGAGACATATCGTCCTTATATCTACGATAGGCAAGGGCAACTATTGCGGTTGCCTCCGTTGTATTAAATCTATTAATAAACACTCTGGCTAAGGCCGTCGCTTTAGACAGGTTTCCTCCATTGGTTCGGTATAGGCAGACTGCAGGAGAGGCAATGGCCATATTAACCAAGGTGGGAACTAAATCTTTAGGCTCTTTCCCGAGCCCAAGATTTTCTCTATTGAAATACATTTCTTCCAGTCTGTCCAAATGCAATTTCAAACCTATGTTCCCTCGATCATCCCCTCCCTCAACATTATCTGTGTTTTGAGCAATTTCATTTCTCAGTGCCCCTAGCCATTCCTCAACATATTCCGGTCCGTCTAAAAGCATTGGAGCAAGATAATACCACCTATCATCCTGACGGTTGGTTATTCCTCGGTATTTTTTAAGTGTAACTAAGGCCGCTTCAATTTCTTTTTTTAGCTTTTTCTCAATCTCACTTAGCCTCAACCCCTCATTCATACAAGCAATAGGTTTGTATAAATCAGCAAGATACTTTGAGGGATATAAAAGATTAAACATATTCATTCCTCTGGGCTCACCATTCTGAACATTAAAACGCATTCTTGGCGTCGGAAATCTTTTGGAAGCATCAGCAAAATAACGGGTATTTTTCCTGTCTTCATTTTTAATTTGCCGATATAACCTTCCCACAGTTCTTCGCTCTGCTTCATAGGAAACAAGGGTAGCTATCATCCGCGGTACCATTTCCCACGCTGAAAAAACAAGAATTTTAGAGAAACCTTTGCTGTTTTTATATACTCCCTTAAACTCATAATAAGGCTTGGATGGTGGAACCCAGAGATATAGCTCCGATTCGTTAGAGAACGAATTTTTCATCAGGCATTCTAATCTCGCGTTTACTTTAGGCAGTTCTTCATATCTATCTATTCTTGAAGTATCCAACCATAACAGTTTACTCTTGGCCATATTCACTCTATCCGGATTATTTTTAAAGTATTTTTCGATTTTTTCTTTAAGCTTATAGTTTCTCATGAAAGAAAGTAAATACGGACTGCTTTTAACATAGTCGACAGGCAGTGTAAAATCCGCCCCTATGTCTTTTAACAGTTTTCCCGCGTCTAAATAAGATTTGATATCGTACTCCTGTATTGCCAAATGTTCTTTTACCGCTGAATCATCTATATAATCACCGATATCTACAGCACCAATCCTTTCGGTTCTACAAACTCCTCGATACATGGCATCTTCTGCTTGTTTTTTTAGCTGCAGGATTGCTGTATCTCCCTCTTTCAATTCATTGAGCATAACAGAATAATTTGACCAAATCCTCTTAAATTCTGCAAACTTTTTATCGCTGTTAAATAAGAATTTCATGACATCAAAAAATTCGCAGTAATGCTCATCAAGGTGATATTCATTAATTTCGTCCAATGTAGAATAAAGCTTATAAGGAGTTGCTGACAGAAGAAGGATACGGGTGTCCTTGTTGTTTAAAAACTTTCTGGCTAATATACCTATTTCACTATTTTCATCTGATGCAATTAAATACTTAAAACGCTGGAATTCATCCATTATTACCAAATCGGGTTGCAGCATGGATACACTGATTTTTGCAAACATAATCCTGAGTTTGTTGATAACAAATCTGTCAGATTGTTTCTTTGCCGTGTTGTTCCTAATACTTCTCAGATGAGAAATTAGCATATCCTTCAAATCATTATCTTGTGAAAAATAATCCAATATTTTAGCCAATATATTGGCAGGATATATTCCTTTAGTTTTTACTTCACATTCATTTACCTTATCCCGGTAATATTTACACTTCAAGGGCCATTCCTTTTTTGCTTCGTGTATCAGCAGCGTCTCCAACTCTTTCTTATATTCTTCGAGGAAATCAATTCTAACCAGTAGGGCATACATCAATGCCCTTTCATTAACGCTTCCTCCACCTTTCGTCATTCTGAATGAGGTATCCGGAGTGAGCGGTATCAATTGAATATAGCCTTTACGAACGTTTTCATCCCGCTCCTGCTCCGTAATACACAAGTGCTGCATAGAAAGCCTTGTTTCGGCTATATCACCAATACTGGCTTTGGAATATACCTTCAATTTCCTTATATTCTGATTGGCAATATTTTGGTTGGCACAGATATAGATTACTTTGAATAAATCATCGCCTTCTTCAAATCTCATCCGGGCAGTTTTTACCACAACGCCTCTTGCTATCAATGTCTTGCCCAAGCCAACCTCATCGGCTACAAGCACTCTATTTTGCCCATTACGAAATAAATATTCAATCCGGTTAACTGTTTCCCTTTGGAAGTCTTTTAAGACCCTCATCGTGGATTTTTCTATTTCTTTTATAGCATCGTGATTCATAGTACACACTCCTGCTATAGCCTTAATGTTTTTCGAAACATTTCATACATTCCGCAAAACTCATCCGGTATAATTTCTCTATCGGAGATCAGATCCATTATGTATGAAATATCATTCAATCTTTCAGGTTCATCTAAGGAAGTCTTTAGCATCTTTTCGTATATTGCAAGGCCAATGTCTTCGCTCTTTCTAAAAAATCCGCTCTCATTAATTCTTTTGTTTTTTAAATAGGAAAACAGGTAATCATCTCCGAGTACAAACGCAATATATTCTAAAAATGTTTTTTTATCTTTGATAATACTCTTTACTACTGCGCTTTCCCTTTCAGCAGGCAGCCCTTTAGTTGGAATCATAAGAATTCGTTCTACTTCTCCTTCGTCATCGGAAACCTTGAGCGAATAAAACTCCGACAACTGCAATATATCCAAATCATAAAACTTTATTTTTGAAGAAAAAGAAGCTTTCTTCTTGCTTCTAAGCGGTGATATTAGAACCTCTGCAAGCCAATTTCCCTCTTCTTCAAAATCTATCGTCAAATCATACTTTTCTTCCTTTTTAACTATAATTGCTTCCTTTTTCATCCTGCATATCTGCTTGATTACCTGTTCTTTCTGATCCTTTTTATCATCATCGGTAATCACTGCCTTGTTATCCATTTCAATTTTTTCAAATGGGTTCTGAGGGCCATCAGCATTTCCGCCAAAAATATCATTTAAGAAGATGGAGCCGTTTAAATATCTGTTTTTGGCAGCAAGCCGAACCATCAGCTCAACATTCTCGTTTATGGCGGCATTTGTAGCATTCATAGAACCTAGATAAAGATCAGTGTCAGAGTATTTTCTTTTTAAATAGATCTTTGCATGAATGTCTTGTTTCTGCTTGTCTGTGTCCTGGTCTGATAAGGCATCCTCTCCGTCTATAATTACATCTTTCAAGGTATATATATCAAAATTACTCACCTGTGCCTGTTTCAGTTTACCTAGCTCGGTTTTCCTTGTAATTAAGGTACGGCTACAACCTGTCAATCCTCTCTTATCCTTATTCAGTTCTTCTATGACATTTGGAGATAGAAACGGTGACATTACCACTAACTCGTGAAATGTATCCCGAAACAGAGTATCATTACTCATATTGTATTGATTATTACCTATTCCGAGAGGAAGCACTTCAAAATCGTAAAATTCTTTCCTATTCAAATCAAAGGATACATCTTTCAATTCGTTGGCTAAGCGCCCGATTAGATTCTTTTTATGATGATCGGATGAATAATCGCCGCTGATCTGTTTTCTTAAAAACATTAAAAACTCTATTATAGGCTGGGTTTTTTCCTGTTGCTTTGCTTGTTCGTTACTGTCCAATACCAGACTTACATCCCAACTCCTGTCAAAAGTAAGGTTTCGGCTAAGTACAATAAATCTGTACTTTCTTTCTTTTTTATCGTTGCTATACTGTAAAACCCATGTTTTAGGATGAAATGACGGATAACGGCCTTTCCTAGACTTTTTTGCTAGAGCAACCGGAACTACCATTTTTTCTAGCAGAAAGCATAAAGTGCTGGGGGTCTTTGGCAATTTAATTTGCCCGGCTTCGCAAAACAATAGTATTTTATCTGAAATCTTTTCTATGGCATTTAATAAACAAATTGGGTTCTTGTCCAATTCCGTATCTATTTCTTCATGCAGTCCCAAAGTTATCGCTACAGCTGTCAAAGCTTCCAAATCTAATGAGTAAGTAGTTCCTACCGCTTTTTCCAGTTTATATCCGACCGGCGGCATTAAAATACTGCCATAGTTAAGCCTATCCTTATCTGTCTTAAACACCTATTACCGCCTCTCCCTCGTAAATATCATTGATAATCCGCTTAGCATCACTAAAGCGATAATCCAAGTACTCGATACCGATCCAGGCATTTTCATCGAATTCTCCAACTCGATTCACTTTGGCCCGGGCTTTTCCTTTGAGATTATTCTCTCTCTTTATGATTATCTGTCTGATTTTATCGATATCTTCAGCTAAGGCAGCCGATTTTAAGCTATTTAAAAATGTTCTTAAGGGATAGTTGGTAATTTTAAACCGAACATAAATTGCCTCTAAATCGATCAGGGCATACTCCTTAAGATATCCCTTAATTGTATTCCATTTGTCCAAGGCTCTCCCATTTCTTTCAGCCGATACAATAAGATTGAACTGGGTGAAAGCAATCTGGATAAACCGATTAAATTCGTATGCCATCCACATGTCTTTTCTTAACTCTTCCGGAACACTGTCCTTTATACTTTCATATAACGCATTAAATGAGTTGTATTTATTTACATCAATCCGGTTCTTAAGTATAAATGCAAATAGGCTGCTCGAATGCTCTTTAATGATCTGTCTTTTTAGAAATGCTGCTTCCTCAGGCAAAAGCTGTATCCGTAAATTATCCCTCCAATTGCTATAATAAGTGTCCGGTAAATTCCAAAAACTGAATCCATCCACATCTCCGGCATCCTTATCGTCTCTGTCATTATCTTCCGCATCATCATTGCGGTTGCCTAGTTTTATAGTATCCTTTTGCTTTCTAAGATAGCAAACCAGTTTTACATACTCCGAAATTGACAGAGAATCATCGTTAAAAATCTTCAATGTCTTTATACCGTTCCAATAGATATTCGAAGGACTTCTGGCTACCCATCTATGAGGAAGAACTCTCGCCCCAATAACACCTTCTTTGTCATTCTCAAGGAGTTTAAGTGCGCATTTCCTTTCTTCTTCGTCTATTTTTCTTAAAATATCTTGAGGTCTGTTTCCGTACTTGCCTTCTTCAACTTCTTTTAAGATATAAGGAACAATTAGAAAATATTTGGCCCGGGTTTGGATAGTTGACGTACCCGGGAAAAAAAGATTGGCAAAACTGTCTCTTATGATACCAATCCCCAGTTCATCTACCGCACCTTCTTCAGTTAGCAAATTTACAACATCCAGTACCTTTTCACGTTCTTTTTCTGAAAAATCTATCCAACCTAGTTGCATAACATGTACTCCTTTTTTCTTCCCCTATTATTAAATTGCCAACCTCCGCCTCCCACACAATTGGAGTAGTATATCCCATATGCGCTGTTGCTTACATACATACTTTGATAAGTGCTATCGGTTTTAAGCTAATCATTTCTGACATAACGACTCTATAAGTAATGTCAACGAAAATGCGGCAGCACACACCCCTAGCCATATCGATGAAACCGGAAATACTGCAGTAAGAAACAAATATTTTTGACAACAAGCCCACCAAAGAATAGCCAATATTGAGAGGGAAATTCCAATTTTGAATATACGTGATGGTTTCAGTATTTTTTGCTGCACTGGAATAAACCTTGGGTTGACCTTCATAATTTTCCTGACAATACCCGCTATAAGACATAGTGTTATTGAGATGGTCAGGCCAACCAAGCCCCATAAAAAACACTCCCCTAAGAGGATACGCGTCATGCCGGGCGGAGAAAATCCACGCCACCGCGCCCATCCGTTCAGGAGGCTTGAGATGAACGGCCAACTCCTCTGACTGTTGGTTAAAATGACAATCGCATCTCCCGTTTCGGGCACCGCATGGAAATGGCTCATCCAGCCGGTTCCCTGTCCGCCATGGGACACCGCTAGTTTCCCATTCGTAAGCCCCTCAGTATAATAGCCAAAGCCGTAGGCGTCAAATACCGCGCTATATATTCCAAGATTTTCGGCCTGCGCCAAATAAAGTTGTTCAATGGTAGGGCGTGCAAGCACCCGCTGATCAGAAAAATTCGGCATCCCAGCGATGCAGAAACGGGCAATGTCCTCCGCCGTAGCGATCAATCCCCCTGACGCTCTCTCAGGGTATTGATAAGGGGAAATCGGCTTATCATCCAAGGTATATCCAAGGGGCGCAGAAGACAGAGTTTCTTCACTCCATTCGAAGTCCGAATGATACATGCCGAGGGGATAGAGAATCTCGTTTTTCATATATTCCGCAAAGTCCCTTCCCGTAACCTCTTCAATCATAAACTCCAGCAAGTTATACCCAACATTGGAATAGGAAAATCCCTTTCCCGGCATTTGAAACAGAATTGCGGAATGAGTCAGGCTCTCCTTCAGAGAAGGCATAACCTCATCCGGGGAATAGAGCGCAAAAACATCTCCAAGCGGTAATCCGGCAGTGTGACAGAGGAGCCGCCTAACCGTCACACCATCCGGTGGATAGTCTGAAACAGGCAACTTCCAGCCCTTGAGGTATCTTTCGACAGGATCGTCCAGATTCAGCTTCCCTTCCTCCGCCAGCTTCAGCACAGCCCACGCTGTAACCGATTTGGATATAGATTGAACGCGCATAGGCATGTCTACCGTCATTTTTTGACCTGACTTTTGGTTGGCCTCGCCGTAGGCCGCCGTATATACAATTAGCCCGTCTTTTACAAGGGCGATATTAACTCCCGGTATTCCGTATAGCTCCATCAGCTTCGGAACTCTAAAATCCAGAAAAGCCACGAATTCTTCCGTCGGGGAATGAGTCCTTATTTTTCTGTCCGGCAAATATAGGATAAGGGCGGCCACGCCAAATAAGCCGATGACGAAGGCTGTGATTATTAGGATAATCCTGGCGCGCTTCATGGCGTCTTCTTTTTAAATAGCATAGATACCGCTCCTAAAACTACGCCCACGCCGGCACCAATGCAAAGCCATAACACCAGATTTTGAAGCAGCGCACCCAGCATAATACCAACCGCCGCGCACAAACCGATAGATGCGCCCATATTCCAATAATCCGAAACCATATACTTTTTCATTGATATCACTCCAATCACCTCAAAACGCCCCTTAAAAACTGCCTTACTATAATACTTTTTTATTTGATCTTCAAAAAGAAGTATAAATTCATGTTATCATTAGCCTCATAATTTTGTAAATAATTTCTATACGTTCGCTTGAATTTGCGCAAAATATACCCTCGATATGTTCTAGGTGAACGTGTATCGAGGGTGCACAATCACTCTTCAATTTCCGCCAAAAGATCCGGGAATATGGCTATACTTCTCTTTAGAATTCCTTTTACATAGGCAATCAGGATACCATAATTGGTTATCGGTACATATTGGTCCACAGCGCTTTTATAACGGTATTTCATCTCTCTGCCGTTGAGCATACAGCCGCCGCAGTGAACAATCAGTTTATATTCCGATAAATCATCGGGGAATTCCGTGCCTGAGGTGAATTTAAAATTTGGTTGTTTTTGAGTATATTCTTTTATCCAGCGCGGCAGCTTTACCGTACCTATATCCTCGCACTGCCGGTGATGGGTGCATCCTTCCGAAATGAGAACATTGTCCCCATCCTGAAGGGATTTCAGTGCTTTTACCCCTTTTACGGCAATATCAAGGTTGCCTTTATATCTGGCAAAAAGGATGGAAAAAGAGGTCAGAAAAATGTCCTCGGGCGTTTCAGCTGACACCTTTTCAAATACCTGACTGTCCGTAATGACAAGCTTTGGCTTTTTCCCGAGTTTAGCCAAGGTTTCGCGAAATTCTGTATCCTTTACTACAATAGCGGTAGCGCCGGTATCCAGGATATCGCGAATAGTTTGCTGCTGGGGCAGTATTAGCCGTCCCTTAGGAGCAACCTCATCTATCGGGGTAACAAGCACCACAAAGTCTAACGGGTCAATGAGGTCACCCACTATTTTTACTTTAGGTTCTTCCGTTACGGCCAATGCTGCGATTTTTTCTTTCAGGGTATCAATGTTGTGGCCGGTTTTGGCGCTGACATAAATCGCATTATTGTTTGTCGGCAATTTTTGTTTTGGCGATTCCTGTTTTGCCAAAGCTAATGGTCTTTGTATTGTTGACTCAGTCTCTTGACTTATTAAATCAGCTTTATTATAGACCACGATATAATTAATCTTCTTTTCTTTAAACAGGGCGATAAGTTCTTCATCTTCTTTTGCTTTCCCATTGGTAGAATCTATTACCAGCACCGCAATATCGGTTTTATTTAACACCTGGCGGGTCTTTTTGACGCGCAGCTCGCCCAAAGCTCCTTCATCATCGAAGCCCGGTGTATCGATGATTATGACGGGGCCAAGGGGAAGCAGTTCCATGGCTTTGTAAACCGGGTCGGTGGTTGTGCCTTTTATATCGGAAACGACAGCCAGTTCCTGCCCCGTGACAGCATTTACCAGACTGGATTTCCCTGAGTTTCTCTTCCCGAAAAAACCTATATGAATACGATTCGCTGACGGTGTTTTATTTAGTCCCATATAATTCCCCTCTTAAAGTCTGAAATCACGTAAGCCGCTATTGATCTTTACCAAGTTTTCTTCCACAATATTTCTGATTCTGTTACTGGGTATTTTCCCTAACTCCTCCCGGATAAGCTCTTCGCCAACCGCCTTTGTTTCCGGGGTGGCGTAATCCTCCAGATACTCCTTCAGGGTCATGATGGCATTTGGATGACAGATGTTTTGAATCTTCCCGCTTTTGCAGAGATCCATAAATCTGTCGCCGGTCCGGCCTTCCCTATAGCAGGCAGTGCAAAAGCTGGGAACATAGCCAAGATCCATCAGCCATTTAATAATTTCATCAAGGGTTCTGGTGTCATAGACCTCAAATTGGGCAGAGTTTTCCTCTTCCGGTTCGAGCTCAGCATATCCGCCGACACTTGTCTTGGAACCGCCGCTTATTTGGGATACACCAAGGTTAAGTAGACGTTCCCTCATGGCCTGGCTCTCCCTGGTTGAAACAATCATTCCCGTATAGGGCACGGCAAGGCGAATACAAGCTACAATTTTGGCGAATGTATCATCATCTACAGCATTACCAAATGTCGTCGGGTCAATATCATCGGCAGGACGAACCCTTGGAACGCTGATAGTATGGGGGCCTACGCCGAAAACCGCTTCCAAATGCTCGGCATGCATCAGTAAAGCGGCAAATTCATAACGATAATTTTCCAGCC
>JAAYMU010000010.1 GCA_012521215.1 Peptococcaceae bacterium | reverse complement strand
TCATTAACAATAAATTTTTCATGCTTTCGCGGAAATCTACAGTCAGAGCCATAAACGTAGAATATGGAGAAATAACCATATCTTTGGACAAACCTCTTTTTAAGCCCAGACCGGGAACACCGAAAGCCTTGTACTGGTAGTTGGATTGAATATCAAAAGCATAGAAGCCCGACTCCGATATTCCCCAGGGGCTGTTAGCTTTTTGGCCATGGGCTTTTTGAATCTGGACCACTGAACGATAGGATTCATCCAAAAGCGTCCCTCGGTAATTGCGGATAAGAATTAAGGGCATCAAGAATTCAAACATAGTCCCGCTCCAAGCTACAAGGCTTCTGTGTCCTTTTATCCTGGTAAGCGGCCGGGAAACTTTAAACCAATGGGATTCAGGCACATCGCCTTTGGCTATGGCGAACAGGCTGGACTGCCGTGCTTCGGAAGCCAGTAAGTCATAATAGGATTTATCAAGTCTTTGTTCACTAAGATTATAGCCAATAGAAAACAGCTTTTTCTGGTGGTCAAACAAAGGTTTGAAGTCCATGCCATAAGCAACCCGTTCCAACTGTCGCTTAAGTCGGCAAATTCTTAGATACAAAAGAACAGTATGCTTTAAACCCGCTTTTATCAACCGCTTTATCTCCGGTGAGGCGGATGAGTCCAAATTTTTTTGAACTTCCAAATAAGCCCTAATTAATTCCCGCACGGTAAGTTTGGTAAGATCTTTAGCTTTAAACAACTGTTCTGAACTTTTCAAAAATGGAAAATACCTTTCCAAACATCGAGTATAATCCTCATGCATTCCTATTAGCGCTGTGAGCCAAAAACTTGTTCCTTTTTCCTTTTCCAAGGCAGTAAGCCTATTTAACCATTGGGACATAAAATGGTAGACAGAATGAACAGAAAATTTTTGCCGGCTGTTTAAGAGTTCATCTAGCTCCAAGCGGTAATTATCCATAACATCTGTGGTCTGTCCGTATTTTTCCTCTGCTTGTAAACGCCAAGTATCTTTGAGACCCTGCAGCACTGTAGCTTCTAAAACAGGCCTTTTCAAAAATTCATGTAGACCGTTTTTTAAGGCTATTAAGTAGGTGGCAAAGTTACCGCTGTCCACTGTAGAAATATAGATAGGTAAAAGGGGTTCCAGGGTAGCGGTATGATACCAATTGTAAAGATGACCATTCCATTTAGGTAATTTCCTAATGGTTTTTAAAGAATTGCTGACTTTTTGCAAGGTAGTGTATTTGGATATATAGCCGAGATCTTCAGCCCCGAGATTAGCCAGCATGGCCAGCCCTATATTTGTGGGAGAAGTACGTGGAGCAACTCCCTTATAGGGCTCCAGCTGAACATTGTCCGGGGGCAGATAATTGTTTTCCTGGTTGACAAAATTATCGAAATACGCCCAGATCTGTCGGGCCCATTTCCGCAATTCAATTATATCCTTCTCCGTTATTTCCTTCGGTTCTTCCGGATAGGGCAGACTTAAACGGTAAGCTATATAAGGCGCCGCCAGCCAAGCTACCAGTAAAGCACCTAGGACTATACCTGCTGCTAAATTGACAAAATAAAATCCTAACAGGAACAGAAGGCTGATAATAACTCCTGGTAACATTTTCTGGTAAAAACCTTTGGAATTTAAAACTACACCTATTTCCGCATCAGCAGCTGTCTGCCATTCTAAAAGCCCCCGTTTGGATATTAATTGCCGGTACATACTTCTGATAACGGCATCAGTCTGCAGGTAGGCCTGGTAAGGCAAAACAGCTAAAGAGAAGAAAATACGGGATAACTCAACTTTCAATTCATATTTTAAAATTCTTAAAGTTAAACTGCGGTCTAAAATTCTTCCCAGGATATTCAGAAGCAATGGCAGGCTAAAGTTTAGTACAATCAGACCTATTAAAAAGGGCCAAATGTTAACTAAAAAAGTAAAGGAAAGAAACAGAATAATTAACTGCATGGGTGCCTCTAAACTTCGACGCAGGTTATCCATAATTTTCCAACGAGAAATGGCGGATAATTCCTTACTGAAGATGTAACGTGCTATTTGCCAATCCCCTCTTATCCAACGGTGCAAACGTTTGGTATAGGACAAGTATTTCGTGGGATACCCGTCAAACAATTGAATATCAGTTGCCAGCGCTGTTCTGGCATATAAGCCTTCAATCAAATCATGGCTTAAAATACTGTTTTCCGGAAAGTTCTCCACTGTAACAGCATGAAAAACTTTAAGATCATAGATCCCTTTTCCGGTAAATATGCCCTCGCCAAACAAATCCTGATAAATATCGGAAATGGCGCAGGTATAAGGATCAATACCGGCTGTTCCGGTAAATATAGTGGAAAAGGGAGTAGCAAAAGCACTTGCAGCCGTCAGACCAATTCGGGGCTGGATAATCCCATAGCCATGTTCCACTCTATGCAATTCTTCATTAAATCTAGCTTTTTGCATGGGATGGGATATAGTTCCGATCAGCTTGCTGGCTGCATTTCTCGGTAAAATAGTATCGGCGTCCAGAGTAATTACATAAGTAATATTTTTTAAAGATTCTAGTGGACCGGCCTGAATGAAAAAACTCGTTTCCCCTTCATTCAAAAGCAGTTTGTTAAACTCGATTAACTTGCCTCTTTTCCTTTCCCATCCCATCCAGACTTTTTCTTTTTCATTCCATTTACGTAAACGATGGAAATAGAAAAACTTATTATCGTATTTGGCATTTAATTTCTTTATCCCGTTAACCCCGGCTTTAATAATTTTGTCGTCCCCATCCATCTTTTCCTGTGGCGCATCGCTAAAATCGCCCAGAACAGCAAAATAAAGATTTTCGTCCCGGTTATTAAGATAGTGATTTTCCAGTTGTTCTAATTGTTCCTTGACTTTTTGAGCAGAACTGAAAATGGCTGGTATAACTACGATAGTTTTGGAGTTTTCGGGAATTCCGTTGCTATAATCGAACTTAGGTAAAAAACTGGTTGGGAGTATTCTGCAAAATATACGATTGGTCACATAAACCCCAATACCGTTAAAGACCAGCAAAGAAGCTAAAGCCGATAGTATTGCAGCCCCCAGAGAAACCGTTCTTAAAGGATTTAGAATAGAGCTCAGAAAAAAGCCAAAAGGCAGCAAGGTTATAAGCAAAACCATCCCCAGATAAGAAACTGTCGGATAATTTCTGTAGAAACATCTTAACCCATGGAAAGAGCGTCGTACTTGACCCCAGGCAGCTGTTAATTCTTTTTCCAGTTTCATTCTTCCACTACCCAATAAATAATACCCTACATGGTCACCAGGCGGATTTTTAGCAGTGCGGGCAAGCCGATCTAAAGTCTTGGCTACTGTTAACTCCGAGACATTATATTTTCCGGCTAAAAATTCGATTTCATGACGGTATTTATCTCTGGATTCAAAATCCATCTTGCTAAATACCTGGGCGGGATCCCGCTCTAAAATTTGCTGAACCAGGCTAACTTTTTCAAAAAATTCCGACCAATTTTCAGAATTGATCATTTTAAGGGCCGCGATATTGTCCCCCATCTTTACCCCGTAGGAAGTAAGGTAATACTGCTCGGAGGCAATTACTTTTTCAATAGCCATATTTTGCTTAGCAGCAACATTATCCAACCAATTAAGAAGGATTTTAGCATCACTGCCATGTTCTTTAAGTCGTCTGGCAACTCTTTCAATAAATACTGCCGATAAAGATGTGTTAGTATAGATCTCCTGATCAGAGATTTTGATCTCTTTATTCCCTTCGCCAAAAACTGAGCTGAGCCAATTTTCTGCTCGCTCCCGTTCTTTTTGAACATAAAGGATTCTTTCTACTTGGTAAAAAATCTTTTCTAAAATCATGATTTTGAGCATAATGGGGATGGCCCATATTTCAGCCGACAATAACGGAGCTTCTAACTGGTAGTTGTGAACAAACTCCTTGAGCTGCTCAAAATCCATTTGGTTTTCTTGATACTTTGTATATTCCGAAATGAGAATATAAATCCTGGGATAGCCGGCCAGTTCCTCACGGGCTAAATATTTAAGCTTGGATTCGAACTGTTTTGATAAATCTTTCATAAGCTCATTGATTAACTCATTAATCAAATAATAGTTATCGAGAAACCACTCGGCTGAAGGAATCCTGTCTTCAGTTTTATAATAGTAATCATTAATCTTGGTGTAGGCGCCTTTAATAAAGGCGCTTTGATTTTTAATAAGCGGTAAAAGGCTTTTACCCTTATTTTTAAAACCGAGCCAATTATGGAGCTGCGCAAGTTCCCTTGCATATTCGGCCATATTTTTGTTTTTTTCGTAAATATTTGGATTTGCCTTAGGAAAGATCGTACTTGTTGTCTTCATATTTCAACCCCAGAACATAATTTTTCTTTATTCATTATGTCCATTTCTGTTGGCATAATTCGTTTTTTAGACGAACAAGTACAAATAATGGAATAAAAAAACTACCCTTTTCCTTATAGAAAAGGGTAGTGAGGTTATTAAGTATTAAGAACCGAAGCTGTTCCGAAATGATTCCAGGGACATTAGAATCTCCCTAGGTTTATTACCCTCAGAAGTCCCGACCACGCCTGCTTCTTCCAGCATATCCATTAAACGCGCAGCCCGCGAATAACCGACTCGTAAGCGTCTTTGCAAAAAGGAAACAGAAGCTATGCCTGTTGATAGTACCAACTCCCCGGCTTCCACAAAGCGTTCGTCAAATTCCTTCTCCTCTTTTTCCGATCTAATCTGTTCCTCTATCTGAGTATCATCAAACTCATAGGTTGCACTTCCTTGGCTTCGCCAATGATGGATAACGTTTTTAACTTCCTGTTCATCTATATAACAACCATGAACCCGCAATGGCTTACTTAAACCTATTGGGGAGTAGAGCATATCGCCTTTCCCTAAAAGTTTTTCCGCTCCTGTCGTATCCAGAATTGTCCTGGAATCAATTTGCGAAGAGACGGCAAAAGATATTCTGCTGGGGATGTTGGCCTTAATAAGACCGGTTATTACATTAACAGAAGGCCTTTGAGTAGCAATAACCAAATGAATTCCGGCTGCCCGGGACATCTGGGCCAAGCGACAGATCGACTCCTCTATATCATTGGATGCTACCATCATAAGATCAGCAAGTTCGTCAATAATAATAATGATATGAGGTAATTTTTCACCTTCCATGGCCTTATTGTAATGATCGATATCCCTCACCCCATTAACGGCAAACAATTCATAACGGTTTTCCATTTCTCTGATAATGTACTGAAGGTATCTATTAGCCTTTTTGGGATCGGTAACCACCGGCGCAAGAAGATGCGGAATTCCATTATACTGGCTTAATTCCACTATTTTGGGGTCAATCATTAATAACCGAACTTCATCAGGCGTCAGGGTATATAGTAAAGAGTTAATAAGGCAGTTTATAAAAATACTTTTACCGGATCCGGTAGCCCCGGCTATCAAAAGATGAGGCATTTTTTCCAACTCACTGACTACCACCTCATTGGCAATATCCTTGCCCAGAGCGACGCGCAATTTCGCTTTGGAATATTTAAAAGTCTGTGTGTCTATAACTTCCCTAAAATAGACTGTTTGTGGCTTTTCCCGGGGAATTTCTATTCCCACAGCAGCTTTGCCCGGAATCGGGGCTTCAATGCGTACGTCTTCAGAAGCCAGGGCCAAAGCAATGTCGTCAGCTAGACTGACTATTTTGCTTATTTTAGTTCCCGGAGCAGGAGAAAGCTCATAGCGAGTGAGTACAGGCCCTTCGTTAATATTGATAACCTTGGCGGTTACTCCAAATGATGCTAAGACTTCCTCCAATAATTCAGCGTGATTTCCCTCACCGCTTGGCTGAGGCTGCTTGAGCGGCTTCAACAGTTCCAAGGATGGAAGCTGCCAATTTTCGGGAACGGACCGTTCGGATTTTATTCTATTTTCGGTTTTTATACTCTCCTCAGCATTTAGTTTTTCTCTAGCATTTAGCTTTTCTTCAGCATTTAGCTTTTCTTCAGCATTTACTGTTTCCTGAGTATTTACAATTTCCTCAGTATTTACTATTTCTTGAGTATTCAGAATTTCCTCAGTATTTACTGTTTCCTCGGCTGTTTTTCGTTCTTCGGCGTTTATCCCTTCTTCTTCATCTATTTTTTGTTCTTCAGCCAAATTAGATAAGTAATTAAAACCAAAGCTCCTCATAGAAGATGGGATTTGCTTAGCATCGCTAACAGCCGCCACTTGGGAAACCGAAACCTTAGCCCTTTGCCCCCCATAGGAACCGGGAGTGATTTTGGCCTCCTGAGATAATTGCCTTGCCTGTAATTGCGTTGCCTGGCGATAATTCTTATCACTAACCACATTCATTCCCTTAAAGTAATTATCAAAACCATTTATACTTACTGTTTTTACCGGTAAATAAATATTTCTTTCCCCTTGTCCAAAATAAGTTGCGTAATTTGTTCCCAATACTTTCAGCTTATCAGAACTCACCTGGCGGTCTGTAATCAGGGTCTGCCCAGAGAAATAAGCTCTGAAACCATCGCTTAAGTTTTGAGTGGCTACAGACGGCAAATCGCTCTTATTTCTCCTTTGGGATTTAGAAACAGGTTTTCGCCGTGTATTTTCTATTTCATCTTCCAGTTCATCATCGTCATCAAAGTCATATTTTGGTTTACGAGAAATTTGCCAGCAAATAATAGTAAATAGCAGGCAAATACCAGGAATTACAAGTGAATAATGTCCCAAAAGAGAGACAAAAAAACTGAAGATATTGGTTGGGAATGTCCCAATCCCCAAATAGCCAAGAATTCCTAGAACAGCCATAGCCAAATACAAAAGGGACAAAATTTTAATTAATAATCTTGTTATAAAACTCATAATCTTGTTCTCCCTCCCAAATATCTCCCCAAAAAATATTTCTTGCAATTTAGGCTCTATTCCATATGCAAATAATTTTTAATACTAGCAACACATTTGCCGGGCACTACTACTTCCCCTAATCCTATGGGACTGAAAGGGCCATGAAAATCACTGCCGCCCGTCGATAAAATCGCTTTTTCTTGAGCAATCTTTTCATATCGAGAAATTAACCCTTGTTGATCTTCCCAATAACCGTAATAAACTTCCAAACCTATTGGCTTATAAGAAAGTAAGTCAGCCATTAATTTTTGGTTTCTAATAAGGCCGGGATGGGCTAAAACCGGCAGTCCGCCTGTAGCAAAAATAAAATCCACGGTATCGGTAAAAGAGTTCTCTTTATAAGGAACATAAGCCATTCCTCCTGGTTTAAACCAAGAGGTAATGCTTTTCCAGTCAAAGATCTTGGGCTGGGAAGTGCTGTTCCAAATGGCTCTCATAATATGACCTTTGTAAATAATCCCTAAGGCACCGGAATCTTCTTCTATCTTTTCCCAATCAAGCTCTAAGCCGTTTCGTTTTAATTCTTGATACATGGCCCAGCTTATTTTGGCCCGTTCCTGGCGTAAAGTTTTTAATTTTTCCTGCAAATAATCATTGTCAACACTTTTATAATAGGCAAGCAAGTGAATTTCTTCATTTCCAAAAAAGGTACAAAGTTCTACCCCGGGTATAATTTCTATCCCATAAGAAGAGCCAATTTGCTTAGCTTTTTCTATTCCTCCGGTATTTTCATGATCCGTAATGCTTAGAACATTTATACCTTTGTGGCGGGCGGCCAGCATTATTTCTTCAATACTTGAAGTTCCATCAGAATAATTTGAATGTATATGCAAATCAGCAATCAATGGTAGTCCTACTTCTTTCTTTTTAAAAATTAAGTATATCTGAATGAAAAATAAATTTTGTAGAAAAAATTAACCCTAAAATTAGTTTATTCTTTTTTTTCTACAAAATTCCTTCAGAATATAGATTAATTATTCTTCTTAGATATATTTTTAATTAGATATAAACTTTAACATTGACAGGGTAAGCCAATTTAGTTATAATATCATTCGTCATTGTTTGATTTTTAATTAAGGGGATTAGTTTAATGGTAGAACAGCGGTCTCCAAAACCGTCGGTGAGGGTTCGACTCCTTCATCCCCTGCCACAGTGTTTACAAGCCTTTCAGGTTTTTCCGAAAGGCTTTTTATTTAAGTGAGCCCAAGTTTACGTTTGGTTAAAAATAAAATAAACAGGCTTTTTAACCTGTTTACTTCACTTGCCATCTACCATTCCCATGATTAGAAATTAAAACAAATTCTTTTAGAAATATGCTTGCGCACTTGCTCGTTAAAATACAGTTTATGAGATTCTGAAATTTGATAGTAACCTTTATTAGCAATTGTTCTTAATAGACTTTTAATATCTTCAATTGAATCTTTTTGTTGAATAATATTTGCTAAAGCTTTAGCCTGAATTCTGTTATTATTATAAAAATTTTTCCAATTATCAGCTGAATTCTTGAGGCTCATTCGGAAATTCTTTCCGCTAAATTTAGGATCCTGAGGAATATTATTAATGCTGTTAATAATTTGTCTTTTATAATCCATTACTTGGTTTTCAATATTTAAAGCAGTACTCATAGCTTCCCCTCCTTTTTATTCCAATTTATTTAAACAGCAAGTAAGTGTTTTGGCTGATCAATAAAATGGGTAAAGTAAAATTTTGCGCAAAACAAAAACCACCTTTTGTGGTTAGCGTACAAGCTATAAACCTGTATACCCCCTAAACAAAATACTTGTTGTTTATTAATCGACTTTATTAAAACACAAACTTTTTCCTTGCATTTTCATTATATACTATATTTTCCAATAAGTCAATATTCATATTTATATTTTGTATTTTTTTCTTTTTTTCAAGATATTTATTTATGTTTTCTGAATTTAGTCAATATTCACTCTTTGAGTGATTATAATAAATCAAATAAATATATGGATTATAAAGTTGCGCTAATTCCGGCAAAGCAAACGCTTACAGAAAATTTTCTTCATGTTTCAAGATGCTTACTCAAAAAGAAACCCGCTGCAAGGTAAGAGCGGGCTTCAATTGTTATGGGAGTTAAATGGCTATTCCAAGGCTTAAAAACAGCAACTCATACTTGGATACGAAGGCTCATAATAAGAATAGCGCCCTACTAATAAGAGTACTGCTATTATTATGGCTGCAGTCGCAAACCCTGACGCTGCCCCAACCCCTAAGCCTGTAGCTGCCCCCGCCGCTACACCCGCTGCGGTACTCGTGGTTGTCCGTGCAGGGTTGTTAGCGGCAGTAGCTGCGGCTCTGCGGGCAGCATTCCTTGCAGCCGAGCCTGCTGTTGACCCTAAAGCGCTTGCTGCTGTACGAGCGGCATTACGGGCTGCCGTACCTCCAACTGACTCCAAAGCGCTTGCCGCTGCACGAGCAGCATTACGAGCTGCCGTACCCCTAACAGTGGGTAAACGGTTGCTTGTTGATCTAGCAAGCATACGAAGCGGAATCATTAAAAGTCGGCTGAAATACATAATACCATCTCCCCAAAATTAATTATACTAAGATATAATATTCGGACATGTTCCAGATTGTCCCTCTTGAGGAGAAAATACTTAATAAAAAGGCAAAAACTGTCCCCAAAGGACAGTTTCCGCTTGCCCATAGAAGAGCATGTAATGATCTACCTTGCACAACTATAGATAGCTTATTACCCAACTATAATCTTGCGACTATAATCGAGCAGTTCACCACCCATAATCATGGTTCGTTCGACCATACAAGATATCTTAACAGCCTACTGCAACCCTTGAGGCTACCTTAAACCGTGGTCATACTAACTTGTAACCGAGCACAAGTTAATACGATGTTGAACACCCTGCATGATCTTAGCTCGACCCATTATACTAAGTTGGAACCCTATAACAATCAAAATATTCGACTGTCATAAAGCTTTTCCCCAATATAATGAATCTTCCCTCTGACTGGATACAAGCCTCAGACCTGTATACAATCTTTGGTCGACCCATACACACCCCGGAATGGAGCATATATAAGTCTTCGCTCAACCATTACACACCCTTTACATTCTATATTATTTGCCCTTTAAGTCCAATTATACAGGAAAATATTTTATGTTCATCAAGCTATTTAAGACTTAAAAGAATTAAATGCTTAGTATAGTTTAATTAATGAAATTTAATTCATCATAAAACTAAATTAAATTTAAAGAGGTATCAAAAGAGGTATTATATTTTATAGGTATTCCTGTGCACCCTGGAAAAGTCCAGGTCATTATCTGTTCTCGCTTCTTTATTTTCAGCCGGATAACCAATGCCTAGCATACAAGCTACTTTTAGATGCTTCGGAATATTTAAAAGCTCCTGCACATATTCTTCCGCCGTTTTTTCAGAGTTATGCTGTCTATTCCTGATTTGGACCCAACATGAACCTAAACCTAAAGAATGGGCAGTAAGTTGGATTATGGTGGCAGCCAGGGCAGCATCCTCTACCCAAACATCCGTGACCTTACTATCGCCTAAAACTACAAAAACCAAAGGGGCATTCTGCAGGAAAGCGGAACCAGATTCTCGGGTTTGAGCCAGTTTAGTCACTAGATTTTTATCATTAACAACAATGAACTTTTGAGATTCAACCCCCCTGCCGGAAGGCGCCAGCAAAGCAGCCTTAGTTAAAGTTTGAACCTTTTCTTCTTCTATGGGAGTAGGTAAATAGCGCCTAATACTGCGCCTTTGGTACAAGAGATCAAGCATATGTATCCCTCCTAATATTTTTCTTAATATTATTGTAAAAATTAAGGAATTTATGTTAGAGCATAAATTCCTTAATCTTGTAGGCGATAAATCGAGCAGGATATTTGTTTAAAAGTATTGGTGTTTACTTATCTTGCTTATCTTGCTCTTGTTGAGCCTTAAGTTGGGCTACCAAAGTTTCCTGTAATCTGGCCGGTACTTCCTCATAACCGATAAATTTGGTTTTAAAGGATCCTCTACCTTGAGTCATGGCTTTTAAATCAATAGCATATCTCATCATTTCAGATTGGGGTACCTGAGCTTTAACTACCTGGAACTTTCCTTCCGGTTCCATGCCCAGCACCCGTCCTCGCTTAGAATTAATGTCTCCGATAACTTCTCCCATGAAAGATTCAGGAACTTTGATTTCGGCTTCGACCATGGGTTCCAACAAAGTAGGATTAGCTTGTTCTGCACCCTTTTTGAAAGCCAGAATGGCAGCTAGCTTAAAGGCCATCTCCGAAGAGTCAACACTATGATAAGAACCGTCATACAGGGTAAATTTAACGTTCGTCATTGGGTACCCGGCTAAAAATCCTTCGGCTACAGCATCTCGCAAACCTTTTTCCACGGCTGGGAAGAAGTTGCGCGGTACTGCTCCGCCAAAGATTTCTTCCGTAAATTCAAATTCATTATCGGGATTGGGGCCCATCCTAATCCAAACATGACCATATTGTCCATGGCCACCGCTTTGTTTTTTATGTTTACCTTCGACTTGGACTTCTTTTTTAATTGTTTCTCTGTAAGGTACTCTTGGAACTTCAGTTTCCACAGCTACCCCAAATTTTCTAGCCAGTTTTTCGGCCACGATATCAAGCTGCATTTCTCCCACACCGCTTAGGATTGTTTGTTTGGTCTCGGTGTTCTTGCTTACACTGATGGTTGGATCCTCATCCACTAAGCGGGCCAGAGCAGAGCTGACTTTATCCTCGTCACCTTTGCTTTTGGGTCTAACAGCTAAAGGCAAGGATGGTTCGGGGAAGTTTATTCCTTCTAAAACAACTTTATTTTCCTTGGCGCAAAGGGTATCTCCCGTTTTTGTTTCTTGTAGTTTAGCTACGACAGCTATATCACCGGCCGAGACGCTGGCCGTATTATCTTGGTTTTTACCCCGTAAATAAAACAACTGTCCCATTTTTTCTTCCACTTCTCTGGTCGAGTTATAAACAGCAGATTCTCCGCTAAAAGTTCCACCATATACCCTAAAGAAAGTCATTTTTCCTAAGTAAGGGTCAGCAAGTGTTTTAAAGACCAAAGCAGCTTTTTCTTCCATGGGGGTAGGTGCCGGAACATAATCGGTCACAAATTGAAGTAGTTCATTGGTGCCAATATTCTTTTCGGCTGAACCGAACAAAATAGGAACAATCATATTCTGGGCCATAGCTTTTTTAGTAATTAATTTTAGCTCGTCCAGAGTTAATTCTTCCCCCTCAAGATATTTCATTAAAATATCATCATCAGCTTCCGCAGCAGCCTCAGTTAAGGTTTCTTTCAATAATTCGACCTCTTCTTTATATTGTTCCGGAATATTGCTCTGAAGAATATCTACTACTCCTTCAAAGGCCGCTTCTCGGCCAACCGGAATCTGCATTTGGACAAATCTTGCATTAGGATAAATCGTTTTGAGTTGATCGATGACTCTCTCCGGATTGGAGTTCTCTCTGTCCAGTTTGTTAATAAAGATTATTCGTGGAATTTGCTTTTCCTCCATCATATCCCAAATAATCTCTGCCTGAACTTCTACGCCGCCAACACCGCAGAGAACCAAAAGTGCACTTTCTGCTACCCTTAAAGCACTTATAACTTCGCCGATAAAATCAGAATATCCCGGAGTATCAAGGACATTTACTTTTACCCCTTTATTTTCAACTGGAAGCAAAGAAGTGCTGATAGAAATCTTTCTCTGGATTTCTTCCTGCAAATAGTCAGAAACCGTGTTGCCGTCATTAACCTTACCTATCCTGGTGACAGCGCCGGAATTGAAGAGAAGAGTTTCTGCCAGAGAGGTTTTGCCGCAGCCGCCGTGACCGACAAAACAAATGTTACGAATATTTTTGGTATCGTAGCTTTTCAAAAAGATCTCCCCTTTTAAATCATATTATTTAATGTAAGATTCTCCAAATAGTTTTAAAAAATTAGATATTGCTTATATAACATTACTTAATACTTGGTAGGTTTGTCAAATTTTTTTTTAAAATAAACCAACTTTATCCAATTGCCGGCATGAGCTTGTTTTTCGGTGCATAAGTTTGGAGTAAGAATTTTTATTTTTACTTACTCATCGGGAGGAAAAATGGCTAAAACCCGGCTTGTTTATGGTGCTATTATCTTGTTTGCTGCTAACCTCATTAACCGCATTCTCGGCTTTATCTATCAATACCTAATTATGCATTTTATAGGCAGTGAAGCCTACGGCTTGTTTCATATGGTTTTCCCGGTGTACATGACAGCCCTGGTGTTGTCTACGGCCGGAATACCTTTAGCTATTTCCAAGATGGTAGCAGAAAAAATATCCCTTAAGCGTTATCAAGAAGCGCAAAGAATATTTCGCACGGCCTTTGCCACACTGTTTGTTTCGGGGCTGGTTGTATCAGTTGTTTTATTCAGTAATACTTCCTATATTGTGTCCCAATTCTTTGCCGATCAACGTGTTTATAAAGTCTTTCAAATATGTATACCGGCAATTTTCGTAGTCTCCATCTCTTCAGCTTTCAGAGGATATTTTCAAGGGCTGCAAAACATGATGCCTTCGGCTTTGAGCCAGATTATTGAACAAATTACCAGAGTAACCATAGGATTTACCCTTTCCCTAAAACTATTGACTCAAGGGGTAGAATGGGCTGCAGCGGGACTGGCTTTAGGAATGCTTTGCGGAGAAATTACCGGACTTTTATCCATTGGCTTACAATATTTGACCCAAAAAAGAAAGAAAGTGCAAAGAAATGTTGCCAATCAAGAACCGGCCTTTTCTATTCTCGGTAAACTTTTTACCTTATCTTTACCGATTACCGGCAGTCGTCTCGTTTCTACAGGTTTATCATCGCTTGAAGCCCTTATTATCCCCCGTCAGTTACAAGTTGCGGGCTATACTTCGGCCAGCGCTACTTCCTTGTTCGGTCAGTTAAGCGGTACGGCGTTTACCCTGCTTACCTTTCCCAGTGTTTTCACTTTTGCTCTGGCCACTTCTTTAGTTCCGGCTATATCCGAAGCCATGGTGCGCCACGATATAACTTTGGCCCGCAGCCGTTGTTCCGATGCCGTTCGCTATACCATGCTTTTAGGGATTCCTTGTGTCCTACTTATAAACTATTTTGCTCAACCTCTTACCCACTTATTTAATAGTAGCGATGTAACCGTAGTATTGAAAATATTAAGTCTTGGCGGTATTTTTTCTTATCTTACCCAAACTACAACCGGTATTCTCCAGGGCATGGGCAAAACATCTATACCTTTAATCAATGCCCTAATCAGTGGTGCGATCCGTGTACCGCTTTTATTCTACCTCACCGGAATTCCGGTATGGGGCTTAAAAGGTTCTGCCTGGGCCTATGTTATTGGTTATGTTTGCTTCGCCGTCCTCAACTTGGCAGCCATTAGAAGAGAGATAAACTTTAAATTCGAATTTAAAGCATTTTTACTCCAACCCCTACTTGCCGGTTTGGGAATGCTGGTTGTTATCCATTTATTCTCCACTCTTATTCCGGACAAAATAGCAGTCCAGCTATTCGCAATTGCTTTAGGTTTTTTGGTTTATATAATTATTCTTATTTTTATCGGCGTCCTTAAACCGGAGGATCTTAAAAAAATCCCATATTTAAAGCGAATTCTAGGCTAGATATTTAAGAAAAACTAAAAACTTTATTGAGAGCTTCTAACTTTTTGTAATCAGTTAAATCGCCGTGCAAAGGTGTTATGGACACTGCTAATTCTTCAATAGCCTTCAAGTCGGTTCCCGGTTCATTATCATGAGTTACATCACCGCTGATCCAATAATATTCCTTCCCGGAAGGAGCTTTTCTACCTTCAAAAGTATTATGATAGACGGATTTCCCTAATCTTGTTATTTGTACCCCGGTCCAATCGTCCGGATTAGCGGCAGGAATATTAATATTTAAGAGGCCGTCCGTAGAACTAAATAATTCCCAGTTTTCCTCAATAAATTGTTGGATAAAGTTAGCTGCGGGCAAAAAATTATCAAAATCATAGCTGGTCAGGGAAACGGCTAAAGACGGAATACCCAAAAGTATACCCTCCATAGCCGCCGCCACCGTTCCGGAATAGAATACGTCTGTTCCTAAATTAGGTCCATGATTGATTCCTGAAATAATTAAATCGGGTTTATGAGGAAGGATATTACCCTCTATTGCCAGTTTGACACAATCGGTCGGTGTACCGTTAACAGCCAGACCAAAATCCTTGTTTCTTTTAAGTTTATGCGGAGTTACAAATAAAGGATGAAAAATAGTTATAGACCGTCCGCAGGCCGATCGTTGTCCTTCCGGAGCAACTATATATATTTCATACTTATTATTTTTAGAAAGGCAATTATAAAGAGTCTGAATACCCGAAGAAAAAAAACCGTCGTCGTTGGTAAGTAAAATTCTCATAACTTATTCTACCTCATAAATTGTAATACTCATGCCCTCTTCACTTTTAGTCAAGCCAAAAAGCAAATGGTGTGATTTCAAAGTCCGATTCAGAAAATCAACGATTTTATACAATTGCGGATCTTCACGAAAACGCTGGCTGGCAATTAACTCTAAATTGTTTGGCTTTTCCTTAAGTTTATCTTGAACAGGAATATTACTCTTAGTTGTTTGTTTATCCATCGTAATCATTTCTTTCTAACTTAGTTTTTCCTCATTAATAAAGCAAATCCTTCCGCTCGGGTAGCCGCACTGGTCTGAAATAAACCTCTTACAGCCGAAGTCACTGTTTTCGAACCAGGTTTTTTGATTCCCCTTATAGTCATACACATATGTTCGGCTTCAATGACAACTAATACTCCCCGAGCATCAAGTTTTTTCTTAATGGTATCTGCTATTTGACTTGTTAGTCTTTCCTGTAGTTGGGGCCGCTTAGCAAAATCATCGGCAACCCGGGCCAATTTGGAAAGCCCTGCCACTTTACCATTGCGCGGTATATAAGCAATATGAACCTGTCCATAGAAGGGCAGAAGATGATGTTCACACATGGAGTATAAAGGAATATCCTTTACTATTACCATCTCTTCATGATTTTCCGAAAAAAGCACTGTTAGATTATCGCTGGGATCAGTATTCATTCCGGCAAAAGCTTCCTCATAAAATTTGGCCACCCTACGCGGAGTCTCTATTAAGCCTTCTCTTTCAGGATCTTCACCAATTGCTTCCAATATATCTTTTACAGCTCTTTCGATCTTCTCTAAATCAATTGCCATAGTAAACCCCCAATGAAATTTGTTGATTAATATATCATGAAGTATTTTATCACTGATAACCGTTTATTCCAAATTTATGCTCCAAGCTAGGTCGTTTCCTAAGGAATTTGCTGCCTGTAATAGAAAAACTTTTTTATGTGATCAAAACTTTAAGTCTTAACTTTTTTATCAGAGAAATACCTTACTTTTTCCATTTTTTTGAGTTGTAATAGAAAAATTCTAATGGTAATATTAACATAGCATAAAATAATTGATAGGATGTATAATCAAGTATGAACATTCCAGTATTTTCAAAATTTTTCTACTTTTAAATGTCATATTAATTGACTTGTATTATTTTTCACAAACTAACACCTATTAATTTTTTTATGCACATTCTTCCGAAAACAAGGCCAGTAATATTTTTCATTTAATTCTAATATTTCTGGCAATTCTATCATTTTCGGAGAGAAATAATTATTGCAACGGGGGGTGAGTTTTGTATTTCCGGCCTATTGAAGCCGCAACTGTAGCCAGCCTATTGTGATCTTTTTGGTTTAGTTTTTCAGAGTTTATCGAAAGAAGGGAGCAATATTATGGGTATCAATTGGCCTATATTAATTGGCACTATCTTATTGGAAATTATAATTATTTTTGGTGTTTCGGCAGTACTGCAAATGAAAGAAAGGCACGCCGGCAGTGAATCTTTTATTAAGTCCAATCGTAATATGCCCATGGTTGCCGTTGCTGCGACTCAAGCGCTTACCTGTCTTGGCGGCGGTCATATTCTCGGTATGACCGGTGCATCCTGGGATTTTGGGGTTGCTGCTTGTTGGTATGCTATCTCTAGTGCTTTTATGCTTATTATTCTGTTTTGTTTTACCGGTCCCTGGGTACGCCGGTTTGGTTTTACTACAATCGGCCAGGCTTTTGAAAGAATCTTTGATCGCAGAACAGCTATCCTGGTAGGCTGTGTTGGTGCTGGCACAATCTGGGGTATTATGACCCTCGAACTTCAAGGTGTAGGTTCCATTATTTCCGCTATTACTTCCGGCTCTTTGATAATTGGCTGTGTCATCGGCGGAATTATTTCCATCCTTTACGTTATTTTTGGCGGCATGAAACAAGTAGGTTGGGTCAATGTTATTAACGCCATATTCATGTATATAGGCGTTTTAGTCGCTCTTGCCTTATTAGGTTCTAAACTACCCCAAGGCTGGGTTGGAGTTAACGAATTCTATCAATCTAACGGCCTGGATTTCATGTTGCAAATCAAATCTACCCCGGAAATTTGGAAAGTTTATATTCTTGGTACATTTTTGTCCGGTCTTTTCTATGTTCCTATTGGTCCGCAGGCCGCTCAGGTTTCTGCTTCAGCTAAATCAGTTAACTCTCTGAAAAAAGCCGTATTTATTGCTGTTCCGCTGAACACAATTTTCGGAATGGTTATGGTTGCTTTCGGCATGGCTGCCCTCTCTATCCCTGAATTAGCAAACATGGGTGCACCTCCCTTTATCGCTATGTTCGTTATGTTGATCGAGCTAATGCCTTGGTGGCTGACGGCTTGGTTGTTTGCCGGATTTGCAGCTGCTATGCTTTCCACAATTGCGGTTCAGCTGCTGGCCTTGTCCACAATCATCGTCGACGATATCTATATTCGCTATTACAACCATAACATGTCCGAAAAATCCAAGATGAAAATGCTGCGTTGGTTAATCGTGCTTATCGGAATTGGCGCCACTGCTACATCTACTGCACTTCCTCCGGTCCAAAACGCTATCGTTTGGCTGTTTGCCTGGTTACTGCCGGCCTTCTGGATCTTCGTTTTCGCTATGTTCTGGAAACGTTCTTCCTTTGCCGGTTTCTGGACCATCATTATTACCGGTATAGTTAACATACTCTGGAGCTATACATCCCTTCCCACCATGCTGGGTCTGGACGGTAACAATAACTCCATTGCCATGTTTGTTGTATCGCTTATCGCCTGTTTCCTGTTAACAGCCTTCGATAAAAACGCTAAACCTGCTATGGTCAAAGTTTACAAAGAGAACAAGTTTGAGGTTATTTCCGAAGATTTGGCAGAGCACTACAGGGCAATCGGTTTTAAAGGCTAAGGAGGTAGATAACTTATGGTACTCGGATATTGGGATTTCTTAAGCAGTTATGTTATTCAATCTTTTGGCGTTTGTATCCTTATTGGTTTAGTGGGGCTGGTAATAGGTAAGTGGCTCACCTACAGTGGAGAAGAAGACGATTTATAGAATGTGAGCTTAACAGCTTGCCACTGATCATGTATATAAGGAGGAAAATCAATGTCGGGAAATTTAGCTAATATTATCTGGATGACTACAGTTATTATTATTATGGTCATACTTTCGGTACTAAGCTATTCTGGCACCAAAAACGATAAATATGAACAAAAACAAAAATAAAGTAAAAATAACACTATTACTATGACTTAAGGGGCGTGGATTGACCACGCCCCTTTTCATTGGGTTCAAAGCTTTTAAGCCAGTCCTAGGGAATGATTAAAACAATCAATAGCCTTTTTAGGTCGGGAAAGATTTTCATAAATATTGCCCAAAAGAATCCAGGCCTCAGAGTTGTGTTTTTCGAGAGCCACTAATTTTTCCAGATATAGTTTTGCTTCTTCCCATAATCCTTTTTCGGCCAGACAAGAAGCTAGGTTAAAAAGGACAATTGTATCCGATTGGTCTATCTTCAAAGCTTTTTTATAATATTCAATTGCTTTACGAGAACGGCCTAACTTATGACATACTAAGCCTAGGTTATTGTATAGTAGAGGATCATTGGAATTAAGGTTTAAGGCTTTTTTCAGATGTTTGTAAGCCTGCTCATTATTTCCTAGTTTATGGTAGATTCCGGCTAAGTTATTTAAAGCATCATAATTATCCGGTTCCTTATTTAATACCTTCTGTAATAAGTTTTTCGCTTTTTTCAGTTCCCCTAATAAGGCATAACAATAAGCCATTCTAGCATACAAATGATATTGCCCGCCATATTTTATCGCTTTTTTAAAGCAGAGAACAGCTTCATTAATCTGCTGGAGTTTGACCAGCATTTCAGCTTTCATTTCCCAATACTCAGCATTAAAAGGTTTTAATTGGCAGCAGCCGCTAAAACAATTTAAAGCTTCGGCGTATTCACCGTAAAAAAGAAATATGCTCCCTAAACGATATATTAACTCTGCATCCCGAGGAGAAGATCGGACTGACTTGTTTAAAACTGTCACTGCTTGTTGCCAGTCACCCATTTCCAAATAACAATCAGCTTGCAAGTTCCAATATTTAATATTGTTAGGTTGATAGAAAAGAGCTTGGTTCAAATTGTCTATTGCTGCCTGGAGTAATTCCATCCCATGACAGCAACGGGCAATTAGATAATGAATTTGTCCCCTTACCGCCTGGTCTTCACAACATAACAAACAAGCATTTAAATAGTTTTTGGTCTCAGCAAAAACATGTAAATCTATTAACTTTTCGGCAACTACCAAATCAATATGTTCGGGTAATGTATCTTCCAGATAACTTAAAAAATTAGTAATGGTTTTTTGCTGTTCAATTTCTTCCACCACCCCCTCTTTTCCCCGATTATCTTTAGTCCTTTCTTTAGGAAATGATTTGTTTAGAAGCGAGGATCTTAGCGGTATATTCATACTATCACCCCGTATTAAAAAACATTTTTATACAGACAATTCTTTATACTGGTAATAATTACCTTTTATTGTGAACATAATCGTTCCCCAAATGTCGCTGACAAAAAATATTATTCAAAAGTATGATCAATTTTACATTATTAATCTCTAAAATTATGTATAATAGAAGAGAACCCGTCATAAATTATAATTTTATTATTATAACTTTAATTATTATAACTTTTTGAATTCAGAGGTTGTTTAACTTGAAATACTGTAAGCCCAAAATTGTATTGATCAGTATTCTAATAATTTTAATTGTTGCTTTATCCGGTTGCGGAATTATCTTGCCTTTTGCTAAGAATGAGGCCCCAGACCGGGTCTCTGATCTGTCAGCCGGGTCCATATTTATTGATGCCAATGAAATTCGTTCTCAAACCATTGCTTTGCTGAATAATGCCCAAAGAGCAATTTTTATAGAACTCTCAGCCCTAGATGACCCCGAGATTATTAACTTGATTATTAATCGATCCCACCAAGGAGTTGAGGTCAGAATACTGTTAGACCAGTGGCAAAGAGAGAATGCTCAAACGGTTAAGAATTTAAAAAATCAGAATATCTCTGT
>JAAYMU010000107.1 GCA_012521215.1 Peptococcaceae bacterium | reverse complement strand
TATATTTAAGATCTTTATGTTCTAATATCAGCTTATTTAAAAAGCTGAGCTCGCTTTCAATCCGGTCAAGAACCGACATTTCCATAGCCAATTCAAAAAGAGCCTGAGCATACCTGCGCGCTAATACTCCCGTTAACATGGCCTATCCCCTACTTCTTGGATAAATTGATCAATTAGTGCTTCCTGACCCTGAATATCAAGCTTTTGCTTAATTACCTTTTCAGCTACGGCAACGGACATGTTCACAACCTGCAATCTGAGTTCAGAAACAGCTTTTTCCCGCTCTCTTTCTATTTCAGCAAGAGCTGCCAGCTTTAATTTTTCAGTTTCCCTGCGGGCTTGATCTAGGATTTCAGCAGCACGCTGTTCGCTTTCTTGGGTTGCTTTTTCTATAATACTCTTAGCTTCCAGGCGAGCCCTATGCATGTCCTCCTGATATTCCTGCTTAATTCTTGCTGCCTCATTTCGTTCCTGTTCTGCCTGGGCAAGGCTATCCGCAATATACTGGCGCCTTTTCTCCATCATATTCATCAGCGGTTTCCAGGCAAATCTTTTTATGATCCAGACAAGAATCAAAAAGGACATAATTTGAACAATATAAGTATAAAAATTAAAAGACACGGGATTCCCGCCGCCTCCTGAAGCCGCGGCTGAAGCTATTGTATACGTAAAGCCGTTGATAAAGAAATTCAAAAGGTCTTTTCCTCCTCTCGTACAGAAGTGGATTAACATTGGTTTACCTTACATAAAAGGGGAACATAAGGTTCCCCCGCTATTAAGGACTCGGTCTATACCCCCAATACCATGATCAGGGCAATAACCCAAGTCAAAAGAGGAAGCGCTTCAATCAAACCTACACCAATAAACATCATCGACTGTAAGGCACCCTTAGATTCCGGTTGACGTGCAGTACCATTGATAGCATTGGAAATAACATTACCGTTGGCAATGGATGCTCCGATAGCAGCCGCTCCGGCAGCAATCCCCGCACCTAACATTGCAGCAGCAGACATATCCATATTAATGTTCCTCCTTAAAATAAATAGTAATTTATTATAATTCTTTATAATAACTATAATTCAATGAACAAATTAATAACTTAATTAACTCCTCAAAGGTTAATAATCAAAAATCAACTGTCACTGGTTACCGCCTGGGAAATATAAGCAATAGTCAGCACTGTAAAGACAAAGGATTGAATAGCCCCAATAAAAACACTAAATCCAAGCCATACGGGCATAGGTATTAGTGTGCCGGCTACCAAAAAACCCGGTATCATCAGCATGGCGGCAATAAGCACTTCCCCTGCATAGATATTGCCAAACAGACGAAAAGCAAGAGTCATAAGCTTTGCCCCAAAGTCAATAAGATGAATGGGCAGAAAAACAGGTATAGGCTCAATAAAATGATGGAAATAATGAATACCTTTATACCTAATTCCCGAGACAAGAACCAGAATAACGGTTAAAGTCGCTAAGGCCAACGTAGTATTAATATCCGCAGTGGGCGAAGCTATAAGTACATCGCCTAAAATCTCATTAAGTTGAGCAAACTCTATCCAATGAAAAAGCGGAGCGAACACGTTGGGGATCAGCCCTAAGATGTTCGAAAAAAAGATAAACACAATAAGAGTTAGCAGATAAGAAAGCAGAGGAGCACCTTTTTTATAATCCATATTATCAGAGATTAACGACTTTACAAAATCCACAATCCATTCCAGAAAATTTTGCAACTTCCCCGGCGTACCGCTCGTTAATCTTCTGGACGCAATAATACTCATAATAATTAAAAAGGCCATAACGATCCAGGTCATGATGAGTGTTTTGCCATTTAAAGTAATATTCCCCAGGTGCCAAATAATAGGCCCATGCATCATTATTGCTCACCCCCCTTCACGCTTTAAATAATGGTAGACTATCACTACAAGAGGTATAAATATTCCGGCAATAATACCAATAACCAGAAAGTACAGTCTTTCAGGCCTAAACTTGGCTACCATGACTACCACCATAGTGATCATACCCAGTCTTGAATATAGACTTATGTAGTATTTTTTTAAGGCCTGCTTTATATCTCTCTCTATGACTTGATTAGCGTCCCGAAATAGCCACTGAATATTAATAATACCTGTAACATAACCGATAAGTAAACCAAGCAAGTTATTATTGCCACTAAATACTGTTCCCAGAAGAATTACTGAGATCGGAAACCCTAAAACCATTGTTAATGTTCTACTGTCCATTATCTGACTTCCCAAGTTTTATTATAGAGATAATAATATAACTCAAGCCGAGAAAAACACCTATCAAAACACAGACAATTGTCAACCAGGGATCTGTACCCAAGCGGAAGTCAACATAACGGCCTAAAAAAAAACCACCTGCCACTAAACCGGCAAGAGCAGTAGCCACTGTTGAGGCCCAGGCCATATATTTGACCCAATTGCTAATTTTTTTGTCAGCCATCGGGTATCCCTCAATTCTGATTATATTATAACGCCTAAGCCATGCCAAGAGATAATATTTTGGTAAATGCTGTTTGCCGTTTATATTATTTTTACTTTTAGTTGATAATGTCTTATCCTACGGCAATTATTCTTACCTTTACGGCGATTTATTCTTGTTTAAATTTATTAATAATTATATCAACAATCCTCTGGCTGGAGCAACCATCTCCGTAAGGATTTACTGCCTTGGCCATCTGCTCATATGTTTTCTGATCTAGAAGCAATTTTGTCAAATTTTCTACAACTTGAACATAGTCGGTTCCGACCAATAAAACAGTTCCGGAATCCACGGCTTCCGGCCGTTCTGTCGTATCTCTTACTACCAAGACGGGTATACCCAATGATGGGGCTTCTTCCTGAATCCCGCCTGAATCCGTTAGAATAAGATAGGCTTTGGCCATTAAATTAACAAATGGCTCATAATCCAAAGGTTCAATCAAATGCACCCTGTTGTTATGACCCAAAACCTCAGTCACAACATTTCTGACCAAGGGATTTTTATGCATCGGAAAAATAACATAGGTATCAGGAAAACGGCTTAAAATAGTGTCCAAAGCTCGATAAATCTGCCTCATTGGTTCCCCTAAGTTTTCCCGACGATGAGTAGTCATCAAAATTAGGCGTTTATCCTTATTTTTTTCTATTATATTGGCCAGCTCTCTATTTTTAAAGACATAACTTTGCTTTACTGTCTGCAGTAAAGCATCAATTACAGTATTTCCGGTTACAAAAATATGGGCCGGATGGACACCTTCCCGTAATAAGTTATTTTTAGCTACTTCAGTAGGGGCAAAATGCAGATCGGTAAGAACTCCGGTTAACTTGCGGTTAGCTTCTTCCGGCCAAGGTGAATATTTGTTTCCGGTTCTTAAGCCGGCTTCAATATGACCTATGGGTATTTTATGATAAAAAGCAGCTAAAGCAGAGACAAAAGTAGTGGTGGTATCACCTTGTACCAACATTATATCCGGTTTTTCTTGGGTTATAATAGCATCAAGCCTCGTCATTATCTCCGATGTGACTCCGGCTAAAGTTTGCCCCTGCTTCATTATATTTAAATCATAATCAGGTACTATATTAAAAAGTTGAATTACCTGATCGAGCATTTCCCTGTGTTGAGCAGTCAGTACCACCCGGCAGTCCACATGTTTATTATTCTGCAATGCTTTAACAACCGGTGCCATTTTAATCGCCTCAGGTCTTGTCCCAAATGCTGCCATAACTTTAACTTTGCTGTTGTCTATCACTTGCATCCTCCATAACCGCTTCGATAAGGCGAACGGACCGCCAATAAAGCATATTAAAACGTTTTTTCTTTATAATATTTTCTCCTTATATATTTCTATTATAATAGTTATTTATAAAAATGTAATTACTTGCCGCAAATTTTTCCATAAATAATATCCGCTTCTTTTTCTTTCTCGGTAAGATACTCCTCCCACAGTTTATCAGCAACCGGTGCCCAATTACGGGCAGGCTCCTCACACTTGGCCGTTAAGATATCAATATCTTCTTTATCCAAGGGTTGAGTAGAGACTGCTTGGGAGGCTTTAACCATTGCTCTAAGTTTTTCAGGGTTATCCAGCAAGGGGCAAGGGCGAAGATGATTGGAATTAAAAGGCTGGTTTTCAGCATATTGCTTAAAAAGCGGAGATTTTAAAGCCTCGATTAAGCTCATGTTTTTAATATTGTAGTTGGAATAATGAATAAAAGCACAAGGTTCCACATCTCCTGCCGCATTGATATGCAGGTAATATCTTCCCCCGGCTACACAACCGTTAATATACTCACCGTCATTCCAAAAGTCTATGAGGAAGATGGGCCTTGTACTTCTAATTTTTCTTATTCGATGATACATGTATTCTCTTTGTTCCGGAGTTACCAGCAGATCTAAAACTGCATCTTTTCCTAACGGCATATAAGTAAAATACCAGCCAAACATACATCCTTTCTCTATCATAAGATCAATATACTCATCGGAAGCCACTACTTCAGTGTTACGCCGATGATAACAAGTGGAAAAACCAAATCCGAGGCCATGCTTTCTTAGGAGGTCCATGGCTTGCATGACTTTTTGGTAGGTTCCAACACCACGCCGCATATCGGTTTCCTGTTCAAAACCTTCCACGCTGATAGCCAAAATTAAATTTCCTACCTCTTCCATTTGCCGGCAAAATTCCTCATCAATTAAAGTACCGTTAGTAAAGGCTAAAAACACGCAATCGCTGTGTTTTTGGGCCAGTTCAATAATGTCTTTTTTCCGTAGCAAAGGCTCACCGCCTGAATAAAGGTAGAAATAAATGCCAAGCTCTTTGCCTTCACGGATTATTCTATCCAAAGTTTCGAAATCCAGATTATCCGATTTATCATACTTCTGCGCCCAGCAACCGGTACATTTTAAGTTGCATGCCGATGTTGGATCCATTAATATTTGATAAGGAATGTTACATTGGTGTTTCTCTCTCATAGCCTGAATATGAGCGTTGCCTATTAGTACTTCCTGCAAAAGATAATTTATAAAAAATTTGGATCTTACCTTAGGATTAAGCTCCAAAAATATTCTCAAAAACAATTGATAACCTGCATAGTTCTTGTCCTGTGTTTTATCTCGCAAAAAACGAATTATTTGCTTATGTTCCTTTTTCCTAGCTACTCTTTCTGCCCATTTTAACATTCTCGGAATATTTCTTTCCGGATTTTTCTCAATAAAATTCATCCCTCTTCTCATCACAATGGAGCTCATGGCTTGGTTTATGGATTTCATAACGAAAGACCTCCTTAATCGCTCCCTCCAAAGCGAATATTCTTTTTCTTTCCTAATTCATCCAAGTAGACAACCCTTTTGATCATCGCATTTTTGATCATTCGGTGGCAGAGCAAACATGGCTCGCTTGATGCAGGCTCTCCGTTACGCCCATAACCTGATATATATATTGTAGCTCCTCGCATTTTTACCGGATCACCGGCAATTATGGCGTTTTGCTCTGCATGCACAGCCACGCAAAGCTCATACCTTTCCCCTTTAGGAACGTTATACTTTTCCCTTACGCATTCCCCCGTATCAATACAATTTGGCTCGCCCCGGGCCGCCCCGTTATAACCTGTACTTACAATAATGTTATCTTTGACAATTACAGCACCGTATTGTCGTCTTAAACAGGTTGAACGTTTAGCTACCAAATTTGCAATTTCCAAAAAGTACTCGTCCCAGGACGGTCTGTTTGAGTTTTTCATATCCTACTTACCTCTTGCCCCTACAAATGGTATTTTTGTTTTGTTACATTTATACCTAATTTAAGTATACATTTTTCCAAAATTCTCCTCAAGGGTAATATATAGAATTTTTATTTTCATCTACTATCTTAGTAGTTATCTGGATTCATTTTTGCTAAAATATATTTATTGTTTTAATTGTTTTAGAGGAGATATAAAGGTTTATGGACCAGATAGACAAAAAATTTTATACCAAGGAAGATCTGCAGACTGTACTTAACATCTCCGAAGCGACAATTAACAATTGGTTTAAAACAGGCCTAATTCCTGGTACATGGAAGAAGAAGGTTTTTAGCAAGCGCGAATTTTCAGATCTTATTAACTATCTATCTTCTTCCACTAAATTAAAGGGCCGGGCCAACCGCTCTTTGGCGGACAGTAATAGCATCTGTTACTTGGGCATTACTTCCAAGGAACGTAGAAGCCTGCTCAACGATGCTGTCCAAAATTATCGTAATTTAGCCATTGAGGTTGAAGAAGGCGTCTTTTCTTTGGCTCTAGCGGCCCTACGATCAGCGGGTTTATTAGCTGAAACATGGTTTAAGAGGCCAAAAAGTAAACTGGATTTCTTTTTGATTTCTTGGGCTAAGGAAAAACAAATTAATATTACCAAGGCGCTTAAATATTTTGAAGATTTCTATATCCCTAATCTCAACGATGATTTTATGGGGGCTTTTTACCAGTCCGTGCAAAGCGTGGCTGCCAAATCGAAAAGAGGTTCTTTCTATACCCCTGCTTCTTTGTTACAGGATATACAGCTACCTCTGGATAAAAAAATACTGGACCCCTGCTGCGGGAGTGGTAGTATACTTCTCCAAGTCTTGAACCCCGACCATGATTCAAAGCAAATTTTTGCTTGGGATATTGATGCTACGGCGCTAAAAATATGCCGGGTAAATCTAACCCTGTTTTTTAAGGATCCCAACATCACTCCCCATATAGAATTATATGACTCCATTTTTGCGAATAAGACAACTCTGACTAAAGAAACGGAACAAACAAAATTCGATTACATTATTACCAATCCGCCATGGGGGAGCAAATTCAACGCTAAGCAAAAAAGAGTTCTCCTCCAAAAATACCCGGAGCTAGGCACTTACGAGTCTTTCAGCATTGTTCTCTTTAATTCCCTGCGTAAGCTGGCACCCAACGGGCTACTTATTTTCTTTTTACCCCACTCTTTCTTGAATGTTACTTCCCATGCTAATATCAGGAAATACCTGGCCAAGAAAGGACTCCCCATGAAGATTATACTTCTGGGCAATTCCTTCCAGGGAGTTATGTCCGAAGCAATCCGCCTGGAGATTAAAAATACAAAGGTCAGTCCACCTGAAATAAAAATTTTTCGTTCTCATGAACAGCAGCCTACTGTTATTTCCAACAATACTTTTCAGGTCAAAAACTTTATAATTCCAGCCACAGCCTCTAATGTTGACCTTGATCTAATGAATAAAATTTATAGTTGTAAACATTTGTTACTGGAGAATAACGCTAAATTCGCTTTAGGAATTGTCACCGGTAACAATAAACAACATTTATTGTCCAGGCCTACACCGAATTCGGAACCTATATACCGCGGTAAAGATATCGACCATTTTAAATTTTTGAACCCCGTTTTTTATCTCGAATTTAATCCCGATAAATACCAACAGGTTGCACCTCTTGAATTATATCGCCAGCCGAAAATCGTCTACAGGTTTATTGCCGACAAACTGGTCTGTGCCTTGGATAAGCAGGGAAGATTGCTGCTTAACAGTGCTAATTTGTTTATTCCCACCCTGGATTATCCGCTAGAAACCATTGTTTCCTTATTTAATTCTAAACTTTATACCTATCTTTACAGAAAAATGTACTATTCAAAAAAGGTATTAAGAAATCACTTGGAGTCTTTGCCTCTACCCCTTCTGAACAGCAAACAACATGCCCTGCTTAAAGAAATACATGACAATTTTTATATTTATAAAGACAGCCAGGAAAGCCTTAATCATGCTGTCTATTCCTTTTTTGACCTAACAGTTCAGGAAATCCGCTTAATCGAGGATTTATAACCCCCGATTTTCCTGTTTTAGCCTGCCGGTTTAGGGAAATGAGTCGTTGATAAATACAGCCCTTATGTACACAATGTTGGGGTTGGTTTAGCGGAATAAAGAATATATAATAAATTTATAAGAAAACACATTTATATTTTGTAAGAAAAATCAATTTAATATCGTAATAGAACTTACAACAAAGGAGGCTCCTCGGGATGTGTTGGTCTTGCAATGCTTATTGCGGCAACTGTAAACCGCCTAAAGAAAAACCGCGTCAATGTACAAACTGTAAAACCTTTAACTTCGATCCGGAAAAAACTACCTGTCGTAAGTGTGGAGCCGAGCTTCCGCCAAGAGTACCCCCACCCGTCATCAAGTGTCAGTTATGCGGAATGATGTGCGCCAATCCCTGTAAAAAAGGAGAACGGCCTCCTGCTGACGGGGTTTTACGTCCCTGCAAGTTAAGAACGCCGCCCCCAGAAGAACTGGAAGCAATTTCAAAACAGCAAAATACTTAAGCCAAAGGCGAAAGCAAATGTTATGAACAAAGCACCAGGAGAGGAGTAACACTTAAGTTAGCGTTACCCTCTTTTATATTTATTACTTTGTAAAAAGTAAAAAGGAGGAAAAAGCACATGTACTATGACCCGGAAAAAGATGATCACGGCCTGGCTCGCAGCCCTTTTAAATCCTGTGTACTACCGCGCCCCATTGGTTGGATTTCTACCCTTAGCGCTGCTGGAATTCATAATTTAGCGCCCTTCAGCCAATTTCAGAACTTAACATTTGACCCACCCTATGTCATGATTGCCAGCAATCAAAATGTTCAGGGAAACCGTAAAGACACAGTAATTAACATCGAAACAACCGGTGAATTTGTTTATAACATGGTTACCTACGACTTACGGGAAGCCATGGCCAAAACTGCTGTCGAACTTCCACCTGAAGTCGACGAATTTGTTGAAGCCGGTTTAACCAAAGTCCCGTCAGTAAAAGTAAAACCCTGCAGAGTTGGGGAATCACCAATCCAATTTGAATGTACCTATCACTCAACTATCCGGCTCCCGGGACGCGGCGCTCAAGGCTCGGTAGATATTATTATCGGCAAAGTTGTCCTCGTCCACATCAAAGACGAATTTATTTTGCCTGACGGTAAAATCGATGTCGTCAAACTTCGTCCTTTGGCCCGTCTGGGTTATTTCGACTATACAACAGTAGATCATACCTTTGAAATGAAGACCCCGGCCAAAAATGAAGCTGAACTTTTTGGTTTAGGGGGCGCATCTGTAGTCGCTTCCAGGAACAGGAACAACGGCTAATACTACTTGTGATTGGCCTACTCAAAGCCAGTGTTGCCTGTTAGTCAATTACCTGCTAAATGAGGCCAAGGTTTATCTAAAGCAAATCATCGGTCTTGCGCATAGCCTAAGTGGATGTCAAGATCGATGATTTTTTTTACATAGCACTTAACTGATTTCATTTAGTAAATTGATTATAAGGGGTTTACAAATAGGTCCTTTTATCTACAGTTATTTATTAACACCTATGTTATAATAATTAAATGTAAATATATAGGAATATAGGTTATATATGGATGTCCTTGCTTTTAGCATTTTGCGAAATAAAAGCATGCGGGGTGTTTCATGTGAAAAAATTTATCACCTTAATTTTTGTCTTGCTCCTTCTGCTAGCCGGCTGTTCCGGGGCGGAGAAGAGGGGTGAGCCGGATTTTGGGAACAGCCGCTGGGGCGATAGCATGGAAACGGTCTA
>JAAYMU010000106.1 GCA_012521215.1 Peptococcaceae bacterium | reverse complement strand
AGTATTTGGGCAAGCTGAGTGAATAAAGAAGATGCCTTCAAGTTCAACATGAAGACACCTTCTTAAAGTATCTGGTTTATTTACTCTACGTTTTCGGGCTTAGCCCCAACATTTGACAAAGAGCCAAAAAAAATAGGACTACCCTATGGAATAGGAGTCCTATTGCTTCAAAATATCCTACATTTCTTTGGCCGGTGTCGGCGCCCGGGAAATGGCCACCCGGCCGGTACGTACTATTTCCTTAATGCCGTAATCTTCAAATAGTTCGCACATTGCATCAATCTTTGATTCTTCACCTGTGAGCTCAATAATCATAGTTTCTTTATTTACATCCACAATATGAGCCCTGAATATTTCAACAATATTAACAATCTCAGCTCTACGAGCAGGAGGCGCTGTAACCTTGATCAGGGCGAGTTCCCGGTGAATTCTGTCTTGTCCGGTTAAGTCAATAATCTTTATCACATCAATCAATTTGGAAAGCTGATTAATAACCTGTTCCAGCTCACATTCATCCCCGGCCTCCACCACCATGGTTATGCGGGTCATATCTTTTTCTTCAGTATAACCCGCAATCAAACTTTCAATATTAAAAGCCCTGCGGCTTATTAATCCGGAAATATGAGTCAAAACCCCGGGCTTATTTTCAACTAGGACAGCTAAGGTATATTTCATGTTTTAGCCTCCCATAATCATTTGGTCTAAACGCGCACCCGAAGGAACCATGGGCAGAACATCCTCTTCCTCTGGAATGCGAATATCTACCAAAAATGGCCCCTCTTTCTTTAGAACCTCACTAATTATATGCGGCATATCCTCTTTACTTTCCAACCTGCAGGCAGGAACTCCCATAGCTTCCGCCATTTTTACAAAATCAGCCTTTGTTTTTAAACGGGAATGGGCATAATGCCCCTGATAGAACTTTCTCTGCCACTGGGCAACCATCCCCAGAGATTGGTTATTAATAATTATAATTTTTACCGGAAGATTTAAATCCGCAATAGTCATCAGTTCCTGACAATTCATCATAAAACCGCCGTCTCCGCAAATACAAATAACTTGCTTATCCGGAAGACCTACTTTAGCTCCAATGGCCGCCGGCAAACCGTAGCCCATTGTCCCTAAGCCACCCGAAGTCAGTAAAGTCCTAGGTTCTTGAAAGTGGTAAAACTGAGCAGTCCACATCTGATGTTGACCCACATCGGTTACTATTATTGCTTGACCTTTGGTCAAACCGCTTATAGTTTCAATAATCTCCTGGGGCATGATTTTCTCGGTATTTCGGTTATAACTTAACGGCTTTGCTGATTTCCAGGACAGGATTTGTTCTCGCCAGGGTGCAACTTGTTTTTCCCATTCACTGGATGGTCGCTTGCTTATCATTTCATATAACTTGGCTAAAGACCACTTAAGGTCACCGATAACACCGATTTGAGCTCTAACGTTCTTATTTATTTCGGCCGGATCGATATCAAAATGAATAATCTTAGCCTTCGGCGCAAAATCATCAACCTGACTGGTAACTCTGTCATCAAATCTAACTCCTAACCCTAAGAGTAGATCTGTTTCCGTGGTCGCCATATTACCGGCATAAGTTCCATGCATGCCAATCATGCCAAAGTTACAGGGATCATCGTAAGCTATACAACCCAAACCCATTAAACTGCTAACAACCGGTATCCCGGTATGAGAAACGATCTTTCTGGCCATAGAGGATGTATCGGACAAGTTAAGACCGCCTCCGACAAAAAACAATGGCTTTTGGGCTTGCAAAAGCTCCTCATAAACAGTAGCGATTGCTTGTTCGTCTCCTTCTCTAATCGGGATATAACCTCGCAGACTCACTTGTTGAGGATATTCAAAATCAATCATGGCTGCAAATACATCTTTAGCTATGTCAATCAATACCGGCCCGGGTCTTCCTGTCCGGGCAATATGAAATGCTTCTTTAAAAACCCTTGGTAACTCATTAACATTTTTAATTAAATAATTATGTTTAGTGATAGGGGTGGTAATTCCCGTTGTATCTGCTTCTTGAAATGAATCTCTACCAATAAGCGGAACGCTGACCTGTCCCGTAATTGCTACTATAGGAACGGAATCCATATAAGCGGTGGCAATGCCAGTAATTAAGTTTGTAGCGCCGGGTCCCGAAGTGGCTATACAAACGCCGACTTTGCCGGTAGCCCTGGCATAGCCGTCTGCTGCATGCACAGCACCCTGTTCGTGTCTGGGCAAAATATGGGGAAAATTGGCTTCATACAAAGCATCATATAAAGTTAATACTGCTCCGCCCGGATAGCCAAATACTACTTCGACGTTTTCCTGTTTAAAACATTGAATTATAGCTTGGGCACCGGATATTTTCATTTTTTCCAACTCCTTTCCCTTGTAAGTATTATAGTACAAGCTATTAGGATATATAGTATTATATAATAACAGTTATGGTTACAAAAGTTTATTGATTTTCGGCCTAGTACAATAACTTATCCTGATCATTCTTCTTTTCCTAGAATAAAAGACTCCTGGAAACCCGAGATCAATAAAGCTTAGGTTCAGGAGTCGGATTATATTTTGTCCTCTATATTCTGATATCTGTATTCTGGTTTCTTCTGATTTTAATATTCCGGTTTCTTCTAAATCACAATATTTTGCTTTTTCTAAGCTTACGCAGCCTTCTTTACTTTATCTCCACCAAGCCAAATTTTTATCTGAACTACCAGTTGACTGACAATAAAGATGGAAGAGTAAGCTCCAACTACCACCCCGATCAACATGGCCAGGGCAAAAACTTTTGTGGATTCACCGCCAAGAAGGTAAATGCAGAGCAAGGCAATAAAAACAGTAGCTGAGGTCTTAATGGAACGACCCATAGTCTGCCAAACCGACTTATCCACCATGTCCTCAAAACTGTCTCGCTTTTTCAAACGTCTTTCATTTTCCCTTATACGGTCATAAATAACTACCGTATCATTAATCGAATAACCGAAAACGGTGAGAATAGCAGCAATAAAAGGTGCGTCTACCTGCCACTGGAAAATGGAAAATACGCCAATCACAATTACTACATCATGTAATAAGCCAAGTACGGCTGGAAAAGCATACACAGAGCGGAAACGTACTGTAATATAGAGTAAGATCAAGATCGTGGCCAAGGTTAAAGAATAAAGTGCTCCCCGGCGAAGTTCAGCCCCAATAGCCGGGCCGACAGTATCTTCTTGTACCTTGGCTAAGTCAAATGTACCTGCCCCTTCTTGCAAAGCATTAATCATCGAAGTGCGCTGCTCATCCGATAAAACGGTCGTTCTAATAAGTGCTACCGTATTTCCATCGGACAATTGAACCTGTCCGGAAATGCCTGCGGAATCAAGAGCCTTGGTTATATTTTCCTGAGTTACGGCTTGATCAAATTTAATGTTAAAAAGTGATCCACCTTTAAAATCAATCCCAAAATTCAGTCCTTGCACAATTATCGAAATTATGCACGGAATAAGGATCAATAAGGAAATTGCAAACCACAAGTACCTTCTTTTAACAATGTTAAAATAAAAACGGTGCTCTTTTTTTACTTGTTCATAACTGGCTTCACTAGCGGAGGGAATACCCGAAGCCATCACAGGTTTTGCTTTTTCATTCTTTGCAGTTTGCTTGATAATTCTTTTATTGTTACTCTTGTCGGTCATTATCTTCCCTCCTTAACGCCAAATAAAACTGTACTTAAGCGAGGATTGATGCCGACAATCCAGCGCATGACAGAACGAGTAATGGAAATTGCGGTAAAAAAGCTGGCTAAGACACCGATAATTAAGGTCAAGGCAAAACCTTTAATGGTTGAAGAACCGAGCAGGAAAAGAGCCAAGGCTGCAAAGAGAGTAGTTAGGTTAGAGTCAAACACAGTAATAAACGCTCTGCTGAATCCGGCATCCACCGCAGCTCTTAAAGATTTGCCCAGTTTTATTTCTTCTTTAATTCGTTCATACACCAGAATATTTAAATCCACTGCCATACCGATTGAGAGCACAAACCCTGCTATCCCCGGCAGGGTCAGCACCACCGGAATTAAATAAAAGACCCACAACACGATCAAACTGAAACAGATCAGAGAAAATACTGCCACCACCCCCGGCAGACGGTAGAAGAATAACATGAAAATAAAGATAAGAATAATAGCATAGAAACCGGCATTTAGACTGCGGTTTAAAGAGTCAACCCCAAGAAGGGCTCCTACCTGGCGTTTCTCAATTACGTCCATGCTGACCGGAAGCGCACCGGATCTCAGCATGACGGCATACTGAGCAGCCTCTTCTAAGGAAGAATATCCTTGAATTTGCCCTTCGCCGTTCGTAATTGGAGTACTAACTACAGGATTCTGAATCATTTCTTCGTCCAGATAGATGCCGATGTTTTTATTGAGGTAAGCTGTTGTTATGGCCGCAAACTTTTTGGCTCCTTCATTGCTAAAAGAAATTTGCACTACATAATCGGCAGTCCCTCGGGAGGTATCGACAGCAGCTTTGGCATCCTTTAACTCTGAGCCGTCCAAGAGGATTTCTCCCTGCTCATTCCTAAAGGTTAGCTTAGCTGTAGTTTGCAAGGTTTCCACGGCTTTATCAGGGTCTTCAACCCCGGCTAATTCTACAATAACTCTCTTTTTATTATAATCGACCTGGATATATGGTTCAGATACCCCTAAACCATTAACCCTCTGTTCGATAATAGCTCTAGCCTTATCCACATCATCATTGGTTACCGGTTTGCCGTCTTTGCCCGGTTCAGCCTGCAGCACCAAGTGCACGCCGCCCTTTAAATCTAAGCCTAAAGGAATTCCTTTGGCTGGGTCGGTCAGAGGTGCAATGGATAAGAAAACTGCAGCGGCGACCACAATTACGGCGACTACAAGTTTTATTATATTTCTGGATCTCATTCTTGTTCCTCCTATAAATGTCAAAATGGACTTGCCATAAGAACAATTATATCTCTACTTCTCTTGGGGTGTCAATGTTGGAAATTTGATATAAATAAGCAAGTGCCAGACGACACTTGCTTAAAAACAAATCAATTTTATTCTCGATCAGTTATTAACCGGGGATTTTACCGGTTATGGCCAAACAACTGGATTATATAATAATACTTATGAATTATCTAATAGTTATTAAGTATCAAAACTCATGAATTTTCTTCGTTGTTTTCTTCGGGGGTATTATCGTTATTATCTTCTTCAACCGATTCGGGTTTATTGGTTTTCTTTTCTTTTATGGCAGCAGGCGCACTGTCTCTATAATCTCTATTGGTTATGCTCTGTACCGCAGTCTTTTCAAATTCCACTTCTACATTTTGAGCAATTCGAAGGATTACGGAATCTTCCTTAACTTTGGTCACTGTACCATGGAGTCCGCCGATAGTGATTACTTTATCTCTGGTTCTGATACTTGCAAGTAACATTTTGCGCTCTTTTTGCTGCTTATTTTGCGGTCTGATCATTAAAAAGTAAATAATCACCACAAACAAAACAATAGGTAATAACAATGATGAAAACTGCTCCATTAAGATTAAACCTCCTTAATATCATAGATCAATTGTGACCATTTTTAGCATAATTAAAACATTTAATTAGGCTTGTCTTGGTTGATTATACCATCTTCAATTTATTTTTTCAGCTATTAATTATAAAAATGCTTAAAAATTTGTCTCTGCAAATAATTATTTACAATTCATAACCATAATATGTGAAAAAGCTACGGCGATACTCAGGAAGTCTATCCTCCTGGATTGCTTCCCTTATCTCCGCCATAAGATTTATTAAGAAATGCAAGTTATGAATTGTCATGAGCCTTAGGCCCAATATTTCATCAGCTTTGAGTAAGTGCCGAAGATAAGCCCGGGAATAATTCTTACAAGTATAGCATTCGCAGCTGGGATCAAGGGGAGTAAAATCATCAGCATAGTCCGCATTGCGTATTACTACTTTGCCATACTTGGTAAAGGCAGTACCATTTCTGGCAATACGGGTGGGAAGAACACAGTCAAACATGTCAATACCGCGCATTACGCCCTCGATCAGACAATCTGGGGAACCAACTCCCATCAAGTATCTGGGCCGATCCTCAGGCATAACGGGTATGGTATAATCCAGCACTTCATACATTAACTCTTTGGGTTCGCCGACACTTAATCCTCCAATACCATAGCCTGGAAGATCAAGAGCTGTGATTTCGGCAGCGCTTTGCAGGCGAAGATCTTTAAACATCCCTCCCTGGACAATACCGAATAAAGCCTGTTTATCTGTCGTGGTCATGCTATGCTTACAGCGTTTGGCCCAGCGAGTTGTGCGTTCTGCTGATTGTTTGGCGTATTCATATTCTGCCGGATAGGGTGTACACTCGTCAAAAGCCATCACTATATCGGACCCCAAAGCCATTTGAACTTCCATTGATTTTTCGGGACTTAGAAATTGCTTCGAACCGTCCAGGTGAGAGCGGAATTCCACCCCTTCTTCGGTAATTTTGCGTAAATCCCCTAAACTGAACACTTGAAAACCACCGCTATCCGTAAGAATCGTCCGGTCCCAGTTCATAAATTTGTGAAGTCCTCCGGCTCTGGCTATAAGATCATGGCCAGGTCTTAAAAACAGGTGATAGGTATTGCTTAGAATTATTTCAGCTCCGACTTCTTTTAGTTCTTCCGGGCTCATGGTTTTGACCGTAGCCTGGGTACCGACAGGCATAAAAACAGGCGTGTCGACTATCCCATGGGGAGTATGAAGTTTACCCAAACGGGCTCTGGTCCTTGTATCTTTCTTCAATATTTCCAATGTAACGGCTGCCAAAATTAACACTCCTCATATAATTACTCTATAAACATGGCGTCACCAAAGCTAAAGAACCTAAAGCGTTCTTTTACCGCTGTCTCATAAGCTTGGAGAATAAGTTCCCTGCCGGCCAGGGCACTAACCAACATAATAAGTGTGGAGCGGGGCAAATGAAAATTGGTGATTAAAGAGTCTACCACTTGAAATTCGTAACCCGGATAAATAAATATATCTGTCCAACCCTCGCCGGCTGCCAGTTTCCGGCCCTCACCGGCGGCTGTTTCCAAAGTGCGGACCACCGTGGTACCCACAGCTATTATTCTTCGGCCTTCCTTTTTAGCCAAGTTAATTCTTTCGGCGGTATGCTGCTCCAGTTTGTAATATTCGGCATGCATCTGGTGCTCTTTAATATTGGAAGTTTTTACCGGTCTAAAAGTTCCCAGTCCCACATGAAGCAAGACATCCAGAATTTCCACGCCCTTGGCCTTGAGTTTGGTAAGGAGTTCGTCCGT
>JAAYMU010000105.1 GCA_012521215.1 Peptococcaceae bacterium | reverse complement strand
GGCACTCTTTTAAAAGTAATTCCTTGAATTCATCGCTGTATTGCTTTTTTTTCATGAAATCTACCCCCTATTACTATGTTAACGTATTAAATGTACTTTCTCCAAATCTATTAGGGGGCTATATAGTCAGCTTCGGTATTAAAGCTAACCAGTGGCCTAGATACCTTGCCGCTCATCCAAGTGCATTCTGTTGTTCCTTTTATCTCAATTAGTATGACAATAGACAACCTTTCAGCCTATTTTATCCTGGCTCTGTCTATCCTTGTCTGCTGTGTGTCCGTGTATTCTCTGGGGTATATCTCCTCATATATTGGTCAAAGGAATGTAGGATTGTTTTATTTTCTATATACCACCTTCATTCTTTCTATGATTTTGGTCCTTACTTCGGATAATGCTATCTTTTTCTATATATCCTGGGAAGTAATGTCCCTTTTATCTTATTTTCTAGTTGTGTTTGAATCTGAAAAAAATGAAAGTCAAAGGGCCGGCAAGTTGTATATTATTATGACCCATCTGGCGACCGCTTTTATACTGGTAGGATTTATGATTATTTACAGCTATACCAAGTCCTTTGCTTTAGGCTCAGCTGCGGCAATTATACCGGACAGTATTAAAAATATTGTCTTTGTCATGTTTCTAATTGGCTTCGGTACGAAAGCCGGTATTATACCACTCCATATTTGGCTGCCGTCTGCCCATCCGGCCGCTCCCAGCAATATTTCGGCTTTGATGTCGGGGATTATGATTAAGACGGCTATTTATGGCCTGATTCGTTTTATCCCCGGCTGTTTAGGAGTTGAACATAGCTGGTGGGGAATAACTATTCTTGCTCTGGGGATAGTTTCAGCGGTGTTAGGCGTAGCCTACGCTCTAATAGAACATAATATTAAACGACTGTTGGCTTTCAGTAGCGTTGAGAATATCGGCATTATTTTGATCGGTTTGGGCATTAGCTTTATCGCTTTGGCTCAAAATAACCAGCTAGTCAGCTCCCTGGCTCTAACTGCAGCCCTCCTGCATACCTTCAACCATGCTTTGTTTAAAGGTGGATTGTTTTTGGGGGCCGGGTCTATCCAATATGCTACCCATACCAGGGATATTGAAAAACTAGGTGGCCTTATAAGAAAGATGCCGCTAACGGCGCTCTTCGTATTATGTTTTTCCCTGGCCATTTCAGCCATTGTTCCCTTTAACGGATTTATCAGTGAATGGTTAACCTTTCAGTCCTTATATGCTTTCATGATTAATGGGGGAGCGGGGCTTAATATTCTATTCATTCTCGCTGTAGCTGCGCTGGGGCTTGTAGGTGCTCTGGCTGCCGCTTGTTTTGTCAAGCTATTTGGCTTTTCTTTTTTGGGATTATCGAGAAGCGAACAAGCTTTACGAGCAAAAGAAGTTCCGCTTAGCATGAATGTTGCTATGGGAATCCTGAGCTTACTTTGCCTATTGTTCGGGCTATTTCCTTTAGTTACTCTCAGCTTGATTGATTCGGTAATAGTTAGTCTCGGGAGCAGTTCTATATTCGGCACTCTTAGGGGCGGGTTCCTGATCGCCTATTATCCGCTGGAAGCTGCGGGCAATAGAATATCACCGCTTGTCTTTGTGTTTTTTTTAATAATATTTATAGTATTAATCCTGCTGGCGGCAAGAGTTGTGGGCGGCAAATATCTGGAACGGAGATATGGCACCTGGGACTGCGGATTTGAAGCCTTAAACCCGCGTATGCAGTACAGCGCTACCGGTTTTGCTAAACCTATAAAAATCGTCTTTCGTATCCTATTTAAACCTACACGGCAAGTAGTGATGGAGGGAGACTCTATTTACCACCCGAAGGCGATCCAATATACGACTTCCTATACCTCGATATTTGTAAAATATCTCTACCATCCCATTATTTCGGTGGTTAAAGATTTTGCTAAAATAACCAAATTCAAAATCCAAACCGGCAGTATTCACAGTTATCTATTGTATATATTTATCGCTGTAATGGCAATGATGCTCTATAATCGATTTCTGTAGGAGAAGGAGAATATGAACAACGTGATTTACATCCTGGTACAGATTGTGGTCATTCTGGCGGTTGCTCCTCTGGTCAACGGTATTAATAGAAAAGTCAAAGCCTTAAGTCAAAAAAGAAAAGGGGCTCCGCCTTGGCAAATGTACTTTGATCTTTACAAACTATTAAAAAAGAACGCTGTGGTTTCCGATGTATCCTCTTGGATATTCAAAGCAGCGCCTTATATAGTTTTTGCGACGGCTCTTGCCGGGGCTTTACTTGTCCCAGTATCAAGCAAGCTGGCCGGCAGTCAAATTCCCGGAGATTTTATTCTATTGATTTATACCCTTGTTTTGGGCAGGTTCTTTATGATGGCTGCCGCTTTGGATACGGGCAGTACCTTTGGAGGAATGGGTAGCAGCAGAGAAGCGATGATTTCCTCTTTAATTGAACCTTCAATTCTTGTCTCTCTATTTACCCTCGGACTTATAGCCAGGTCATTTTCCTTACCGGAAATTATGATGTCTGTTCAGAATAATGGAATTCCCTTGTCTAATCCTGTTTATATCATGGTTTTTTTAGCTATGGTGATCGTCTTGATTGCGGAAACCTGCCGGATTCCGGTGGATGACCCTTCCACTCATCTGGAATTAACCATGATACACGAGGCCATGATCCTGGAGTATTCCGGTCGGCATCTGGCTTTTATGGAGTACGGGGCTGCGGTCAAACAGCTCATTTTTATGACCTTACTGGTTAATATCTTTTTACCGACGGATCAGCTTATAAACTTCTCCGGTCTGCTAGCTGTTTTGCTGTCCCTCATATTGTATGTAATTAAAATTATTATTGTCGCTATAGTAATCGCTATGATCGAAATTAAAACTGTCAAGTTAAAACTTTTCAGTATACCTAACCTGGCAGCATTGGCTTTTATTTTGGCGTTCATAGGTGTTTTGCAGTATTTCATTTTAGGAGGCGGCTATGCTTGAGTTTGTAAAAATCTTGTCTATTTTGATCTTATTGTCCGCTTTTGTGCTAATGGGAAATAAAAGAATTAATTCCTACATTGAAACCTTTCGGGCTCAGTCCCTGCTTATTGCCCTTATGGCCGGAATCAACGGCATAATAATGTTGAAAACTGAAGGCCGTTTTGATCTCTTGGCCGTTTGTGTGCTTATCTTAGTTCTTAAAGTTATTTATATACCCGGTCTATTGCACCGGACGTATGCTCATGTCAAATACGAAGTGGAAAAAGACTTTATTTTAAATATTCCAATTCTGATTTCAGTTTGCTCCGCCCTTGTGGTGTTCACTTATTTTTGTCTGAGAACCTTAAGCAGTATAATTCCGAACAGTATAATACTTCAATTGGTCAATTCGGTATCTGTTATTTGGATCGGCTTGTTCTTTATGATCAGCAGAAAAAAAGCGATTGGCCAAATCATTGGTTTCCTGGTGATTGAAAACGGGCTTTTTGTTACTACCATGCTAGGAACAGAGGGAATGCCCTTTATTGTAGATTTAGGATTATTTATCGACCTGATTACGGCCATCCTGATTATGGGTATTCTAGTCTTTCGAATCAATGACCAATTTGATTCCATTGATACGGATCAACTGAATAAATTGAAAGGATAAACTGAAAGGAATAATAATATGGGTTTTATTCTGCCGATTATACCGGTTATCACTGTACTATTACTATTTTTAACCAGAAAAAGTTTTCTTCAGCATATTATTAATTTGTTAGCTTCCGGCTTACTAGTGATTGGCGCTTTACTGTTGACCTATAAGGTAGTAAATGAAGGAAGTATAAGGTACGGCTTTTTAGGTGGCATTTTTTATGTGGATGCTTTGAGCGTGATTGTGCTGGATATTGTAATAATAATCGGCCTAGTGACCAGTATTTATTCTGTCGGTTATTTGCAGGAAGAAATTAGACAGGAGAAGATTAGGCCGGGGCAAATAAAGCGTTACTATTTGCTAATGTATTCCTTTATTTTTACCATGGTTATGGCTTTAACAGTAAATAATTTGGGATTGATGTGGATAGCGATTGAAGCCACGACCTTAGCCTCCGCTTTCCTGGTAGGGTTCGACAATAATAAATATGCCCTCGAAGCTGCCTGGAAATATGTAATTATTTGCTCCGTAGGTATTGCTATTGCCTTTTTGGGAATAATCCTGTTCTATTTATCGGCAAGAGGGGTTTTAAGCGAGTCTGCTGCTTTAGACTGGGTCGCTTTATATGAGAACGCAAAATCCTTGCAAAGTCCGGTTTTACGGCTGGCTTTTATATTTATACTGGTTGGTTTTGGTACCAAAGCGGGTTTGGCTCCCATGCACACCTGGCTACCTGATGCCCACAGCCAGGCACCCTCTCCAATCAGTGCGCTTTTGTCAGGCGTACTGCTAAACAGTGCAATGTATGGGATTATTAGAGCTTTAACTATTGTTAATTGCAATCTGGAAAACAATATTTTTACCGGCAGGGTATTGTTAGCGATAGGGATTTTATCTATTCTGACTGCGGCAATTTTCATTATGACCCAAAGAGATTATAAAAGACTGCTTGCTTATTCCAGTATCGAGCATATGGGGATTATTGCCGTAGCCATGGGTGTTTTTACCCCCTTGGCGGTGTTTGGGGGACTTTTGCATATGATTAATCATTCCCTGACCAAATCAATGCTTTTTCTGTCAGCCGGTAATATTCTACAAAAATTTAACACCATGCAAATATCTAAAATTAAAGGGGTACTCAAAATTCTCCCCTTTTCCGGAACAGCCTTTTTACTTGGCTTGTTTGCGATTGCCGGTACTCCACCCTTCAGCATTTTCAGCAGTGAAATAAACATTATTGTGGCGCTCTTTAGCGGAGGAAGTATTTGGATAGGAGTTGTTTTGGTTTTGCTGCTAGCAGTGGTTTTTGCCGGAATAGTAGCTTCCTTATTTCGCATGTTTTATGGGGAGCGGGAACAGGAAACTCTACAGCCGGGAGAAATCAATAAGGTAGGGACAGGGGCTATTGTCGTTCTTTTAATAGCCATTACTTTGGGAGGCTTGTTTATGCCTTCCTATGTTATCGAGCTTATTTATCAGGCTCAGGGTCTTATTTTGGGGATATAACAGATTGGAGAACAATAAAAAAGAGAGGCTTAAAATTATGTCAATGTTGGAATTAAAGTCTGTATTGGCGAAAAAATTTGCGGAATGTATCTCTAACTATACTTTGAAAAATAGCAATGAACTTTATATCGAGGTTGATTCGCCGGTAACATATAATATCTGTAGCTATATCTATCAAGAACTTGGTTATCCGCTCATTTCCATGTTTGCCGCAGATGAAAAACAGCTTATCAACAGTTATGCTGTGTACTATGTTTTTGCTGACAGGCAGGAGGGTTTGCTATTAATTGTTAAAACCATGGTCAAAGCGAACAAGATGGAAATTACCTCCTTAAGCAAAATTATCCCTGCTGCTGATTTATACGAAAGAGAAATCAAGGATCTGTTTGGCATAAATCCACTTGGCCATCCCAATCCCAAAAGGCTTGTCTTTCATAGCAACTGGCCGGATGGTAAATATCCTTTGCGCAAAGAGTTTAATCTTAAGCAAAAGTTAGATTTTGTTCAGGAAAAAATAAGTTTTCAGAAAGTAGAAGGTAAAGGGGTTTATGAAATTCCTGTCGGACCCGTTCATGCCGGAATTATTGAACCCGGGCATTTCCGTTTTAGTGTAGCCGGAGAGCCGATTATTAACTTAGAGGCGCAGCTATTTTATGTTAATAAAGGCCTTGAAAAGTTATGCGAAGGTCAGAGCATAGAAAAATGCTTTTATATTGCGGAGCGCATTTCCGGAGACGAAACTTTTGCTAACTCTCTGGCTTACTGTCAGGCCATAGAGAAAATTGCAGGAATAACTGTTCCCCAAAGGGCTCAATATACCAGAGTTATATTTACCGAACTGGAAAGACTGACGAGTCATCTGGGTGATTTAGGTGGAATCTGTCTGGATACCGGCTACGGTTTTGCTACCTTCCAGTTCAGAATGATGAGAGGCTGGGCTTATAATCTTGCTGATGAGCTTTGCGGTATGCGCTTTTTAAGAAGTGTTAATAAGCCGGGGGGAATAAGAAAAGATTTTATGGTTGGTAAGAAATCAATTCTACTGAAATATTTGCAGAAAATTAAGAAGGAACTAGAGGATACAGTAGATATTATCAAGTCTCATAGTATGTTTATAGATAGAGTAGAAAACACTGGAATTTTGAAACCCAAGATTGCCGCGGACCTCAATGCCGTCGGTCCGGGCGGAAGGGCATCCGGTCAATGTAATGACGTGCGGAAGTCATTTCCCTATGCCGTGTACGATAAGCTGGAATTTGAAATACCTAAACACTATAACGGCGATGTCAATTGCCGTATGAATACGAAAATTGAAGAGTGTTTTACTTCAATCAGCCTAATGATACAGGCTATAGAGAATATGCCGGAGGGTAAGATCCTTGAACCTGTCACCAGGGTGGAACCATATCGTTTTGCTTTTGGGATGACAGAAGCCCCGCGAGGTGAGAATATACATTGGATAATGACGGGAGAGCATAATAGCATTTACCGATACAAGATCCGTACACCGTCTTTTTGTAATTGGCCGGCTCTTTGCCATGCTGTCAAAGGAAATATTGTTCCTGATTTCCCATTGATTAACAAGAGTTTCAATCTTTCCTATGCCGGTAATGATCTGTAAAGACAAAAACACCTGAATTACAAATTAACTAATCTAATTAATAAATTAACTTATACTGTTAAGGAAGATAGATATGTTTGATATTATTAAAAAAATAGTTAAGTATCCAAGACTGACTAATAATTATCCGGACAAAGCTCTGGACTCCAGTCTATTTATTGGTAGCCCGGAAATTGATACAGATAAGTGCAAACTGTGTGGCGAATGTGTAAGACGCTGCCCGTCTGGGGCAATTAAAATTAATACTGTAAGTAATAGCATAACCATCGATTATGCCCAATGTGTTTTTTGTGTATTGTGCGAGGAGGTTTGTCGGTCAGGAGCGGCGAAGATGACTAATAAATTTGAGCTGGCCACTAAAAATAAAGTGATTTTACAAAAAAGCCCCTGGGTAATTGATGAAAACAATATTCCATATGAATCTCAAGCTTTGGATGATCTGCTACAAAGCAAAATCAAAAAAACCTTGGGCCGCAGCCTTCATATCAGGGAGGTTGATGCCGGCTCTTGCAACGGCTGTGATTATGAGATCAACGGTTTAAATAATCCTTTTAACGATCTGGAAAGACTAGGGATCAGCTTTGTCGCTTCACCCAGACATGCGGACATGCTTTTAGTAACCGGTACCGCCACTCGTAATATGCAACTGGCCTTGCTAAAAACTTACGCGGCCACCCCCGATCCTAAACTTGTTGTCGCGGTAGGGGCCTGCGCCTGTAGCGGCGGAATATTTAGGGATAGTTACGCTACTAATAATGGGATTGATTCTCTGGTACCGGTCGATGTATATATTCCGGGCTGCCCACCGAGGCCTCAGGCCATTTTGTATGGCATATTAAAAGCCCTGGATAAGGTATAATTTTCTAGGGAATACTTAATTCTAAGAAAGTTTTAATTATTGTATTAATATGGCAGGCATATTATACTGAAAACATATTTATAACGCTATCGTTAAGAAGGTAGGACCAGGGTACAATCTATGAATTCACATATTTTCAAGAAATACGCTTTAATTGCCGCAGGTTCTTTAGCACTTATTTTGGGTATAGGGGGAATATTTTTTCCTATTTTGCCTACTACACCATTTTTATTACTGGCTTCCTTTTGCTACTTGCGAAGCTCGAAACGTTTATATAATTGGCTAATCAATCATCGTGTATTTGGTTCATATATTTATAATTACACGAAACACAAGGCTATTAAAAAAAGCGTTAGACGTAAAGCCATTATCTTTTTATGGATTACTTTGATTATTTCCATGATCCTGGTGGGCAATATTTATTTAATTATATTATTATTCGCTATCGGAAGCGGGGTTAGTATTTATCTGTCTACTCTGAAAACCTATTAATTTTCCCGCCTTATATTTGGTGGTCAGGTTAACATTCCTGCTAAAGTAAGTGGAGGAACAAATTATGTATGTTTTCCCTAAAAATCTTTATACTGATATACGGATAGAGAAGGTATCCTTGACAAATATTACGCTGGAAAATTTCGAACTAATACAGAATAAAACCAGAACTGACCAAGGAGCTATGATTCGAATTTTTGACGGCAAACGCTGGTATTATAGTGCTACAACGGATTTGGATAATTTACAGATGGAAATTGACCGTTTGGCTCATCTGGCTGTACCCAATCCCGATATTAATCAGCATGCTATTGTTCAAAGACTGGAAATAAACAAAGAACGCTGTCTGAAATATAGAGATAATAATATAGCGAATATTGAGAATCGGCTTAAATTGGATGTTCTTAATTCCTATGTCCCCATACTTAAACAATTCCCCCAAATAAAAATGTCCAGGATGTATTATCTGGATAAACACACTGTCAAACATATTATCTCCAGCCTGGGTACGGATGTTACTTATGATAGTCAGAACTGTTGTCTGGCTGTTCGTTATATGCTACAGGAGAACAATACACCTTATCAAGGTTCGGAAGATATCTACGCCTTAACCTTTAATGAACTTTCCGGTCAACAGGATAAAATTTTAAATAGCTTGCAGAAAGACTTGACTTACTGTCGGGAAGCGGTTCCTGTTGTTCCCGGTATCTACACCTGTGTATTCTCGCCTCAGACCACCGGTGTTTTTGCTCATGAGAGTTTTGGTCACAAAAGTGAGGCTGATTTTATGGTCGGGGACGAAAGCATGAAAAAAGAATGGGCGATTGGTAAAAGGGTAGGGGCGGAAATGCTTAATATTATAGATACCGGTTCCATAGAGGGGGCCGGCTATGTTCCCTTTGATGACGAAGGCTGCAGGGCTAAAACCAATTACCTTGTTAAAGACGGAATCTTAACCGGTCGACTGCACAGCTCCGTAACCGCCGCCTCTTTAGGGGAAGCTCCCACTGGGAATGCCAGAGCTCTTAATTTTGAATATGAGCCTCTTGTCCGTATGACCACAACCTATATAGATAAAGGCTTCCAGACTAAAGAAGAATTGTTTGCCGGAATCAAAGAAGGTATTTATATTGATAACCTTAACCATGGTTCGGGTATGACTACTTTTACTATTGCTCCCCGTCGAGCCTATATGATTCGCGACGGCAAGTTAGCCGAACCGGTAAGAATATCTGTAATTACAGGAAATGTGATGAAAACTCTTTATGAAATAGACGGGATTTCCGATCAGGTGGAATTTTTCTCTTTCGCCCTCGGAGGGTGTGGTAAGATGGAACAGTATCCACTACCGGTAGCCTTTGGCGGACCTTATATTCGGGTTAACGGCATTCAGGTGTTATAAGAAGGAAGGATAGATCGTGATTAAAGAATTATTCAAACTTAGTGTTAGAGAGACTTCGCTCCATATAAGTCAAAGTTCGGTCGAAGCTGTTATGAAGAAAAAAATCGATAAATGTGGCTGTCGAGTCTATGCCGATGGTTACCTAGGCATTGCCGGTACTCTAGGTGAGCCCACGGCTTCCACCTGGGCTCAAGCTGAAGCCAATCTGGCCAGAAAGATTTCTTATCCTTTTGAACCGGAGAAGAATAGGCAAAGGGTCAGAGATTTGCGAGAGCTTGAAATTAGCGACGAAGAGTTTGTCCGGGAGATGGAAGATTTATTGACTACTATCCGCCGGGAAAATCCTAATTTTATTTTTAGTAATAAAATCAAATTGCTTGAAACCGAGATTAGCCTGCAAAACGATGCCGGGCTTGCTTACGCCAATTATGATTTGACTGTTGAGCTTGCCCTACTAGTAAAGCATGTTGATTCAGTAAATATTTTTGATACATCCTTTATTAGTTCAAGCCGGACCATGGATAAAGAAAAAATTGTCCGGCAAATCGGAGAAATGCTTAAAGCCTTCAATATTCCGGCCCAACTGCCGGCCAAAGAAAAAATGCCGGTTATAATTCATCCCAGCAGTCTGCTGAGTAAAATAAACGAATCCTTAAATGCTGAAAAAATCGGTCTCGGCGCATCCCTATTCACTGATAAAATAGGTAGTAAAGCATTTCATGAGACATTAAGCGTTTATCAGGATGCTACAGACGAAAAACAGCATTCACCTTTTTTTGATATGGAAGGAATGGTTAACCCGCAGGATAAGATGATGTTAATTGAAAACGGTGTGATTTTAAAACCCTATACAGATAAAAAAAGAGCCCAAACATTTTCTTTTGAACCTACAGGGTCGGCTGGGGGTAGTTATGACGATGTTCCTTCGCTGGGCTATAGTGATTTATCCATAGTGCCCTCAGAAAAAACATTACAGGAAATTTTGCAAGGAGAACGGGGGATTATGGTTATTATGGCCAGCGGCGGTGATTATACTGCCGATGGTAATTTCGCTACGCCGGTCCAGATGTCTTATCTTACTGACGGTAAGAGGCTTTTAGGAAGACTGCCGGAATTAAATATCTCAGGCCATCTCTATGACATCTTCGGAGATGATTTTGTGGGTGTTAGTAAAGACAAGCCCTTAATGGGGGAAAGAGTTCTGGTAGCGCGAATGAAAATTAATTAAACCATAACTCCCGATACTTCTTCGGTTAGACTGCCGTTCCGGTATATACGGCAGTTTTATTTATTGGCTCTTTGTCAAATGTTGGGGCTAAGCCCGAAAACGTAGAGTAAATAAACCAGATACTTTAAGAAGGTGTCTTCATGTTGAACTTGAAGGCATCTTCTTTATTCACTCAGCTTGCCCAAATACT
>JAAYMU010000104.1 GCA_012521215.1 Peptococcaceae bacterium | reverse complement strand
GTATTTGGGCAAGCTGAGTGAATAAAGAAGATGCCTTCAAGTTTCAAACATGAAGACACCTTCCTAAAGTATCTGGTTTATTTACTCTACGTTTTCGGGCTTAGCCCCAACATTTGACAAAGAGCCGTTATTTAACTGTTTATTAAGCCATAAACAATTCTATATCCCCATCCACTGTGCCGATACCGGCAATGCCGAATTTCTCAACTAATACTTTAGCTACATTGGGAGACAAAAAGCCCGGCAATGTGGGACCGAGGTGAATGTTCTTTACACCAAGATACAACAAAGCAAGCAATACTATTACGGCTTTTTGCTCATACCAAGCAATGTTGAAAGCAAGCGGGAGTTTATTAATATCATCAAGGCCGAATACCTCTTTGAGCTTCAGGGCAATTAAAGCCAGCGAGTAGGAGTCGTTGCACTGTCCGGCGTCCAGTACCCTGGGAATTCCGCCGATATCTCCCAGGTTAAGTTTATTATAGCGATACTTTGCACAGCCGGCGGTGAGAATAACAGTATCCTGCGGCAGCTTACTGGCAAATTCAGTGTAATATGCCCTGGATTTCATACGTCCGTCACACCCGGCCATAACAAAGAATTTTTTAATAGCGCCGGATTTGACGGCATCAACCACCTTGTCCGCCACAGCCAGCACCTGATTATAGGCAAAACCGCCTACAATGCTTCCGCTTTCAATTTCATCCGGAGGCGGGAGGGTCTTGGCGAGAGCGATGATCTCAGAAAAATCTTTCTTGCCGTTTTCATCAGCCTCGATATGCTTGCAGCCCGGGAAACCGGTGGAACCGGTGGTGAAAATTCTGTTTTTGATTTCTTCGCTTCTCGGCGGTACGATACAGTTAGTAGTGAACAAGATAGGCCCATGGAAAGAAGCAAACTCATCCAGTTGCTTCCACCAGGCATTGCCGTAATTCCCGACAAAGTGGTCGTACTTTTTAAAAGCCGGATAATAATGAGCGGGCAGCATTTCGCTGTGGCTATAAACGTCCACACCCGTTCCCTTGGTCTGTTCAAGCAACTGTTCCATGTCAGCCAAATCGTGGCCGGAAACCAGGATTGCCGGATTCTTTCTTACTCCGATATTCACCTCCGTAATCTCGGGGTTGCCGTATCTGGAAGTGTTGGCTTCATTGAGAAGGTCCATAGCCTTTACACCGTATTCCCCTGTTTTCAAGGTCAGCGCCACAAGGTCATTGACGGTGAGGGAATCATCCAGCAATGCTGCCAGGGTCTCATAAATATAGGCATTAATTTCAAGGTTCTCCTTACCGATATTCTGAGCATGTTCCGTATAAGCAGCCATGCCCTTAAGACCGTAAGTAATCATTTCTCGCAGGGAACGTACATCCTCGTCTGCAGTGGCCAACACACCGACGGAGGCAGCCTTTTCCAGCATAGAGGCTCTGGAATTCACGGTAAAGGTCGCGGCGTCGTGCAAGGCTCCGACGTCAACCCTTTTTTTGAGTTCATCACGGATATTGAGCATTTTCAAAATCTGTTTTTCTATGGCCTTGTCGTCAAAGTTAGCATTGGTGATAGTCATGAAGAGACTGTTTAGCACTTCGTAATTTGTATCGCCAAGCTTTTTAACATCCAATTTTCCTTTAACTACAAGTTCCGAAATTCCTTTCAGCGTGTAGATTAGGAGGTCCTGCAGACGTGCAAGTTCTTCAGTTTTTCCGCACACTCCGCGGACTGTACAACCTTTTCCTGCCGCAGTTTCTTGACACTGATAACAGAACATACTCATTTCGACTCCCTCCTCTAAAATTTAAAATTTAGTCTTCAACCGGTTCAAAATCCTCTTTGCCGACAAAACAAATCGGGCATTGCCAGTCATCGGGAAGGTCTTCAAATTTTGTGCCAGGCGCTACTCCGCTGTCAGGATCGCCGATTTCCGGATCGTAAATATAACCGCACGGAACACATTGATATTTTTTCATATGCTACCTCCTTTTCATTTTAAAATCACTTCGTCTTGAGAATATTTATTATACCATTTTTTTGTGTTTTATTGCTATTTATACCTATGTTTTAGGATATTATTCCTAAGAAACCCAAACAGGAAATGAAGGAATGAATTTTTGGTTATAGTTGCATAAATTTTTTTTTTGAGGTATAATGTTGTTAGCAGCGCTCGATATAGAGTGCTAACATAATATAGAAAAAGCTTCTTATGCTAAAAGTGGGGAGTTGTTTCTATATTGGTATAATATTATAGAATTAAATAATAAAAACTCCCAACAAAAACTGGGGAGTTTTTTTATTTAATTTTGATTTAAGAAGGAGGTGGAGTCCATAAGTTTATTTAAAATTTAAGAAAGGAGGCGTACAAAAAATGGCTTAGTTTATTGACATGGAAACAACTACAAGGTAAGGAATTAAGGAGGTATTTCGATGTCAAGAATTAACATAGCCATTGCAGGTGTAGGAAATTGTGCCAGTTCATTATTACAGGGAATTGAAATGTACAAGAACTCACCGGAAGATTCTATCGGACTTATGAATTATAATTTAGGTGGCTACAAACCGGGAGACATCAACGTAGTTGCCGCTTTCGATGTGGATAAAAGAAAGGTGGGTAAAAGCTTAAAAGAGGCACTCTTTGCTAAACCAAATTGTACGACTGTATTCTATGATAAGTTACCCGATTATCCTGTTCAGGTGCAAATGGGTCCGGTTTTAGACGGTGTATCTGAGCACATGGCTGATTACCCCGAAGATAGGAGTTTTGTAGTAGCGGATGAAAATCCTTGCGATGTGGCAAAGGTCTTAAAGGAAAGCGGTGCAGAAATTTTAATTAACTATTTACCTGTGGGCTCGGAAAAAGCCGCTAGATATTATGCTGAAGCCTGTCTGGAAGCAAATGTGGGATTCATCAATGCTATGCCGGTATTCATTGCTTCCGATGAGACATGGGCTAAAAGATTCGAGGATAAAAATATTCCCATTATCGGTGATGACGTAAAAAGTCAGGTGGGAGCTACTATTGTTCATCGTACCTTAACCAAATTGTTCGAAAACCGCGGTGTAATTCTAGACCGAACATACCAATTAAATTTTGGAGGAAATACAGATTTCCTTAACATGCTCAATTACCAGAGACTCACCTCCAAGAAAAAATCAAAAACTCAGTCTGTACAATCTGAATTAAAAGTTGCCCTGGATAGTGAAAATATTCATATTGGTCCCAGCGATTATATCCCTTGGCTCAATGATAATAAAATTTGTCATATACGTATGGAAGGTAGAGGCTTTGGCCATGTCCCCCTGACTTTAGATGTCAAATTATCCGTTGAAGATGCGGCCAACAGCGGCGGCGTCATGATTGATGCCATTAGATGCATGAAATTAGCCTTAGATCGTAAAATTGGTGGTATTTTAACCTCAATTTCAGCTTATACTATGAAATCACCGCCGATTCAATATACAGACTCTGAAGCCAAAAAAATGGTGGATGATTATATTACCGGCAGGAGAGAACGCTAATGAGAGCTGTTATCCTTGCCGCGGGAGAAGGAAGCAGGCTGAGGGCCTTTTCTAACAGGCCCAAGCCTCTTATTCCTTTACTGGGTCTTTCTTTAATAGAAAGAAATATTCTGGCCTTAAAAGAATGTGGTATTAATGATTTCGTAATTATCACCGGATGTTATGCCCATGAAATTCGGGATTATTTAGGCAAGGGCGAGCAACTGGGAGTAAATGTCAATTACTTACATAACTCCGATTGGAAGCTCGGCAATGGTGTATCAGCGTCTACTTTTCAACAACTGTACTGCGAAAATGAAAAGTATATATTAATGATGGCCGATCATATTTTTGAACCTGAATTATTAAAATCCGTTATTGAAGCCGCCAAAAACATAGAGCAGGATGAGCTTTTGCTGGCCAGTGATGCCAGACTGGAAAAAGTATATGATTTGGATGAGTGTACTAAAATTATTGCTAATGGAAACAGAGCCGAAAGATTGGGTAAGAAGCTTAAAGATTTTAATGCGGTAGATTGCGGCCTGTTCGTTGATACAGGGGCCTTGCAAAAGGCCTTGGCCATATCAATAGGCCAAGGAGCCTATACTCTCACCGACGCTGTAAACTTACTGGCTGAAGAAGGTAAAGTAAAACTACATTTTGTAGATCACAATTGGGTCGACGTAGACGACCCTGCCAGTTATAAATACTGTAAAACCCTTCTCCTGCGTTCTTTAATACCTGCTAAAGACGGATTTATTTCCCGGGTAATTAACCGTAAGTTTTCTATCAGAATTACAAAGCTTTTAGCTTCTACTAAAATAACGCCTAACCAAATAACCGTTGTTTCTTTTTTAATTGCTATGGCCTCAGCAATTTCTTTTGCTTTTCTAAGCCCACTGCTCGGAGGGCTTTTAGCCCAGCTTAGCTCAATTCTGGATGGAGTTGACGGTGAAATTGCTCGCTTGAAATTTTTAAAAAGCAAATACGGCGAAATATTTGATTCCATTTTAGATCGCTATGCAGATTACTTTATTGTTACCGGTATGGCCTATGCCTGGTATGGGACCACCGAAAATAACATTCTGGTCCTGCTGATAAGTGCTGCGGCACTTACCGGCTTACCCCTGTCAATGTTATTTAAAGAAAAATACAAAACCATCACCGGCAAGCCCTATTTGCCGGAAATAAATGACGGCAGGTTACGTTACCTGCCCGGAAATCGTGATGGTAGACTGTTTATAATCATGTTGGGAGGAGTCTCAAATCTGATACCGGCTACCCTAATTCTACTGGCAGCCATCACTCACCTGCAAACACTATATCGCCTAATAACAGTTAGGAAGTTTTTGTAAGCTTTTTGCCTGCTGTTGAGCATGGAACCGGCTTTCTCCGGTCAAAAACATAATTGGTAGCGTTCATATCATGAAGTAAGGATAGAGCTTCATCTAAGCCTTCACCCAACTCATCAAGGGAATGGGCATCAGAACCTACGGTAAACACTTTTATGCCCGATTTTATTGCTAAATCCAAGATCTCTTTGGTTGGGTGAAATTCTTTTAAACCTCTTCGACGGCTTGAGGTATTGATTTCAATTCCTATTTCTCTCTTTTCCATTTCCTCAAATACAGGTTCTATAGCTCCGCGATGAAGAGTGTAAGCATTAACACCTAAAAATTGAACCCCATACCTCCTATAAAGGTCAATATGGGCGATACAGTCAAAAAGATTGGTTTTCACTGCTTCCATTAATACTGCAAAATATTCTTCCCGTACTGTGGCAGCACTCCTGCTTCTGAAATAGTACGGGCTTTCTTTTTTGGAAGAAATAGAAAGGTGATCCAGACAATGAATCGCGCCCATGACAAAATCGAAGGGATAGTTATTAATAATTTTTTCAATATCATTTTCCACACCGGGACAGTATCCTATTTCTACGCCGGCCTTAATTTTAAGACCGGATTCTTTGAATTCGGCTTGAGCCCTGATAATCTCCTTAAAATAACTGTCCAACCAATTCAATTTATAAACCGAATGCTTTTCTCCATTTAGCCTGACGAAGTTATCCTTCGCTTTTCGCTCCGGATCCAATTCAACATGAGTGCAAAAACAAATCTCCCTCAATTTCAAAGCTAATGCTTTATGGCAAAAGTCCTTTATAGTAGCGGCAGAGGCATCTATGGAATAATTGGGGTGAACATGATAATCGGTTTTATAATTATGCACTATTACTTCCTCCTTTAATATCCCCCACTATTCTTACAAAAAAATAGAGAATATAATCCCCTATTTTTTATGTGCTATTAAATTATTCGCAATAAATAGTCAGCTAAGTGTTATAATTCCCCTTAGGATTTTCGAAACTCAAAAGAATAATCATGAAAAATCCATTCTTATTATAACATATTTGCTGTGCTGTTTATTTAAACTCCCATCCCATCTCTTTCAACTTATTAACATATTTTAACAGATCCTGTCTGGAAGAAACATTAAGCTTCATATAGATACGCTTATTATGGGTTTTTATGGTGTTTATGCTCAGGCAAAGAATTTGCGCAATTTCTTTGGCCGTATAGCCTTGTACATAGAGATTAAAAACAGCTCGTTCCGCAGGTGAAAGGGTCTTGGTGTTATTTAGAAATTCCTTAAATATCGTTTCGGACAAACCTTCATCAGGCTTTGGTGAAGGTTCTTCATTTTGTACCGAAAGAAATTGAATCAAATCATCTATCTCAGGAATTTTCGTGACAGGATTACGGCTAAAATCCTTAGATTTAATAATATCCAGCCCTTCCGTTATGGGTTTCAGATAGTGACGGCTGATGAGAGAAGATAAGACAACCCCAACCATAAATAAAATCAGGCAGGGAAAGATCAAGCGCAGCTTCGCATAGGTAAGTTGTGAAGTCATATCTTTTTGTGGCATCATGATAGCTACAGCCCATTTTTGATCTTCAAAGACTGATCCTTTAGGATAAAGCTGAACCTCCTCATGTAAGCCGATAAAAGCAATATCTTTTTCCAGGACATAGGTAGATAAAGATTTCGGGCCCTTAGCAATCCAGAGGGACCGGCCGGGCAATCCGCTGTCATGAGCAAGATATCCCCCTGCAAACAAAGCTTCTGAGCTATGGAGTACAGTATCGTTAAAGGGGGAAAGCATAGAGAAAATACGACTGTAGTTACTATTATCGGGCATATAGGTAAGCTTAAACAACATAG
>JAAYMU010000103.1 GCA_012521215.1 Peptococcaceae bacterium | reverse complement strand
GGTACCACCCGTTCCCATCCCGAACACGGAAGTTAAGACCTCCAGGGCCGAAGATACCTTTACGGGGAAAATAGGACGTTGCCAGGTAACTACATAAAAAAGACACTTCAAACGAGGTGTCTTTTTTTGTTACCTAGATTCTTAACTTTTAAACTTTGTACTCACTGACTTTGGTTGCAGTCTGCTTAAATCTCGGTGAGATATGACTATATAGTATATGCTAAAAACGGGAGGGTTGTTCCGTTTAACGATGAATGGTCAAGAGGCAAAAGTAACAAAAAAACGACATTTTTTTGCATTTAAACCCTTTATTCTTGCAAAAAATGACTAAATATGTAATTATAATAAGGCAATTGGAAACAATTGCATTATTATAATTAGACTATCTATTTATTAAAGAAAATTTTTTTTTGTAGGGGTAAAAAGCTTTTTACACTTTGTACTTAATTTCGCACTCAGCAAACCATTGTAATCCATCGGGCTACGATGTCTATTCAAAAAGTTACCCTTACCGAAAGTTTTTTGGGGGAAAACTAATGAATAGGCAAATTCATGCCCAAATTATACGGACATCGATTAATCTAAAGAAATTATTGGTCTACTTAATCTTTGCCTGTATTGTTTTGGGTGCAATCTATATTTTCGCTACCTGGAAAATATACGTTCAAAATTCAGAAGAAAAGGTAAAAGTACTGGCCGAAGCTGCAGCAGCTTTTGTCTCCAGGGACTCATTAAGCCAACTGCAGTCTGAAGCCCGGCATTCAGAGACCTATGCGTATGAACAATTGAAAAACAGTTTGTTGCTGTTTAAACAGCAAAACATAGAAGTTAATACTGCATACCTTTATACCCAATGGGACGGGCAGATTCAGTTAGTACTGGATTCAGAGCAGTTTTTTTCTGAAGACTACTCTCCTTTTGAACAGCTGTATGAGCAAGCAGGATCTGAATTACTGCAACCGTTTATAGATGGAAAAACACGCTTGGTCGGGCCGATCACTGATTCTAAAGGGACTTGGATTAATACTTTGGCTCCAATAAAAGATGTTTTTACAGGAGAGGTAAAGGCGGTATTGGGGGTAAGTTATTCAGCATTGCTGGCAAATAAAGAAAGCGTCAAACATGTCAGACATGCCATTATAGTCGTACTTTCTGTATTAATGCTTTTGCTTGTGCTCTACCATATAGTGCTTAAAAACGAAACTTTGAAGTCTCTAAAATTCAAGCTCAAGGAAAGCGAAGCCTTGTATCGGGCAGTATTTGATAATGCTTCGGTAGGTATTGCAGTATTAAGGAATTATGAAATGTTTGTTGAAATGAATAATATGTTTACCAAGATAATGGGTAGATCCAAAGAAGAAATGAAAGGCATGAGCTGGTTAAGTTTGACTGCTCCCGATGATTGGGCTGCGGATATGGAAATGTTCTCCCGCTTGAAAGCAGGAGAAATTAAAGATTATTCCATGGAAAAACGTATCGTTAAACCGGATGGTTCAACTATATGGGTTAATATGGATATCACGGTCTTGCAACAAAGCGATCGTTCGGACCTAACTCATTTATGCCTTGTACAGGATATCAATGACCGGAAACTTACAGAACAGGCTTTGCGTGAAAGTGAACGCAGCAAGTCCGTTCTTCTTTCCCACTTGCCAGGCATGGCCTATCGTTGTTGTTATGATAAGAACTGGACTATGGAATTTTTGTCTGATGGTTGTTTGGAGCTTACTGGATATAACCCGGAAAGCCTCATTAATAATAAGGAGATAGCATATTCGGAGTTAATACTCCCTGAATATAGGGATCCTATTTGGCAAGAATGGAAACGGGTCTTAGCTTTAAGGGAACAGTTTAAATACGAATACGAAATAGTAACTGCTCAGGGAGAGAAAAAATGGGTTTGGGAAATCGGCCAGGGCATTTTTGATGAAAACGAAAGCCTTATAAGTCTTGAGGGAATCGTTATCGATATAACCCAGTCCAAACGAAATCAGATGCAGATTCAATATCTTAACGATCACGATGTGATGACCGGCCTTTATAATCGTATTTATTACGAGAAAGCCAAAAACGAGTTGGATAAAGAAGAATACCTCCCTCTATCTGTCATTATCAGCGACATTAATGGTGTTCGCTTGGTTAATGATGCTTTTGGATATCACGAGGGGGACCGGTTAATAATGGAAACCGCTAAAATCATTCAAGCCTGCTGTAGGGATAAGGACATTGTAGCTCGCACGGGAGGAGATGAATTTACAATCCTAATGCCTAACACTTCCCGTGAACAGGCCTATCAATTTGTGGAGAAAATTACTCAAGCTTGTGAAGATTACAACAACAGAACTGCCGATAAGGCTAACAGTATCAGCTTATCCATTGGTTTGGGTACCAAGCAATATTCAATAGAGAATATCAGAATGATAGAGAGAGAAGCTGAAGAATACATGTATAAACATAAGCTTCTGGAACAGGAAAGTCATCACAGTGCAATACTTTCCTCTATTATGGCCACAATGTACGCCAAAAGTCAGGAAACAAAAGAACACGCCAATCGCCTGGCAACATTATCCAAAATGATCGGAGAAGAGTTGAATCTCCAGCAAAAAAGCATGGATGAGCTGGAATTGTTTGCTATGCTCCATGATATTGGGAAAATTGGCATTGATGATAGGATATTAAATAAACCGGGAAAACTTAATGATAAAGAATGGATTGCCATGAAGAAGCACTCCGAGATGGGATATCGGATCACCATGTCTTCTCCCGAACTCCAGTCAATTGCCTATTATATATTGTCTCATCATGAGCGTTGGGATGGCAAAGGCTACCCACAGGGGCTAAAGGGGGAGGAAATACCTCTTCTTTCCCGAATTCTTGCCGTCGCAGATGCCTATGATGCTATGACCGAAGACCGGATTTATCGAAAAGCTATGAGGCGGGATCAAGCTATTGAAGAAATTAAAAAAAATGCGGGAACACAATTTGATCCTTGTATTGTGGAGATTTTTACTGAAAAGGTTTATGACAAGTTGTGCTCTAAAAAGTAAACTAATCGCCTGAGAAAATACTTGACAAATCATTCTAAAACCATTATCATAGTTAAACAACACCATAATAAGCAAACACAATGAAGGGGAAGTCAGTGGTTTATGTTCTTTAGAGAGCTGGCGGTAGGTGAAAGCCAGTGAACTGGGCAACTTGATTCCGCCCTGGAGTGGCCAATGATGAATTGTGATGGGATCCGCCCAATAAAGCGGAAAAAAGTTGGCCAATACGGCAACATGGGTGGCAACGCGGGAATGACCTCTCGTCCCTATTGGGATGAGGGGTTTTATATTACTGATTTTATAATAATACTATATATTATTATTTTCGAATCTTTAGGAGGAATTCGTTTATGGCAAGAGTTTATAATTTCTCAGCAGGACCGGCAATATTGCCGGAAGAGGTGCTGCAAGAAGCTGCAGCGGAAATGTTGGATTATAACGGAACCGGAATGTCTGTAATGGAGATGAGCCATCGTTCCAAAGCATTTGAAAAAATTATTGGCGAAGCGGAACAGGATTTAAGGGATGTAATGAATATCCCTGACAATTATAGGATTTTGTTTCTCCAAGGAGGAGCAAGCCAGCAGTTCGCCATGGTTCCTATGAATTTAATGAAAAATAGGGTGGCTGATTATATTCATACCGGGCAATGGACCAAAAAAGCTATCCAAGAAGGAAAAATCTATGGAGAGGTTAATATAATTGCTTCTTCTGAGGACAAAACTTTTACCTATATTCCCGATCTTAAAGACTTAGAAATATCTGACAATGCTGACTATGTCTATATTTGCCATAATAATACAATTTATGGCACCAAATATAATGAATTACCTGATACCGGTGGCAAAGTACTAGTTGCTGATATGTCTTCTGATTTTCTATCTGAACCGGTTGATGTAACTAAATATGGTTTGGTTTTTGCCGGGGCCCAAAAAAATGTCGGTCCCGCCGGAGTTGTGGTTGTAATTATCCGGGAGGATTTAATAACGGACGATGTACTTCCGGGAACACCGACTATGCTGAAATATAAGACCCATGCTGATAATAAGTCACTCTATAACACCCCTCCGGCTTATGGCATATATATTTGCGGCAAAGTATTTAAATGGGTAAAGAAACTTGGCGGTTTGGAGGCTATGAAAAAGCGCAATGAAGAAAAAGCAAAAATTCTTTATGATTATCTTGATTCCAGCAAACTATTTAAAGGTACTGTAGTCAAAAAAGATCGCTCGTTAATGAATGTGCCCTTTATTACGGGTTCTAAGGAATTAGATGCAAAATTTGTTGAAGAAGCAACAAAAATTGGTCTTGTAAACTTAAAAGGTCATAGAACCGTAGGCGGAATGCGAGCTAGTATTTATAATGCCATGCCCCTGGAAGGTGTAAAAAAACTGGTTCAATTCATGGAGCAATTTGAAAAAGAAAATATATAGTGTAAAAAGAAAAGACAAAGAAATAACTTCATTAAATAATAATGTTTAAATAAAGTTTAAACAAAAAATTTTTAATAATATCTATATAAACAAACCCAAGAGACAAAATACAAGTATAATTGTAATAACAGAGTAAAGGAGCATCACCATGTTTAAGATAAAATGCTTAAATCAAATAGCCCAAATAGGATTAGATCATTTTACGGAAAACTACACTCTCACGGACAACCTTGAAGAGGCGGATGCTTTGCTGATAAGAAGTGCTAATATCTATGATATGGAGTTTGGTAAGTCTTTAAAGGCTATTGCTCGCGCCGGAGCCGGTGTGAACAATATTCCCATCGACAAATGTTCGGAACAAGGAATTGTGGTCTTTAATACCCCCGGCGCTAATGCCAATGGGGTTAAAGAAGCCGTTCTGGCCGGATTATTCTTGGCTTCCCGGGACATTATCGGCGGTGTTAACTGGGTAACTTCTCAAAAAGGCAATCCGGAAATTGCCAGCATGGTAGAAAAGAAAAAGAAAGACTTTGCCGGCATAGAAATCAAGGGCAAAAAACTTGGGGTTGTCGGGCTTGGCGCCATAGGCACTCTGGTAGCCAATTCAGCTATTAAGCTGGGGATGGAAGTTTACGGCTATGACCCTTATATCTCCGTTCGTTCGGCCTGGAAACTTTCAAAATACATTAAACCCAGCAAATCCTTAGAAGAAATTTGTCGGGAATGTGATTTTATTACGGTCCATGTGCCGCTGACGGATAGTACTAAAGAAATGTTTAATGAAAAAACATTTGCCATGATGAAAGACGGAGTTCGCTTGCTTAATTTCTCACGGGATTTGCTGGTTAAGGAAGAGGATTTAAATCAAGCTCTAAATACCGGCAAGGTTGCCAAGTATGTCACTGACTTTCCTACTCCTAAAATCACGGGTTTAGATGGAGTAATCGCAATCCCGCACTTAGGGGCTTCAACCTGCGAATCGGAAGAAAACTGCGCCGTGATGGCGGTCACCCAGCTCATGGCCTTTTTGGAGAATGGCACCATTTCTAATTCTGTTAACTATCCGGACTGCGACAACGGCCACCCTGATAATGAAGGTCGAGTGGCAGTATACCACCGCAATATACCCAATATGATCGGTCAATTTACTTCTGTTCTGGCTAAGGAAAATATCAATATTCCGGATATGATCAATAAGAGCAAAGGCCAATATGCCTATACTCTCTTGGATACCGACACACCCGTTACTCCGGAAATTGCTAAGAAAATTGAACAAATTGAAGGGGTTTTAAGAGTAAGAATTATAAAATAAAGAAGGGAGGAAAGCCTCGGTTATAAAACCCGCTTCATGAGAATGGCATACGGTTTAGAAAATCCTAAACCGTATATCATTATTCCAGGGATAAGCACAATCATTACAGGCTGGCAAAAGTATCATGATATGCTCTTAATTCTCTGCGAACCCCTAATAAATAAATCAAAGAAAGAAGGAGAACTTATTGGAAATACAAGGGTATAAGTTTAGTCCGACACTTGAAGAGATTTATCAGGAAATAACCAGCACTGCACCTAGCTTAAAACTGGATTTTGAAACCGTTGATGAACAACCCGTGAAAGGTAGAAATGCAATTCAGGGAGTTGACCCCGAAGGGAGGCGTATTATTAGAATAGAAAAAAACTCTTTAAATGAAAGCGTTATATCCCATGAATTACTACATTGTTACTTGGACCTCAAAGGTTACCCCAAACTAAGTACGCTTTGTGTTGAAAATAATATAATTAATTATTTTGCGATGCGAACTGAAGAAAGCATTATACATAAACTTATTTGTCAAGAACAAGATAAGCGAGGTATTACGCGTACTGATGATCTGGAGTATGCTAAAAGTATCAGCGATGATCTTGAGTGGGAACCAATGAGTCCTGAAGCTCAGATATTTTATAGCATGAAGATTTTGGACATCTTAATCAGGACCAGCGAATGGAAAGAATTCTATGAAACCAGTCTTCGCTATAGATTTAAGAACTCCTATCAATATGCCGAACGCCTATGGGATAAGGTAATGTCTAAAGATTTTCAAACACCGTTTGAAACCAGAAGAGCCATGATTAGAGTTCTGAAAGAGTTGGAAAATATTATTGCCGAGAACGGACTTGAACCGTTAAATCTAAGCATGAATGTTGCCACCGGCTTTATACCCAGTGCCAGGCAGTTGGATGAAAACATATTTGATCTATTTGAAGTCTATAAAGACTTCTTGACAGATCCTTATACCGGGGAAAAAGTATGGGTCCTGGTCTCTAAAGCAGAGGATCAAGCCAGCTTTTTTGTATTGCCAGGGGAAAATTTCGAAGAATCTTTGACGGACAAGACCTTAAGAGAATTATATAAAGAATGGAAAGTATCTTATACACTCAGGTAAGTATCAAATATACTTGGGTAAGTAAGGGGTGACTTGGGAATAAACCACTTATAATTTTCAAATAATTCAAAATCGAAACAATTATAAAAAGATTACAAACATAGTCTTAAAATTATTCCATATTTGTTATAATATGCTTTTGGAAGAGGTAGGTATAAATCATCGTAAGCATAAAAGAGGTGTAACAAATGAAGAATATCACTAGTCACCGTCGTATCAAGGTTACTGTTAATGGCCACAACATTGAGGTTTATGATGATTTGACTATCCTACAAGCCTTGCTTCAAGAAGATATCCATATTCCTCACCTATGTTATGATATTAGGCTGGAACGCTCTAATGGCAACTGTGGCTTATGTGTAGTAGAATTAGGCGAAGGCAAAAACAAGCAGGATGTAAAAGCATGCCATACTCCGATTAAAGAAGGGATGGTAATCTGCACTAATAGCCCCAGGCTGGAGAATTACCGCAGAATCCGCTTGGAGCAAATTCTAGCCGATCATAATGCTGACTGTGTTGCTCCTTGTGTTATGACTTGCCCTGCTAATATTGATATTCAGGATTACATTCATCATACCGGTAATGGTAATTTCGAAAAAGCTATCGCGGTTATTAAAGACAAAAATCCTTTTCCCTCCGTTTGCGGACGGGTTTGTCCTCACCCTTGCGAGAGTCAATGCCGCCGTAGCTTGGTAGATACTCCGGTAGCAATTAATAATATTAAACGTTTTTTAGCTGACTGGGATTTAGCCAGAGAAACCCCCTATTCCCCTGTCAAAAAGCCGCCAACCGGTAAGAAAATAGCAATTGTCGGAGCGGGACCTTCGGGCCTGAGTTGTGCTTATTACAGTGCGCTTAAAGGTCATGATGTTACGGTTTTTGAACGTCATTCCCAGGCGGGAGGCATGTTGAGATACGGCATTCCGGAGTACCGTCTCCCTAGCAGCGTCCTGGATAAAGAAATCAATATGATTGAGAAACTAGGCGTCAAGATTATGACCGATAAGACCCTTGGTATTCATGTACGGCTTGAGGATCTGCATCAAGATTTTGACGCCGTTTATCTGGCGATTGGATGCTGGCAGGCAACTCCTTTACAGATTGAAGGAGAAAACCTGGAGGGGGTATGGTCGGGCATCAGATTTTTAGAACAGGTAGCTAAACAAGCAGAAATAAACCTTGGTGACCAGGTAGTAGTTATTGGTGGCGGTAATACAGCCATGGATTGCGCGCGAACCGCTATTCGGATGGGAGCAAAATCTGTTAAACTTCTTTACCGCCGTTCGCGGAAGGAAATTCCCGCTGCAGCCTATGAAGTGGAAGAAGCTTTGAACGAAGGCGTGGAGATGCATTACTTAACTACCCCCAGTAAGATCGTATTGGAAGATGGCAAAAAAATACTACATTGCATCAAGATGACTTTAGGGGAGCCCGACCGTTCCGGCCGCCGTCGCCCGATTCCCATTGAGGGTAGTGCCTTTGCTTTTGAAGCAGATACGATTATCGGAGCCATAGGACAAAGCACCAATACCCAATTTCTTTATCATGACCTACCAGTCAAACTGAATAAATGGGGAGATATAGAAATTGACGGTAAGACTGCTCAGACTTCGGAAATGAAGGTTTTTGCCGGCGGTGATTGTGTAACCGGACCGGCTACCGTAATTCAAGCCGTAGCAGCCGGGCGCCATGCAGCTGAAAGCATGGACAGCTTTCTGATGAAAGGGTATATTAAAAAGCAGCCTATTGATTACAGCTGCAGCCGTGGTTCCTTGGAAGATTTGCCCAAATGGGAATTTGAGGAGAGGCCTAAAATTCATCGGGCCCCCATGCCTAAAATTCCTCTCTCGGAACGCAAGAACAACTTTAAAGAAGTCGAAACAGGTTATAGCGAGCAAACCGCAATAGCCCAAGCTCGTCGCTGTTTGAAATGCGGTTGCCACGAGCGTTATAAATGCGATTTAAGAAAGGAAGCTAGCGCTCATAATATTGAATTTGTGAAACCGGTCCATGAACGGCCTTATATCCCGCTCGTCGAAGACCACCCCATAATTATCCGGGACCATAACAAATGTATTTCTTGCGGTCGCTGCATTGCAGCCTGTGCAGAAATTGAGGGACCAGGCATACTGACCTTTTATATGAAACATGGAAGGCAACTGGTTGGCACCAAAAGCGGTCTGCCCTTGGAAAAAACCGACTGTGTAAGCTGCGGACAATGTGTTAATGCTTGTCCATGCGGCGCTTTGGATTACCGCAACGAAGAAGACAGGGTTTTCAGGGCTATCAACGACCCCAGGAAAACAGTTGTGGCTTTTGTGGCACCTGCGGTACGCAGCGTAGTCTCGACATATTACGGCATTCCCTTTAATGAAGCCTCTTCCTTTATGGCGGGTCTTTTGCTACAATTAGGTTTTGATAAAGTATTTGACTTTACTTTTGCCGCAGATTTAACTATTGTAGAAGAAACCACAGAGTTCCTGAACCGTCTAAACTCGGGAGAAGTTATGCCCCAGTTTACTTCCTGTTGTCCGGGGTGGATTAACTTTGTGGAAAGGCGTTATCCGGAGATTATTCCCCACTTGTCCAGTTGCAAATCCCCTCAAATGATGATGGGGGCTACGGTAAAAAATCATTTTACCCAGTTGACAGGAATTGATAAAAAAGACCTTTATGTAGTTTCCATAGTTCCTTGCATTGCCAAAAAATATGAAGCTTCGCGTCCGGAATTTGCTTCTGAAGGAATTCGCGACGTCGATGCCGTCTTAACTACTACAGAAATGCTGGAAATGGTTGATCTAAAACTAATTGATCCTTCTTCCATCGAGCCTCAAGATTTTTGCGAGCCCTATAAACAAGTTTCCGGTGCGGGTATTTTATTCGGGGCCTCAGGCGGGGTGGCTGAAGCCGCTCTCCGTATGGCAGTGGAAAAGCTTACCGGAAAAGTCCTGGTAGATCAATTGGATTTCAAGGAAGTCAGAGGCTTTGCGGGTCTTAAGGAATCAACAGTAGAAGTTGACGGTAAAGAATTGCATGTCGCTGTTGTCAGCGGCCTACAAAACGCTGAGTTAATTGTGGAGAAAATTATCGCCGGTGAGGATGTCGGGTATGATTTGATTGAGGTAATGGCTTGTCCGGGCGGCTGTATTTGCGGGGCGGGACATGCTGTACCGAAGAAGATTGACACCCTGCAGAAAAGACAAGAGGTACTAATTAATATTGATAAGACTTCCAAATATCGTAAATCACAAGAGAACCCCGATATTTTAAGGTTATATCAAGATTTTTACGGTGAACCGAATTCCGAGTTGGCACAGAAGCTTCTTCATACTCACTATGCTCCTTTCCACGGTGATTACGCTGGTCGAAGCGTTCGCCGTATGAGTGACTCGGCATTTGTGACCCATGAATTTACCATTTGTACCTGTGAAAAATGTACAGCCCGCGGGTCTAAAGAACTGTATAATAAGCTATGGGCGACAATTAAAGAAATGAAAATAGAAGCTTTTGTAACCGTGAAAACCATTCGTTTAAAGAAAGGCCATGCCGGACAAGATATTTATATTACTTTGGATGGCAAGCAGATTGAGGAAGCTTTTGATCAAAACTTCAAACAAAACGTGTCTAAGTTAATACTGAACTCTATAAAATAAAATAAAGAACAAAGGAAATGGTGGCGGGACAAGGGGGTGGTTCGGCGTCCAACCAAATAGGGACACCGGAACCGCCCCTTGTCCTACCCTTCTTGTCCGTCTTTCTTTATTCCTCGGACATCTCATACATAGTTTAGTTTGGAGGTAATGAGAATCGACTATGACTGGTAAATCTGAAGAAATAAAAAATTTGCGCCAACAGCTTGTTGAGGTAGGGAAAAGAGTCTACCGCCGCGGATTAACATCGGGTCTAAGTGGGAATATCAGTGCAAGACTTAAATCTTGCCCCCATGAAATCCTGATTAAAGCCAGTGGCAAATGTTTAGAAGATCTGAAGCCCAATGATTTTATTCATTTGGATTGGGATGGTAATATTATTGAAGGTGAAAGTAAGCCTTCGGTTGAAGTTCTTTTTCATTGCGGCATATATAAGGCCAGGCCCGAAGTATATGGTATTGTTCATGGGCATGCCCCGTATTGTACTGCTTATGTGATGGCAAAAGGTGGGTTACCCGTTGTGACTGCGGCTGCAGAAATTGATTTAGAGAAGGTTGGTATTATTCAATATGCTGAACCAGGCTCTGCAGAGTTGGCCGGCTATGTTACAGAGGCTTTCCGAGATAAGGCTTTAAAGGCAGCGGTTTTGCAAGGACATGGTTTCGTCACCGTTGGCCCCGACATTTTTCAGGCCTATTACCTTGCCGATGTGCTTGAAGACAACGCCAAGGCAGCTTTAATACTTGATGTTCTGGGCAAATAAATGTAAAAAGAATAAGGTAAATAGCAAATAAAAAGTATTTAGCCCTTAAAAGAAAGAAAGTTAAAATACGCCAGTTATGAAGAAATAAATCCAAACATATAAATTAGTTATTTTAAGCCAATAATATATAGTAAGGAGCTCAGCGCAAGATGATTGATTTCATAATCGATTTCATACTTCATGTTGATAAATACATAGCGGTTTTTTTTCAAAACTACGGGGCTTGGACCTATTTAATCCTCTTTCTGATAGTCTTTATTGAGACCGGTTTAGTAGTTTTTCCTTTCTTACCGGGTGATTCTCTTATCTTCGTTGTCGGTGCCCTGGGAGCGACGGGAGCTTTGGATGTCAAGTTTGCCGCCTTCTTACTAATGGCTGCTGCCATACTTGGAAATACACAGAATTACTATATTGGAAAATATATTGGGCACAAAGCATTTCAAATCCGTGATAGCCGTTTCTTTAAAAAAGAATATTTATATAAAACACATAAATTTTATGAAAAACACGGTGGCAAAACAATTTTCATATCAAGATTTATGCCCATTATTAGAACTTTCGCTCCCTTTGTAGCGGGGATTGGAAAGATGAAATTTGTTCGGTTTATGTCGTATAACATCCTGGGCGGCCTGTTCTGGGTTTTGCTCTTTATTTTTGCCGGTTACTACTTTGGCAATATTCCGGTAGTGCAAAGAAATTTTACGCTTGTTATTCTGGCGATTATTTTCATTTCCTTGCTCCCCAGTATAATAGTCTACATCCAAACAAATTTTCTTCGCAGAAAATAGGTATACTATAAAAAATTATAGTTATCAGTTTAAGTTCTACACGGGGGAAATTACAATGAAAATTAACGCTGACAATAAAAATAAAGAATTTATTTACCATGGTATTATTACAGGTGATGAGCAAATAGGCCCCTGGCGGAAAGAAGCTGAGGAATATGTCGAAAACCCAACTAAAACAGAAGGACTCTTGTCCAGAGCTCTTAGAAAAGCGGAAATCAATAAAAAAAATGAAGCTTTTCAAACTATTTGGACTCAGATCCAGCTGCTTTTTTCTTTGGTTAGAGATTGGGCAAACGGATCTTACAAGAATATTTCCAAATCAACCATTGCCATTGTAATTGCCGGTCTTTTATATTTTGTCTCCCCTTTGGATATAATCCCGGACTGGGTGGTCGGCTTAGGATTGGTAGATGACATTACCGTTTTGGGATTAATTATTAATCAACTTAATAAAGAACTGCATCGTTATAAGCTATGGAAAAATAATTTTTAGAAAATTTGACCTTGGAAATATAAAGAGCCGGGTTTATAGATTTTAATACCCGGCTCTTTTCTTTCAAGCTCTATCTTGTTTTAAGCATCTCCAAGCTCTTTCGCTTTAAGCATATTTATTGCTGTTTATCCGGGCTGGTAAACTGAGGGGGTTGAGGGTTCTTGAGGTCATCAAAATAATTACCCGGAGTTGACATATCGAAATATACTTTGGAGTCCTGGGTTACTCCCCAATCTTGGAGTGAACCGGTGTCCTGGATCATATTTAATGCTTCTCGGAAAAGAGTATTATGAGCTTCTTCTCGGTTTAACAGAAAATCAATGGTTTCCCGAACCCCTGTATCATTAATTTGCCTATAAAGATATTGGTAAACTACTTTGGCTCTTTGTTCAGCAGCAATATTGGAGAGGATATCCGCAGCCAAGTCCCCGGTCTCATTAACATAGGAAGCAGTAAAAAGATAACCGGAAGCATTGGACAGCATAGGGGTTAGACCTGTTAATACTTGAGTTTCAATACTGCCTACTGTGGCCTTTTCCGCTTCCAGATTATGCCCATTTAACAGATTAATTGTTTGAGCCACCATTTCCAAGTGGCTTAATTCCTCAGCAGCAATATCTAAGAATAAATCTTTAATTTTAGGATCTTTAATTCGAAAACTCTGGGACATATATTGCAATGCCGCTTTTAATTCGCCCTGGGGACCACCTAATTGCTCTGTCAGCATATTGGCATAATTAGGATTGGGTGCATCCACTCGGACTTCCTTTAATAACTGTTTATCGTGTTTAAACAAGTAATCATACCTCCTTTTTTTTCCGAAACAATTAAAAAATGATTAATGCAATATTTAGCTTTCTCAATTATCAAACATCTATACTAAGAAATTTTTATAAAGAATAAATCCCTCTCATAAACAACAAAATAAATTTGTAGATAATTTAGAACTCAATATTTGTAAGGAGGACTCTTCTATGCAATTAAGCCAAAAGGAAAAAATGTTGTTGGAAGACTTACAAAGCCATGAACAAATGGTTATCCAGAAATGTACGGATTATGCCAATCAGGCTCAAGATCCCCAGTTAAAACAATTATTTCAAAGCATGGTCCAACAAGAACAGCAGCATATTCAAAAAATAAGTCAGAAGCTTAACCAAACTCCGGCTCAGGAACAGACCGGTCAAGTAAACCAGAAAGATGCCATGATGTGCCAAGATATGCTTTCGTCTAAGAAATATCTTTCCAGTGTTTATAACACAGCAATCTTTGAAATCCAGGATAAAGCAATTCGGCAGGAACTAAATGCCATCCAAAGTGACAAGCAGAAACTTGGTGAGGAAATTTTCAGATATATGCAAAGCAAAGGAATGTACCAAGTTCATTAAAGCTAATTTAGTATAGGCAGGAGGTAAATACTATGCAATTAAGTCCCAAGGAACAAAACTTCTTAAATGATGCTAAAAGCCAAGAAATCTTATGTATAAAAAAATATAATAACTATGCTGATCAAGCCCAAGACCCCGAGTTAAAACAGATTTTCCAGAAACTTGCCGGTAAGGAACAAGAACACCTCAATAGCATTAATCAGATCCTATCGGGACAAATCCCGGCCGTAAATCAACAAAATCAGCAACAGCAACAACAGCAACAAACTCAAAAGCAGGCTTCCTGGCAGGGACAAACCGGTTTTGTCAACCAACAGGACGCCGATCTTTGCCACGATATTCTTTCCACAGAGAAATATGCATCTCAGACCTACGATACTGCTATCTTTGAATTTAGGGATCCTAATATCCGCCAGGTATTAAATCATATCCAAAAAGAAGAACAAGAGCATGGGGAAGAAATCTTTAATTATATGCAGAGTAAAGGCATGTACAAGGTACAATAAAAGGAGCTTATGCTTAACTTGATAACAAAGGCGGGCTGGTATTCAATACCAAGAGCCCGCCTTCGCCTTTATTTTCTGTTATCAGAATTTTATTTTAATAAATTTAATAATTTTGCCCTAAAGTCAGAGCTTTTAAAAATTCATTTTGGAAATCTGTTGCAGCTGATAGTTCAATATGTTCTGCATTTTGGGCCAGCTTGATCGCCTTAGCCATTTCGGCAGAAGAAAGCAGGGCCATTTGGGCTCCGTTTCCTGCGGCATTTCCCAAAGACTGAACTTTATCCGGTGATACCTTAGGCAGCAGTCCGATTTCTAAAGCACTCACCTTGTTAATATAGTTACCGAAAGCACCGGCTAAGTGAATCTGGTCTATATCTTCAACCTTGACTTCCAGACGATCCATAAGCATTCTGATCCCGGCCAAGATAGCACCTTTTGCCAGCTGAAGGGCCCGGATATCCTTTTGAGTCAAAGTTATGTTTTCTCCTGTTGCCGACTGCTCTTTCCAAGCCAAAACAAATTCCCGATTTCCGTTGTGATTCAGTACTCTTGCCCGTAAGGCGGGCGGAAGTTTATCTAAAGCGCTTTTAGTGGTTGGCATACGTCCCTCAGGGGTTATTATCCCTGCTTTATACATTTCGGCTACGGCATCAATAAGGCCCGAACCGCAGATTCCTCTGGCCTTTGTCTTCTCCTCACCAATAATCCCCAACTCAACGTCCTCAGTGATTTTGACAGCTTCAATCGCTCCTTCGGCAGCTCGCATCCCAAATTTTATACCTGCTCCTTCGAAAGCCGGTCCTGCTGCTGTCGAACAGGTTAGAATTCTCCCTTTGCCTACTAAAACCATTTCACCGTTGGTTCCTATATCAACCAAAAGGTGAATGCCTTGGAGCTTATCAATCCGTCCGGCCAGCATAACACCTACGGTATCAGAGCCTACATAACCGGCTACAATGGGCAAAAGGGTTACTATTCCGTCGTCGAGTATTTTCAGTCCGAGTTCAGCGGCCTTTACGGTTACAGCTTGACGGAAGGCTGGAATAAACGGCGCGGGAGCCAGATAAGTAGGGTCAATACCCAGAAACAAATGACTCATGGTGGTATTGCCCACCACCACAGCCTGGTAGATTTGCTCGGGTTTGATTCCTTTTTCTTGGCACATATTTAAAATCATTTGGTTTAAAGAGTCTATAACCATAGTCTGAAGCTGGCTTAAGCCGGTGGGATTCTCGGCAGCATAGGCTATTCGGGATAAGACGTCGGCTCCGGCTCCTTGCTGGGGATTAGTAAGAGCACGGCGGGCTATTACTTTCCCGTCTGTTAAACTCAACAGGTAAGCCACAATGGTTGTTGTACCAATGTCTATGGCCAATCCGTAGGAGATATCAGCAGTGTTCCCCGGTTCTACGGCCAGCAGTTCGTTGTCGGCAGTAACTGCGGTTACTTGAAAAGAAGAATCACGTAAGATTTGCGGTAATTTTGTAGCTAATGTTCTGTTGAAGTTTAAAGGTGCATTGGTCGCAGGCAGTTTGGCTGCCAGGCGTTCCCAATCCGAACGCTGGTCTTGGGTGCTGGGGATATCAACCTCAAGGACATGTTTTTGAATAAGCGGAGACACTTCATAGTTATGATCGGTCTCCAGTTTTGTTTTACGGTCATAGACATCCTTTTGCTGAATAAGTAAAACGTCTAGATTGGACTCCACAGTACGTTTACAAGCCAGCACAATTCCGCTGGCAATTTGTTCGGAGCTTAAGAACTTCTCTTCTTCCGGTAAGGGCTTACCGCGGTCTTTGCTATCGAGGATTACTCGACATTTCCCACAGGTTCCTTTGCCTCCACAGGCGCTTTGCAAATGTACCCCGCCTACCATGGCTGCTTGAAGAATTGAACTGCCGGCCGGGACCAAGACATGGTATTCTTGTCCTCCCGGCTCAGATTCTTTAAAAGTCACGCAAACTTTTTTGGTAATTTTGGATTCGTACTTTTCTCCGCTCATATCTTGTCTCCTTGCATCACCTAATATCTTTTATTGTACCCCGATTGATAACAAAAAAAAACCATAACAATTGGCCTTAAGTATGTAATAGGGCAGTAATTGTTATGGTTGGGAGCTTAGAAGTCAAGGCCAGGTAGATATAATTCATGGCCGGATTTATAATTTCTTAGCAATATCAGCTAAAACCTGAGCCGTAGAATTTAATTCCTCTACGGAGGCATTAATTTCCTCCAAAGTAGCAGCTTGCTCTTGCAGCACATTGCTTTCTTTGTTTATACCTTCGGCTACAATATTGGTGTAATTCTGAATACTTTTTATAGTATTTTCAATTTGTTTTATGCTTTCCGCACTGGAATTGGACAGCTTTCTAATCTCTTCGGCAACCACACTGAAGCCTCTGCCGTAATCACCGGCTCTGGCGGCTTCGATCGCGGCGTTTAGCCCTAATAAATTAGTCTGTCCCGCTACATTGCGGATAAAACTAAGGACGTTATCAGTATTCTGGGTTTCCTCTTTAGTTTGGTTAATATTATCCAAGTTTTGTTTACTGTATTCAGCAATTTCCTGTACCCCTAGGGTTACTTGGCTTATGGCCTGGGCTAATTGGCCCAAAGAATCGGAAAGAGTTTGTGCAATCTCTGTAAGTTGCTCCTGTCTTTCCAGATTAACAGACATGGCTAAAGAACCGATAATATTCCCTTTCCTGCCTTTAATCGGGATACCGGATCCTCTAAAAGGAAATCCAAATACTTCTTTCGGTACGACCTCAGATACCTTTTTGTCTTCTTTCATGACCTTATGCAACATGTCCTCAGGGCTTAATACGTCACCCGTCTTGATTCCGTGGGGGATTTTGGGATGAGGGATAAGGTACAAAAATTTCTCCCTGTCTGTAATGCCGTAGCTTACCGGGTCTTCATGAAGATCCATCATTAAGGGCGCAACTAACTGCAGGGCCCGAACTAACTCCTGGAGCTCATCCGATTCCCGGACAGCCTGGGCTTGTTGGTTGTTGTCACTATTCTGCTCTTCATATTCATCAATTATTTCCGTCTCCCTTAAGTCCTCTAATCCCGACTCCCTTAAGTCTTCTAATTCTGATCCCCTTAAGTCCTCTAACACAGTTATCTACCCCTTTCCGAACGAAAACATTTCGCACTTTTCAAAAGAATTCGACAAAAACTTGTATTCCTTTTTGTAGTCTAAATTTGTTTAACAGCATATTGGAAATAAAAATGTTTAGGTTTATTTCCAGGTGACATCCGCTTTTTTTCTAGGTACGGTTCTAAAATAGCGTACCTTGGGGTAGCCTATTACCAGGCAGGAGATAATGTCTTTGCCTTCTTTAACACCTAGAAATTCAAGGATTTCTTTATTAGCGCGAGCCGCCCGAACAAAATAACCGCTAAAAAGTACGCCCAGTCCCAGAGCATTAGCCATCAGTTCCATAGAGGTAGAGGCAAGACCTCCGCTTATCGCCGCTTGGGCAGTGACTACAATTATGGCCGGGGCGTTGAAAAAAAGTCTGTCGTTGGCCTGGGGATTAGCCTGGTATTCATCGTACATGCTAATCCATTTTTCAGCATAACGTTTATACAGGGCCTGCTGTGCCGTTGTTGTGGCCGGTAAAGTTAAAGTATTTTGCTGCGTCTGCTGCCCTCCATCCTGAGTGTTGGATGCAGCCAGGTATGACTCTCCCATTTGTTTTAAAGTAGATAGGATTTTGATCCTAAGCTCCGGCAGTCTTTTTTTAACGATAATATAAGAGACATCTTGTAAGTTGCTGCCGGTGGGAGTAAACCTGCCGGCTTCGATAATTTTAAGTAACTTTTCATCCTCTACATCTTGATTTTTAAACTGGCGGATTGATCTTCTAAATTTAATAAAATTTAACAGCTTATCCGCTTCAATTGTAAAATCTTCTTGATTGTAATTTTTCACTTCGCTCATATCATACTCGCTGCTATAAACAGCATTAGCCGGGCACACCGCGATACAATGTCCGCATTTAATACAGGATATATTGCGAATTTTCGCTTTCTGGTTAATAATTTCAATGTCACGGGGGAAACATTCGGCCACACATTTCCGGCAGCCTGTGCATTTTTTAATATCTACAATCATCATTCTTAGGTCTCTCCTTTTCCGAGAATGTAAATAGGGGATGTAAATATATGAAAATATTATCATATATGCAGCGTTAAGGACAAATCAAGAAGATCTTGATTATCGAATTTGTAATAAAATTCTAATCAAATTTTAATCTCCGGTTAAGTACGGTCTAATTATAGTCGTCTAGAATAAAAGCATAAAGATTAGATAATAGGAGTTGGCCGAAAATGAAGATTAGTATGGAATTAATCGACGAGATGAGGAAAAGGACAAACTGCAGTTATCAGGAGGCTAAAGAACTTCTGGAAAAGAACAACGGGGACTTGGTCGAGGCCATTATTGAATTTGAGACAAGGCATGGCAGTAAAAATCATGAGCATTGCAAACACAAACACAGGTATAAAGCGTATACCGAGGGCAACCATAAGCAAAAAGCGAAAACCTTGCTGCATAAAGGTTTTGTGACCAGAGTGGTAATAGAAAAGGATGAAAATATCATTCTTAATCTATCGGTAATTATTCTCATCTTAGCAGTTCTAATTACTATGCCTGTAATTTGGATTTGGCCGGTAGCATTTATTGTTCTTTACTTTACGGGTTACAAAATCAGAATAAAAAAAGAAACAGGCGATGAAGTTAACATCAATAATATTGTAGATGACCTGGGAAATAAAGTGAAAAATGCAACCGAAGCCAAAGACCCACAACCTGTGAATTCAAATCAGAACGATAGACCTCAGGAGGCTTCCTCCTCAGAAGAGGTAAAAGAAAAAGACGGTTATAATGAAATAACCGTGGAATAAGTCGCCAAATAAGTCTCGAAATAAGTCACGCGGAGAAAACTGCGAGACGAAATAAACCACGGAGTAAACCACGAGACAAGATAAACCACGAAATAAATTTCGAAGTAAACCTCGAAATATGGACCTGTGTGTTGTTGACAGGTCCATTGGCCTTTATAATGAAGTTGAGATCTTTTGGGGAAAAACATTTGTCGGGGGGCGCCATGAAAACTAAGATTCTGGTAATAGAAGATGAAGTTAAAATAGCCCGGTTTCTAGAACTGGAACTTACCCATGAAGGATATGAGGTAGAGTTAGCCCATGACGGCCGGAGCGGTTACGAAAAGGCTCTGGCCGGCGACGTTGATTTAATTATCCTGGACCTTATGCTACCGGGTTTAAGCGGGATAGAGGTTTGTCGGCGAGTAAGAAAGGAATCCGATGTTCCGATTATTATGCTCACAGCTAAGGATGATGTTTCCGATAAGGTAATGGGCCTAGATAGCGGTGCTGACGATTATATGACCAAATCATTTGCCATAGAAGAATTACTGGCCAGAATTAGGGTTATTTTAAAGCGCAGGGGGAGAACAGACAAAAGCGTTGTCCTCGAGGCCGGACCTTTGGTCTTATATAAAGAAGAATATCGGGTTACTTTTGACAACAAAGAAATATCTTTGTCCAAGAAAGAATTTGAACTTCTAAAATATTTAATGGAAAATAAAGGTATAGTATTGACCAGGGAGAAAATGCTTGACCACGTATGGGGTTACGATTATCGAGGAGATACCAATGTTACGGATGTCTATATTAAATACCTGCGTAATAAAATAGACCAAAAATTTAATGTGCACTTTATTCACACCGTAAGAGGAGTGGGTTACCTTTTCAAGGCCAATGAAGAATAAAAGTCTGGTGCAAGCAATTAAAGAAAAAATTGAGTTTTCCATCAGGTTTAAGCTATCCGTAAAACTTGTACGAATGCTCGTCACTACCTTACTGGCCGCCGGTATAGGAGTAACCATAGTGTTCGGGGTTTTTAATCTTAAAGAAAGCGTAAACCATAATTATCAGCAGGTATTTACTATTCTTAACCGGGAAAACGCCTTTTCTTCAAACGCTTTCGCCCTATCCCCAGGGGAAAATAACTACCCGGAACTTAAAAATTATGCTGCTCAAAATCATTCCCCTGTCTTGATCTTTGACCGGGCAGGAAACCTATTATGGGGAACTGAGCCGGAATGGGCCAAATTTAAGCCCAAAAGCTGGTTTAGATTTATCCGGCAAGATAATAGTTTTTTCTTTATCCAGAACCAAGAGGCGCTTGTAGCAGGCACTCCGATCGAGTTGGTTATTTTTACGGATATAAGTCCCAATCTTGCCGCCATCTTTCAGTTTTCTAAAATAATATTTATTATTTTAGCCGTGCTGGCCTTGCCGGCCATAATATCTATTATCCAATCCGGAAAAGGAATTTTTCATCCCATCAGAAATATGACTAAAACCGTCAAGCATATCTCGGAAGAGAACCTAAACCTAAGGCTCAATGTCAGCGGCTCGCAAGATGAATTAAAAGAATTGGCTCTTACCTTTAATGAAATGATGAACCGGATAGAAGACAACTATAACCGTCAGAAACAATTCGTTTCCGATGCCTCGCACGAGCTGAGAACTCCTATCGCTGTTATTCAAGGTTATGCCGTCATGCTGAGCCGCTGGGGAAAGGATGACCCGGAAGTTCTTCAGGAATCCATTAGTGCCATTAAAAATGAAGCGGAAAACATGAACGAGTTAATTGATAAGCTACTGTTTTTGGCCAGGCATGATAACAGCACTTTTGTCTTCGAAAAAGAAGAATTTAGTCTGACGGAAATGCTTCTCGATATTATTAAAGAAACTCAAATTATAGATTCGACTCATAACATTAGCTATGATATTAATCAGGAAATATCTTTATTTGCCGATAGGAATAGAATGAAGCAGGCAGTCAGGATATTTATAGATAATGCCTTGAAATATACGCCCCCGGGTGGGGAGATAAAAATAGGTTTGGGAAAAGTTGGTTTAGAAAATGACAACAATAATGGCAACAATAATGATAACAAATATATAGCCATAAATATTAAAGATTCCGGAATAGGAATGTCAGAGGAGGAATTAAGGCATATTTTTGATCGTTTTTTCCGGGCCGATATATCCAGAACCAAAGAAAAGGGTGGGCATGGTTTGGGCTTAGCGATTGCGAAAATCATAGTTCTAGGTCATCAAGGAAAAATTAAAGTAAGAAGCAAAAAGGGAGCGGGTTCAGAATTTATAATTTTACTTCCGGAAAGGGGTTAAAATTTCCACTTAAGTATTTTCTTAGTAACAAAAATATGTTAGAATATTTAAAAAAGAATAACTAATTTAATTAGTTTTTAATTAACTCTAAAAATTACTTTTATTATTGTGCTTCCCAGGTCAATAACATATAAGGAGGTAGAAAAATGGATCCCAAGGCATTTTATAAGCTGAGTTACGGTCTTTATGTGGTTGCCTCAACCCTCGATGGGAAACATAACGGACAAATTGCCAATACAGTATTCCAAATTTCTGCGGAACCGGCTACCATAGCTGTGAGTATTAACAAAAATAATCTTACTAATACATATATAAAAAACAGTAAAATTTTTTCGGTGTCCATTCTCCCGCAAACCGTTCCACTTGATTTTATCGGACATTTTGGCTTTAAATCAGGCAGGGATATTGACAAGTTTCAGGGCATCTCTTTCCGTCAAGGACAAACCGGAGCCCCTATTCTTATGGAAAACAGCCTAGCATACCTGGAAGCAGAAGTTATAGACAGCTTGGAGGTAGAAACTCATACCGTCTTTATCGGTAAAGTAGTTAATTCCGAAGTTTTAGGCGAAGGAGATCCAATGACCTATGCCTATTATTTCCAAGTAAAAAGCGGAGCTACTCCTGCTTCTGCCCCTGTACCCGTCGGTGCCGGTATAAAACAGGGCCAAACAGGCTCTAAAAGCGACAGCTCCCATTTAAAAAAATACGAATGTTCAACCTGCGGTTATGTTTATGATCCTGAAATAGGAGATCCGGACTCCGGTATTGCGCCGGGTACGCCCTTTGAGGATTTACCGGATGATTGGGTATGTCCTTTATGCGGTGTTTCCAAAAGTGAATTTTACCCTGTTGCTCCCTAAGGTATTCCTGTTGATATTAAAGAGGATAGCTTAACAAAATTAGGCTCTTTGTCAAATGTTGGGGCTAAGCCCGAAAACGTAGAGTAAATAAACCAGATACTTTAGGAAGGTGTCTTCATGTTTGAAACTTGAAGGCATCTTCTTTATTCACTCAGCTTGCCCAAAT
>JAAYMU010000102.1 GCA_012521215.1 Peptococcaceae bacterium | reverse complement strand
TCATTAATTACAGGACAATCTAAATCACCAGCATTAACACCTTTGAAATACAAACAATTTTGATAGTTAAGTTTGTATCTATCTTTTGGATTATTACCTAATGTATTTTTGTATGTCCAAATCAGTATTTGCTCTAAAACAATATGTTTTGGCAATACAACATTAAGGTATGCTTTCAACTCTTTTGGATAAGCACCGATGAAAACATAAGCTCTACCAGTATCTTTAACCTTGTTTAACGCTTTTGGTAACCAATCATTAGCAAATGACACTATATCATCTACATCTGTACTATATGGAGGGTCGGTAATTAATAAATCACATTGAGGTTGTTTGTCAAGCCAAGTTTCATATGACTCAAGCGATACAATAGGTTTATCATCTTTTATTTGCTGTCTTGTTTGCTCTAATATTTTTTGTTTTGCTTGTTCTAATTTTTTTATTTTTTCAATAGATTTAATTTCTTTATACGCTTCATTAATAGATATTTCACCATTTTTGAGTTTTTCTTTGACTTCTAAAGGTGCTTCTTTTTCTATTTTTTTGACTTTTGCTATCGTATCATGTGATACATTAGCTATTTTTGCTAATTCTTTGTTTGTATTTATTTTTCTAATCGGCGTGTCAGATTTCTGACAAGGCGATTTTTTATCTCCACCATTTAAAGAATGATTCTTTTTTGCTTTCTCTCTGAATAAATCTTCTAATTGCAATGCTAAAATACTACGAGTATAATTATTTATATTTCTTCTGCCAAACTGATTTTGTATTATCCAAATCTTAACATCATTCTCATCAGCAAAATCCATACTAATAGTAGAAAACTCAATATTATGTTTTGTACAAATTTCATATCTATTATGACCGTCAATTATATATCCTTGCCATAATACAATAGCATCTCTACAACCTTCATTTATAATATTCTGTTCTAACATTGTGAATTCTTCTTTTGTTAAAGCAGGGATTAATTCTTTAAATTCTTTTTTAATTTTTAATTCTTTTTTCTTGTCATTTATCATATATATATATACCTCACATTTTTTTAATATTTTTTTTAGCAATTCATTTCCCACTAAATGCTTTCGTATATAGTAGTACCAAAAAAATAGGGATTTGTTGCACAGTCTTTTTGAAATTCTAAAAGATAAGGAATTTTCAACTAGTTGCAAATTGCAACAGGTTGAAGGGGAACCGTTCCCACCATTATATAATGTCAAAAAATAAGAGGTATTTTTATGGTACTTTTGCATGAACAAAAAAATCAAGTATTTTGCGTCCTAACCACATAACTGAAGTCAGTGGCTTGGCGGACGATATAGTTCTGCCATGAACCCTCTTATTCTTTGTTCCATAGTTTGTTCCATAGTTTGTTCCATAGTTTGTTCCACTCTCCATCCTTGTCATATCAAGGGTTAACGCTGTTATGGAACCAACGGAACAAAGAATCCTGAACATTTCTAAAAACCTAAATTAGGGAGGTATGTAATATGCATATCTATATGCTAACTCCCTAATTCACAAAAACAGCCAAGTTAAGAAAAGTTTGTTCCGTTCGTTCCATACCCGCCTAAACCCTTGATACTATTGACTTCTTTATGGAACAAACTCAAAGAAAAGTTTGTTCCGTTTGTTCCGTTGGTTCCATTCTTGTCCTTTGTCCCATCACAAACAAAAAAACCGCCCCAGTCTCCGGAGCGGATTGTAACACCACCTACACTGTATTCACAGCTTTAGTGGTTCAATTATATTATATATTTGCGATTAGTAACAAAAAGGTTATAATGCTAGCTGCCTGGCCAGCTTTTTCTAGCAAATCATAATCCTTGTTAGGATAATTAAGTAATTCTTTATAATCTTTAAGCTGTTCACTTTGTAAGCTAATAACCCTGTCCTTTTCCTCTATGGCCATCTGTGTTACTTCTCTTTCTTTTTCCAGGGCAGAGTTTAACTTTTCTGCCAGAAGTTCTAACCTGACATTTTCATCCTCTAAATCCTTGATGAAATTAGCAAGCCCGACAACACCCTCATCACTCAAAAAATAGCCTGCTTCAACCTGCAGAGCATTTTCAAATGTCTGCTCCAGCTCTGGATAGAGCTCAATCATCTTCTGTACTACATTTTCCGGTAAAAAATAGCCAGGCTTAACCGGGATAAGCCCTTGCAATTCATCTCCTGCGACGGTCAAGGATAGAGTTGATATAATCAGCAGCATCAGAAGCAGAAGTAAAATCCTCTCGGCCAGGCATATTCTTAATTTCTTCAATTTCCTTGTCATTGATAACTTTCAACTCCTCTAATCGTTTTTCAACCTCTTTCTCCCTTTCCCTTGCTTTCTTGATAGCCTGTTCCCGGTCCTGTATAGCTTTTTCCTTCTCCTCAACCCACCTGGGCTTTCTACCTCTTAGAAGGAAAGCCAGAATGGCCACTATGGCCAGCAGTATCCTGATTATCCAAGTTTTAATCCTCTCCATTTTCCTCATTCCTTATCTTTTTCTGCGCGACATTGCTCCCAATATACAGGCCCAGGCTGATATTGACCGCTGCAATCCATTCTGTTCCATCAAGTTTT
>JAAYMU010000101.1 GCA_012521215.1 Peptococcaceae bacterium | reverse complement strand
TTATTGGATTAATAGGTTCATTCACGAAAAACTACGCTTTTGGACAAAATACTTTGATTTACTCAGTAGATTTGTTATTGACAAAATTCAAAACAGTTTATGCAAAGCTAATGAATTATAAAATTGATTAATTTATTATTAATTAATTTATTTATTAAGATTTAATCGATTAATTTCTTTATTGCTTAATTTCATTATTGATTAATAGTTTTTCTATCTTTTCCATTTTCTTTTCTAAATCCGGATCAACGGGTGTTAACCTTATTTGGCGGAGTTTCTGTTCAATTGCTATAAGTTGATTGGTTTTTTCCTCCAGTTTTCGGCCTTTGGTATCTAATTCTCTTTTCCATTCTCTATCATCTATGAGGGCTTCACGCTCCAAATCCGACAAGGGCTCCAAATCACGGGCCAGTTGATCCATATTTCTTGAACCCAACATCAAATCATAAGCTTTCTTCAAGGAAGTTCGTTCTTTATTGATCGCTTCTTGAGCATGGATGAGAATATCTACTTTCCTAATAACAGATAGCACTTCTTCCCAATCCTTTGCGGACAGCGACCAGTATTTTAGCATGTCTCGAAGCCGGTCGCCGCATGTATGAGTCACATCATACTTAAGCAAATAACGCTTGAAACGGAAAAAAAACACTAATTTTTTAAGCAGACGTTTAAATGGGCCTGTAAGAGAGTCTAAACTCTGAATTTGATATATTTTTTGTTCAATCCATTCCAGACCTTCTTGACGCAAAACTTCAATAACAGCCCCATCGATTAAGGGATCATTTTTGTAGACGTTTAATTCTTGTTCTTTCTGATGCCAAATATCATCTAATTTTGCCAATTCGGCCCACATTCGCCGCAATTCCCGGTAATCTGGGTTTTGACGGTAGATAGAGACCCGACGTTGAATGTGTAATAAATGGGCAATATTTTCTTTTAAACTATCAATCTCTGCCCTTAAACTTTTGATCTCAATTTGTAGAAGACGGCTTTCTTCTAACCTACGTTGTTTTTCTACCCACTCCATACGCAGGACATGATATTCAGCTTTAAGCGCTTCCATATCTTCCGAGCAAAATAAATCCTGTTGCCTGTCAGCTTCATGAGCAAAGATTGCCGCCTCTGCCCTTGCTTGTTCAAGTTTTATAAACTTTACTTTCGTAAAGTCCCCGTCGGTTTCTCCCACCATGACCCCGTGAGACCAATTTTCCTTGAAATTTCTGGCCATGATTGCCCCGCTGTTGGCCCAGACAGTATCTCCTGCCTGCTTAGGCCCGCGCCATCTCTGGGCACTTCCTAGTGCCAAGTATGTTAAGCGGCTGGATTTGACTTCATCTTCGAGGAGAATAATATCATTTTCGCTTACTAAACTTTCCTGGTCAACAACCACTCCTCCGGGAAGCAGCATAAAAGAGATAGGAGAATTTTCATCAACATTATTTAGAAGATTATTTAGGAAAACTTCAGGCGGGCGGTAAGAAGTCCAAGCAATTCCGTAAATAACTACTCCCAAGGAAGAAATATCTACTCGATCCATATTACCGACAAAAATATGCACATTTGCCGGCCAATTCGTAAGTCGATAGACGGATGATATTACCAAGGGGTCACTCTCACCCGGAACAATAAAAACTCTAATATCCTCCAGTTCGGCCAAAGCCTTGGCAACTCGTCCCACTGTATATTTGCGGGTATATTCCTGTTGGAATAAATCGCCGGTTATAAATAGTAAATGGGCCTTCTCGGTTCGACAAAGAGTAAGCACTTGTTCAAAGGCCTGCCATAAGTCTTGATTGCGAGTTTCGGCCCATGAAGGTGGCCCTTCCCATTCGGGGCTGTCAAAACGGAACCCTGCACAATGTACAAAACGAATAGGTTGAGCCATTCTTTCCACCTCGTACTATAGCTTTCTTTTATCTTTATCGTAAATATTACCTAAATATTAAATAAAGCATAAGCTAAAACCCCCTGAAATAAACCAATCACGATTGTTTACAGGAGGTTTTCCTTATGCTTAACTTCTTTTTGTCGACTTATGCTAAAAATCCTTTAAGTATTGTATTTTCCGCTTCTTCTTCCGTCAAGCCTAAGGTCATTAGCTTCATTAACTGCTCTGAGGCTATGCGTCCAATTGCCGCTTCGTGTACAAGCTCAGCCTCAGAATGATAAGCAGTAATTTCCGGAATAGATGAAACCCTAGCCTTATCCATAATAATGGAATCACATTGGATATGTCCGCGACATGGGGCATATCCCCTCATGTTCAAATGAAAAACTTGAACAGAATCATCCCGAGCCACAGAACGAGATAGGATTTGGGCTGTGGCGCCCTCTCCGATTAATTCTACAGTGATATTGGATTCAGCATTTTGACCGGAGGTAGTCAACAGCCTTTCGGTTACGATAAGCCGGGCATTTTTATGCAGGCGCACTTCGGTATCTCTTACCGTCTGGTCCACTCCCTCGATTTGGATCATCTCTAATTCTGCCGAGCCACCTTCTTCTATTTCTATGATTGTTTTAGGATTGAGAACCTTTTGACCGCTGCCGTCACCCTCGCCATAATGTTTTTCCACATACTTCATTCTAGCTCCTCGGCGGATAAAAAATTCATGTATACCGTCATGCTGAGCTGTTTGACTGCTTGAATTATGAATCCCGCAGCCGGCAACAACCAAAACATCAGACCCTTCACCAATTTCAAAGGTATTATAAACCATATCGCTCATACCCTGGGAAAGGATGACCGGAATATGTACACTTTCATTTTTAGTCCCAGGCTTAACGATAATATCAATCCCGGGTTTATCCTTTTTAGTTACAATATCAATATTAGCGGTGGTATTGCGTTCTACGCCCTGGCCATTTTTTCGAATGTTATAAGCTCCTTGCGGTATCCCGTGCAAGTCAGCAACTGCTGCCAGCATCTTCTTATCGATCACATTGAACATCAGTCCTACCTCCTATGAAAGTGCAGTTATTTTTGCAGCGGCAATCAGTTTCTAACTTTTCAATTTCTCCTAGGAACTTGTCCGGGGTTGTTATTTCGCTGATCATGCCTTCCGAGACAACTATTACCTGGTGGGCCAGTCTTAAAATTCTTTCTTGGTGGGAGATAATAACGATGGTTGTATCAGACATGTGGTTTAGATTTTCAAATGTTTCGGTTAGTTTTTGGAAACTCCAAAGATCAATTCCAGCTTCAGGCTCATCGAAAACGGCTACTTTTAGTTTGCGAGCCAGAATACTGGCAATTTCCACTCTTTTCAGCTCACCGCCGGAAAAGCTGGCGTCAATTTCACGGTCTAAATAATCTTGAGAACATAGACCAACATCATAGAGCAAATCACAAATGTTGACCTTAGCATTATCTCCAGCCGCCAGTTCTAAAACATCTTTTACCTTGATACCCTTAAAGCGTGGCGGTTGCTGAAAGGCATAACCAATACCCAAGCGAGCCCGCTCACTTACCCCCAAAGTGGAGATATCCTCACCTTCCAGTAATATCTGTCCGTCGGTAGGCTGGTAAATACCCATAATAATTTTAGCAATGGAAGATTTGCCGCCCCCATTGGGACCGGTCATAACGTAAATTTTATTTTTCTCTAGAGTTAAACTAATATCCTTAAGAATTTGTTTTTTTCCCTGTTCGCCTTCTAAAGTAAGGTTAACATTTTTTAACTGCAGCATAATTTTACCACCTTAAGTCTTAATTAGCTTTCCCGAAAACATTATAACTGATTAGCGTATCTCTGGCCAGAATTCGGCGGAGGCCAACATTAATCTTGTTTTATAGCCTGAGCAATTAATGAAGCATAGGCTTTAGTCCCATCTGGGTTAAGGTGAACCCCGTCATTATAAAAATATTCATCATGTCCGCTACTCGCCGCGTACCAATCTACAAGCTTTGCATTAGGATAGTCAACGACTATTTTAGCCAAAGTTTGATTGACCTGTCCTTCCCAAGGACGTGGAACACGGGTGTTGACAAGAATTATGCGTTTATCGGGACCAAGCAAATCGAGCACTTTTTTTAACTGCTCGTCGGTAAAAGGACCATTAGTACCTAGTTCCACGACTACGTACTCTCGCAATTGGCCTTGAGAGCTGAGTCTTTGGATTACTTCCGGTGCCTGGTACATCTGGCGGCCAACTTCAGCGTCGACCAAAATACCCGGCAAAAGCTCTTTTAGTCCGGCTTCAGTACCAACCATGACAGAATCCCCAATAACTGTTACTTTCTGACCTAATTCCGGATCCAGTACAGAATTATCCTCTATACTGTTATTAGGCTCCTGAATTCCACTACTGTTGTTGCTACCTCCGTTATTGCTACTATCGTTGTTGCTGCTACTATTGTTGTGTGTTTCTAAGTCCTTACTATCGTTTGTTTCCGGCTTTTCACTATTCTCATTCACCGGTTCTTGAGTATCGTCCCTGTTTGCGTCTGGCCTTATGGGCCATTCATCTTCGCCGGTCTTAAGACTCTTAAAACCCAGAGAAACAGAAGCTACGGATGAGGAAGTAACGGCTGAAGATGAGGAACTAAGAACCGGCATGGAAGCCAAAACAGAGGAATCCAAATTACCCGTTTTATCTTTGTCCAGGTAAACTCCTATTACACTTAAGCAGCATAAACCGAGAATTAAAAAGCCCACATTGGAAGCTGTTTTCCCGCTCATCCATAGGCCTCCTTTTTGGTAATTGGGCCTTAATTGTGGTTTTTTCCAGACCCCATAACGAATGGGTTCTTCTACCAGACGATAGGACAAAGCAGCAAGAATAAGACAAGCCGCCAGTTGACAAAAGATCAATGTTAATTCCGGTCCTTTGGTATTTACAACGGGACTGGTTAATACAGTAACCGGAAAATGCCAGAGATAAATACCATAAGAACGGACTCCGAGCCAACGCAATGGTTCTCGACCAAATAACCAGCCTAAACGACTGGCCGGATGAGCCAACACCGCAATTAATACAGCGGAAGCTACAGAAAATAGCACTAAACCTCCCCTATAAAGAGAAGTTTGGTATTGATTTGTACGCCACATAAGCAATAAGACGATAATAAGTGCTACAAGGCCACATAGATCCAGAGCCCGACGAAAATTGGCGGATATTTGTCTATTCAGCTTGCGGCTGGGCCAAACAAGAGCCAAGGCAGCTCCAAGAAGCAAAGAAAAAGCTCTGGTATCTGTTCCGTAATATACCCGGTTAGGATCCATGCCGGGCTGATATATCAAAGCCATGGCTAGTGCTGAAACTATAACTCCGACCATAGTCAACAGAGCCAAACGGCCCTTGTGCCGTATTGCATAAAATCCCAACCAGATGAGCAAGGGCCAGAATATATAAAACTGCTCTTCGACAGCTAAAGACCACAAATGTCCTAAAGGTGACGGTGGGCCAAAACTTTCAAAATAAGATACCTCATGGTATATAAACCACCAGTTGCTAACATAAAATATCGAAGCTAGTTCATCTTGCCAATAAGAGGGCAACCTGGAAGGATCAAAAATCATTAACCATAAAGCAACAGCAGCCAACATAACAAACAAGGCAGGCAACAACCTTCTGGCTCGTCGCAGCCAGAAATTTTTTAAGTCGATACGTTCGGTTAAATCCCATTCGTTGGCCAGAAGATCTGTGATTAAGTATCCGGACAGGACAAAGAACAGACAAACACCAAGCAATCCTCCCCCTGCCCAAGCAAAATCAAAATGGTAGGCAATAACGGCAAATACAGCTAAGGTTCTTAATCCATCCAGCGCCGGCATATAATGCTTAGCTCCAGGCCTTAGAGAATAAGCTTGTTTCCTAGTTCTATTCACGTCTCTCTTCTCCTATTATTACATATATTTCCTTCTATAGCTATGTTAATAATTAGGGGGGTTATGTCTAAATAAAAAAAATCGGCAAAAAATAAGGGCAATTTTTACATTTTAAGCTGTGTTAGCCGAAAAATTGGTTCCTATCACTATCATAAATGGTTTATATTACTATAATAATATTTTCACCGGCGTTTTTAAATACTATTTCTACATATTGAGACTTTTTTCCTTAATTTTTTTCTACGGAGCTTAAAATTATGGAGATTGGAAAGTATAGTTATTGGATTCTGAAATTACGTTCTGCTGGCTGTCAACTAATTTAACTTGAACCCTAAACTCGTTCTTGTTCTTAAGGTTTTTAGCCCCTGAAGCTTTAATATTTTGAGCATCAATATAATCGGTTTCCACCGGATTATCATTGATATACACTGTATGTTTTTGGACAAAATTCTCTCCCTGAATGAAAAGACAACCATCTGTCAAATCCACTTTGTTGATAATTGTGGCTCCTTCTCCCAGCACAAAGTTCTTGTTTTCCCAGGGTCGGTTTTCGGGTCTAAACTGATAGGTGTATTCTTCACCGAACATTAAATCGTACTGCAATACTTTATAATGTTCCAGCATCAGGGGTGAAATTTCTTCTTGGCTCCAATAATTAGAATTGATGATTACCTTATCCTTCCCCAAAAATTGAGAGAGAAAATCCATAAGGGGTCCACCTTCTTTTTTAGCTAATTGTAAGGTTAAAGGGCCCAGAAAATTAGCAGATAACCGATAATACTGCTTGGAAGTTGAATAATTATCCCAAGTAACATAAGGTACACTATATAATTTTTGATAATCCTGGTAAGAATTATCACCGTTGATAAAACCGGCTTCTTTATAGACACTGTAGTCCTCGCCAAGAAGCGGAAGATGATCGCCAAAGAAAATCACCAGCGTAGGCTCCTCGATTTGCTCTAATTCCTGAATAAGTCGAGCCAATGATTTATCGACATCATTTATGGTATTGACATAATTGCTGAGAATGGCCTGGCCACTCGAACTTAATGTGTCGCAAGATACGCTAATGGTGTTCTCTGGGTTTTCTTCACTGGGATAAGGCCCGTGAGCCTGCATGGAAAGCGCAAATATAAAATCCGGCTGTTCAGTGGCTTGGATCGCAGTGAGAATTTTTTGAGTTAATTCAGTGTCACGAATATATGAGCCTTTATATTCAGGATCATTAAAAAACTCTTTACTTATAAATTTGTCAAAACCTAATTTTTCGTAGACGCTGTTACGGCTGTAAAACCAGTTATCATAAGTGTGAATTGCTGTAGCTGCATACCCTTGCCTTTTTAGAATAAACGGCAAGGCTTCCAAAGGTTTGTTGATATATTTGGCGTAAGGAACAACCCCGTTAGCAAAAAAATGGGTGGAAAACCCCGTCAAGGCCTCCATTTCGGTATTGGCTGTTCCCCCGCCATAAACGGGAGACAACATAGTACCATTGGTTCGAGTTTGCTGAAGAGAGCGAAAAAAAGGAATCGGATCTTGACTGAAGGTTACATTGGTCATTAACAGCGGATCCCAAAAGGCTTCACTCATAACCATAATTATATTGGGGTTAAAGTCAGGTTCAACCTCATAAGCAACTTCTATATTTTCCAGTATTTGTTTTATATTTTCTGACCGATAATCTATAGGTTCATCCACATTGAGATTTTGCGTATTAAGTATCATACCGACCAGTAAGCCGTTTTGTTCATAGTTAATTTTGGGGCTATAATTTATAGTTTCCAAGCCAAAGGCCTTTTGGATAAAACCGAAATTAAAGTAGAAATTAAACAATAAAATTAAGGATAAAAGGGAAATTACCACTCTGGAAGACCATCTATATTTATGCTTGGGAGTATGCTTTAATAACAGTAAAATTATAAAAATAGCAATTAAACACAATAAGGTAAGATAAATGTATATGGAAGTAAAACTACCCGCAACTTTAAACGCTTCTTTAATTAAAAAAATATCTGAAGGGAGCAAAGGTGTCCCTTTTATGGCCATTTTCTGGCGACTTATAAACCCTAAAATTGAAAACAATATTAAAAAAATACTGCTGGTAGTCAAATATACTCTAAAAGGCAATAGAATAAAAATATTTATAATACCAAATAGCAATAAATAGTTCAGGAAAAAGATATGCGGAAATTTTACTAACCAAATAAATATCCCGCTTACATTTCCGCTATTTAAGACATTCATGAATACTAAGGCCATTAAAGGCCCCAAAAATAGGCAAGATATTTTTAGTCTGGAAATTAGTATTTTTACATTTTTGCCGGTTCTCTTGCTCAACCTCGATAATCCTTTCCGTATAAATTTTTAGTTTATATTTAGTTTACCACGAGTATTAATAATATACGAAATTGTACTTTAATCAATATTCATAAAAAGCTAAAAGGCTGTGTGAAATTTTGATTTCAGACAGCCTCTTTTGGTTAATTTTTGTTTATCTTTAATTCCGTTTGTTTAATTAAAAATAGTATAAATTTTAAAGCCCTTTATAATGGAGCAGCAGTTTGGTTATTTTTTCGCACCTTTACAGGAGCTGTTTCCTGAACAAAAACTGTAAGATAGAGGGTAATGGCATAGCAAATCACAATTACCCAAAAGATAGATATCAAGCCAAACCTATCCGACAATAAACCTACGACTATACCCCCTACAACACCTCCTATCAATTCTCCGATTCCTGTTACCAGACCTATACCGGAGGCCACAACTTTTGGGGGGACCGATTCCGAAGGAATTACGGACATAAAGACACACATAATTCCACTGGCAACACTCAATAAGAATATAAATATACATAGAATAACAACATTCGGTGATAAATAAGCAATTCCTATAGCGGCAATTATACCAATTACTAATGTAAAATAAGCAACTGGCTTTCTGCCGAATTTGTCGGAAAGAGCCGCGATCGCAAAACCGGTCAATAGTCCGGATAAACCATTGACTCCCATAACAATGCTCATGGTAGAAGGGGAATATTGGACAACTTCTGTCAGGTATAAAGGACCGAAATTAATAAAAGAAATATAGGCGCCGACTACACAGGGAACAATTATAGACAGTAATTTAATATTTTTATATTTTAATGTTCCAAATAAAGATACTTTTTCATCTGGCCCAGCTGTTAAAGAAGATCTTTCTGCCTCCGGAATTGTTGGTTCTTTGATTACTTTCCATATTATATAGGCCAGAATTATACCGGGGATAATAGTGAAGTAAAAGGTGGTCCTCCAACCAACGGCAATAGCAATGGCTACAAGAACTATCGGACCTAAAAGAGAGGCCAGCAGGCAAGGACCTGTAGATTGGACTAGGGCCATATTAAAGGCGCGCCGGGACTCAGTGGAAGCCATTCTTAGTATTGTTTGGGCAATTGGTAGCACCGGTCCTTCAAATAAACCCATTATGCCCCTGATAATCAACAACATGCCCAAGGACATAACCAAACCTGTAGAAAAAGAACAAATAGAAAAGGCAATAACTGAGATTAATAATACGGCTTTTTTGCTGCTTTTTTTATCTGAAATATAACCTCCAAAATAACCTGACAAAGACCAAGTGATAGCAAAAACTGTGAAGACCAGTCCCAGCTCAGCATTGCTTATGCCTAAATCTTTAGTTACAAAAGGCGCTAAAAAAGTTAAAGCTAAACGGTCAACAAAGACAAAGCCAAATACAAAGAATAAAACTACGACTGTTTTATTCTCGTAGGTCCAAAATTTTTTTATTTGCATAAATGCTCCTCACTCTCATTAAATGTTTAGAAAACTATATTTAATCCCGGGATAGTTCCTTTTTAAAAAGAGTTTTTTACCTTGAAAGTTCTTTAACTTTTGAGCAGTTAAGAGCATTAATTTTAAAGTATCATATTTTAGCTTATCTGTCAATTATTGGAATTAGCTATACCTATATATACTTGGCATATGAAACAATATACCCTTTATTAAAAAGACTGAAGAAGAAAATAGCATTACTAATATTTATTAAATAAATAAGGTTCTATAATAAATGTTGGGGTAAGTAGCAGGAAAAAAACAAAGCATAAGCGAAAACCTACCGGGTAAATAAACCCACCACGATCATTTACAGGAGGTTTTGCTTATGCTTAACTCTAATTATAT
>JAAYMU010000100.1 GCA_012521215.1 Peptococcaceae bacterium | reverse complement strand
CTTTTGTATACTGTTTAGTAATTCTCTTTACTTTTTCTGACATGGCTGACCTCCGTTTTTTCTTTTTTCTAGACTATTTGTTCGAGGTCTTCGTGTCAAGTATTATTATACAATATCACTCTGTTCCGCAGCTACCATTTGCAGATAGTCTTCAAAATGAAGTTGTCTGTGTTTTAAATTGCCACTTTCAGTAACCTTCATTGACCCACACCTCCTTTGGTTCGGCCCTTCCTTCGGTATCTTGAACACCTCCGTACTATGGCTTCTGCTGACTTCTCACGACAAATCTTGTTTCAACCGCATTTCGCAAATACGTTCCATGCGTCCGTGAGACCTCCCACGGTAAGGCACGTAACTTTCATCCCATGTACCCGCCATATCTACATATACTGTGTCCGTGCAGTTTATTGGATTTTGCCTTGTTTGGCAGGCTCATCCCACAGTATATGCCTAATATGATTCGTGTTCCTCGGGTCGGAACTTTGCCGCCGGCTTCCTTCAGATTCCCTCTCGCGAGGGACACCCTTGCCTTAAGCTAATGGTTGGCAACTACCAGCCCCCATAGCGGACTTTCACCGCCTAGCTACGCACCATGCGTGGCGCACCAATAAAAAGTAGAAAATTTTCATTTTCTACCAAAATCATAAAAGATTTATCTAATATTGTCAATTATTAGCATTGCGACTAAAATGTGTTTCCTCAATTAAGACGATGGTCTTTCATTTCCTCCATCAATTTCTGGACAGCTTTTTTTTCAATTCTGGAAACATAAGATCTTGATATACCCAGAATCTTAGCAATTTCTCTCTGAGTTTTTCTAGGTGCGTTCATAAGACCAAAACGAAGTTGGACTACCAGACGTTCCCGATGGGATAGACATTTTAGTTTTTCCAAGACAGCTTTTTGTTCAAATTCACTTTCGACTTGATCGGAAATAGCATCGGGATCGGTTCCCAAAACGTCAATAAGATTTATGGTGTTGCCTTCTTTATCTGTACCGATGGGATCATACATCGAGACCTCGCCTCTGGACTTTTTAAGAGAACGCAGATACATTAATATTTCATTTTCTATACAACGAGCGGCATAAGTCGCCAATCGGGTTCCTTTATCAGGGTTATAAGTATTAATCCCCTTAATTAAACCAATTGTACCTATAGAAATAAGGTCGTCGCTATCCTCTCCCGTACCGTCATATTTTTTTACAAGATGGGCGACAAGCCTCAAGTTATGCTCTATTAGCTTATTTCTGGCATTTTCTACCATAAGCTCATTGGGAGCCTCTATATCCGTTCTTTTAAAATCAGCCAATATTTTTAAGTATTCACTTTCTTCCTGCTCCCCTAAGGGCTGAGGAAAAGCATTGTTGTTAATATAAGATACAAGCAGTGTGACCCCTTTAATTACGGATAAAGCCAAACTCACTAGGAAAAGTTCGGTAATCATTTTTCTGCCAACCCCTTTCGCCTGCCTAATAATAACTATGCGCCGGAGAAAAAAATACTCCACATAAGGGTTGGTAATTTTACGAAAAATAGAGCAGACCCTAAATCGGGCCTGCTCTAAATCGGTCTGCTTGAAAAAATTATTATACTAAAATTTATTCCACTTTATAAAAATAAGTAAGCAATCGCATCTTAGCATTTACCTTATCCCCCTGCTGCTTATAATTCATGCTATCAAGCGTAAAAAAATATTGCGCCCCTTGCTGGAGTTCCTGAATAAAAGCCATAACCTTGTCATAAGGGCCTTCACAGGAAAAATCCAGCGGCAGCACGACATAAGTGCCTTGATCCTCAAGAGTTTCAAAACTTAAGCTTACCGGCTGAACCCCACTTTGCTTAGCTGTACTGTAAACCGCGAGTACAATTTCCGGTTTGTCCATTCCTTTGAGAATTTCATTCTCCAAGACTGAGATTTGAGTGCTTAAATCTGCTGCCTGTTCTTCTAACTGAGAGTAATTTCGATAACCTCTCTCCATTTTAGCCAAATAATCCGTTTTCTCCTTAACAAGTTGGGTCTTAGCCTGAATAACACTTAATTGAGGAATAAAAAGATAAACTACATACAAAGTTATTAAGGTTACGGCAATAATAATTGTTAATATAGCTATTTGCTTATACGGTTTTTCACGATTAGCCATACTAGCCTTTTCTCCTGATTATTTTAACTTTAAAGTTAAATTCAATATTTGTTGTTCTTCAAGCATCGAAACGGAGCTGATGTCCAACTCCATAAACATATCCGAGTTACTAAGGCTGCCCCAAAGTTGGGTTATATCAGACGGCTCGTTGAGAATAACTGTTATCTGAATGGTATTTTCATCTTCCAAGGCAAAAGAAAGCATTCGAGAGCCAAGGGGCAAATGTTTAGTGATACCTTCAATTATAACTTGAGGGTCTTTTTTCTTTTCAATTATTATTTGCTGAAAGGTATTCATTTTAGCAAGCTGGGTCTGAAGTTCGGTCACCTCAAGGTCTAAGGCGGCTACATCTTGATAATCGGCCATATTTCTTTCCAGTTGTTTTAATCTATAACCAAGTTTGTACTGCCATAGCCAGGGAGTTAAGGCCAGGACAACAACCAACCCCAGGCAGACCAAAAGCGGCCCCCACAACCTTTTGCTACCGGCAAGAGGGGACAAATTCCGCTGAGCAATTTTCCACCTTTGAGCAAAATTTAACTGTTTACGTTCCTTCATTTAATCCTCCCGCAAGGCAAGACCGTATAAGCTTCCATACTTTGGCCAGTCAGAGCTGAGTTTGCTGTTTTTTACCCTAATTTTTGGATCCCATCCGGGAAAACCGACTACAGTATCTATTCCTAAATTTTTAGACATAATTTCAGGCACATATGGCAAAAAACAGTATTCTCCGGTTAGATAAATTTTGCTCACCTTTTTTCCGTAATGACTGGTTTCATAAATGCTCAGAAGACCTGCCAAGGCCGCAATAAGTGGGTTCAAAGAATACTCCGCCGGCAAATCTTCATCTTTATTAGCTGAAGACTGTTTGCTGTACATTAATTGTTTGCTATGCTTTATTTTCTGGGCTGGGTCCAGATCGGATTCTGTAATGTTTAGAAAAGGAATTTTTTCTTTTGGAATATACAAATCCTCAAGCACAAATTCCTTTGTCCTGGCTAAAAAGCTAGCAATTTCTAACTCTGCTTGCATAGATTCTTCTGGAACAGAATTACCCTCGGTCTGTCTTTCAGCGTTTTGCTTAGTGAGGCCGGCAGCAATAGCCTTAAGATCTATTTCCAGATCGGAGTATAAAAAGAAAATTCCTTTGTTTAAAAGGACAAACTCTACTTTGTTTTCAGAAAGAGAAACTATGACCATGTCTCCCGAAAGCTTATTGCGGGCAGCCAGTGTAGAATATATTCTAGTTAAACAGTCTGCCGACAAATCAATTACTCTCGGTTCAAATCCTAGGTATTGACATATTGACCAGATAGAGGCAATTTTTTGTTTAGGTAAAGCAGCCAGCAGAACATTGATCATAGGCTTCTTGTTCTCATAATATTTGTTAAGAATTTTATAATCTATAATATAATTTTCGATATCAATAGTAAAATACTGGCTAATTTGATTATTAACCAGCTTCTCCAGATCATTTCTGGACATTAAGGGTAAGGAAACTACCCTGGTAACCAATCCCAGACTAGATACAGTTAGTTTTAGTTTTTCACAAGGAATTTTATTGGCCCGAAACCAATTTTTTATATAGTCAAAACTGTTACTTTCTTTCTGAGAAGAGTAGTCGTTTAAGTTTTCTTCCAGTTTTAGGCTGTCCAAAAAAAATATTTTAAGTTTGTTCTTCTTGAGGGCAAGATGAGCAACAATAAGGTTGTTGTCGTTAATCACTGCCAACCATTGTTTTTTCATCCCCGGCATATCCCCTTACTAGTATAATGTCCGGAATTAATTCTACATTATTATTATAAAATTGACAATGGATGCCATTGTAGCCCTAATTAAGATAAAAATTCAATCTTGATATTGGCTTTTTGCAATAAAAATTTAAGCTCCGGCCAACAATGCCTGGTGGTTTGGATTAATACTTCCCCCGCCAGGCGGTCGGTGGTAGTGACCACGCCCAAATGTCCCATGCTTTCCACCAATTTACACAGCATTTGAATCTCTGAGCGCGGCACTCTGGCCTTGACCAGACAATCACAATCCTGCCAATCGGTTTTTTCTGCTTTGCAATCAATATTTTTTCTTTGGTCATGCATAAAATAATTGTTCTCCCGATTTTATTTTAAAGTTTTGGTCTTTTCCCGGCGCAAAATAGTGAAGGGACTTAAGGGTCTGGGCACAGTAATTTTTAGTTTTTGTTGGGGATGGCGGGCAACTTCCACTTCTGCACCTTCTTCATCCCATAAACCTGTTACTTTAAAAGTCCATGGGTCCTCCTGAGGAGAAAGCACTTCCAATTCTTCTCCTACCCGGAAATGGTTGCGTTGTTCAATCCAAGAAATGCATTCTTTTTCCGAACCCTTTATCTTTATCTGCTCCGGCCTACTGTATTCTTCCGGGGTCAATACCCGGCCCACAAAGCTATATTCCCGAATATAATTGGAAGTCTCGATATTATGAGCTTCCGCTCCTGGCTTGCCGAAAAGAAAACCCGAAGAATAGTCCCTGTGGCTGACTTTATCCAGTTCCTTAAGCCATAAAGCAAGTTTCCGGTTAAACTCCTCTTCTCCTTGTTCCCATAAGGTATCGATAGCCTGACGATAAACCTTTACTGTGCTGGCCACATAGTAAGTACCTTTCATACGGCCTTCTATCTTAAAGCTGGCCAGCCTTAAATCTTTAAGCAACGGCAAATAGGGCAGCAGGCATAGATCGTGGGAATTAAAAATGTAGCTACCCCTGGCATCCTCCTCGATAGGGAAAAATTGGCCCGGCCTCTTTTCTTCTACCAGAGCGTAACCCCAGCGACAAGGATGAGTACATTCTCCCCGGTTGGCATCTCGGCCGGTAAGGTAATTGCTCAACAAACAGCGCCCTGAATAGGACATACACATAGCACCGTGTACGAATATCTCCAGCTCTCCTGCGGTTCGCCGGCTGATCTCTCTTATTTCTTGCAGGGTTAGCTCTCTGGCCAACACCACCCTTTTTAGGCCTTGACTAAACCAGAAGTTGGCACTGGCCGAGTTAGTACAGTTGGCTTGGGTGCTTAAATGAATCTCCAGTCCGGGTGCATACTTTTGGGCTGCTCTAAGGACTCCCGGATCAGAAACAATAAGGCCGTCAACCTGCAAAGCCTTTAATTGTCCCAAATAATCCTTCAAATATTCAAAATCCGGTTCATGGGCAAATATATTAACGGTAATGTAAATCTTACGCCCTAGTTTATGCGTATATTCTACAGCCTGGTGCAACTCTTCAGCATCAAAGTTACCGGCATAGGCTCTTAAGCCAAAAGAGCTTCCCGCAGCATAAACGGCATCGGCCCCATATTCCAAAGCGAATTTGAGTTTCTCCAAGTCCCCGGCGGGAGCAAGAAGTTCAGGTTTTTTCATGATACCTCCCGAAGGTTAAGAATTAAACTACGCACTAAATAATCCACTCCATATTATATAAGCAAACAATATATAAACAAAATCTTAAAAAGAGGTGCTTATGGCAGTAATACAAACTATTGATACTTGGCAATATTATTTAAATGCTGTTGATAAGTAACAGCAAAGGCATGACTGCCATCTTGCTTGGCTACAAAATACAAGTAGTCCGTTTTTTCCGGGTAAAGCACCGCTTGCAAAGAGGCATGCCCCGGATTAGAAATAGGACCTGGAGGAAGACCGGGGTATTTATAAGTATTGTAAGGAGAATCTATTTTTGTATCCTCAGTACTTAGCACCGGTTTGACCTCACCTAACACATACTGTACCGTAGCGCAGGACTGCAAGGGCATACCAATCCGAAGACGATTAGCAAAAACCCCGGCAATCACCGGCCGTTCCTCTTGTTTTTGTGCTTCTCTTTCCACTATAGAAGCATGAATTACCCAATCATAAATAGAAAGATTCATTTCCTCCAGTTTATTTCTAGTCTCAGGCGTTAATTCCCGGCTAAAACGCTGCAAAAAACGGTCAATGACATCTCTTGGTTTAGCTTTTTTATCAAAAAAATAGGTATCCGGAAAAAGAAACCCTTCCAGACGGTTTTTACCGTTTGGTATTCCTTTCAAAAAAGCATAATCTTGGGCACTAAACGAAGCCATGGCCTTATAATATTCCTTTTCGGTTCCTAAACCATTGTTTACCAGGGTATTGACAATCTGCTCCACCGTATAGCCTTCAGGAATAGTAATTCTAACCACTTCCGGTTCCGTGCCTTGAAGCAAGGTCTCAAGTATTTCACGGGAACTCATGTCCGGAGAAAGATAATACATACCGGCCATAAGTTTAGAATCCGCCTTTTGCCATCGGCAAAGCTGCAGAAAAGCCTGTGCATTTCTAATAATATTTTGCTTTTTTAATTCTTCAGCCACCTTAGAGGCCGGCATACCTTGCTCTATTACAAATACCCGGGTCTGAGCCGTAGAGGAAACCGGTTTAAGGTTGTGAGAAAACCAAAATCCTGCCCCGGCCAACACCAGCAGCAAGATAAGGAAGGTGGTTTTAAAAGCTTTTTTTATTGAAAGTCTTCGATTACCACTTCGTGATTGCATTTTTCTCTCTTCTTTCTCAACTTTATGCCTTTTATTGTAGGATTTTTTTTAATTATAACGCTTTTTAAAGAAAGAAGAAACCCAAGATTTTGTTCTTGAGTTTCTGCCTGTTCAACTTTAAATTGTTTTATGTATGTTGCGGTTATTCTTCATCATCAAAGTCATCCAGTTCTTCCCAAGCATCGGCGACTTTTTCCCATTCTTCATCGTCTTCAATATCCATTAATATATCCTCGCCATTTTCATCCTTGCTAAGTTTCAGAATAATGGCTTCAGCCTCATCGTCCTCTTCTTCGGCTTCATCAACCGGCAGAAGTACATAGTAGGTATTGCCGTCCACTTCGAGACTTTCCAAATGCATAAATTCATGCTCATGACCCTCATCGTCATTTAAGACAATAATATCATAACCCTCTTCCATTTCTTCTAGTTTATTGAAATCATCGGTCATATTATTCACCTCTCCAAATAGATATTGTAATTCTACTATCGCAGGTAAGGAATGTCAAATTTATTTATCGGCTGTCCAAGTAGCCCTGAAGAATGAAAACAGCTGCCATTTTGTCGATTATTTTCTTTCTTTTGGCCCGGGAAACATCTGCCTCCAGTAAAGCTCTTTCCGCTCCCACAGTACTTAAACGTTCATCCCAAAGCGTTACCGGCAGCTGAAATGTTTGTTCCAGCCGGGAAGCAAATTTCTGGGTCTGAAGCGCTCTATCCCCTAAGCTACCGTTCATATGGCGCGGCAAACCAATTACTATTTCCGTAACTTCGTAATCGGTAATCAAACGTTGAAGTTCTTCCAAGTCTTTGGAAGATCTTTTTATTACCGTTATACCTTGGGCGGTTAGACCCAAAGGATCGCTCATAGCCACCCCGATTGTTTTCTCGCCTAGATCAAGCCCCATAATCCGCAGTGTCCCTCTACCTCCTACTCTTTTAGTTTAACCAACTTAGACAATTTTCAGACAAAAATGTTCACACTTTCGGCTACAGTAACCGCAAAGAACACAACGCTCAGCTACTAGTGTAGCTTTACCGTTTTTTAAGTACAAGGCCTGCTGGGGACAGGCAGAAAGACATTTCCCGCATCCCTGGCACCAATCGGCAATATAAAGTTTTTTTTCCCGGTACAGAACACTATGGCGGAGCTGCTCTGGGATTTGCTCACCGGCCAACAGGGCTAAATTAAAATCAACCTCCTGCCGAGAGGACATACCTAAAGCCATAGCCTGAATACCCGGCAAAGATCTAACAAAGTGCAAAGCTTTTTCCGGATTAGCAGTCAAATGACCGCCACCAAATACTTTCATGGCATACATACCTATACCTAGTTCGGCTGCAAAAGCAATACTTTGCAACATGTCATCCAAATTACCGTCAATAATACCTAAGCCCTGATAATTAACCAGAGGATGAATAACATCTAGCCCGGGCTGCAAAGCACCCGCCCGGACTCCCTGCACAGCATGGGTAGATATTCCTATGTACCTAACTAAACCGGACGCTTTGGCCTCCAGAAGGGCTTCCCAGGCTTGAGCATGACCCAAAAGGGTTAAATGGCTTTCCTGTTCATGCAGCATAAAAATATCGATAACATCGCGGTTTAGACCTAACCTAGCCTTATCTATGCTTTTTCGAAGCTCAGCAGCAGTTACAGCATAGGATTTGCTGACAACCTTGGTCTCGGGATATTTATCCAACACCGGCCGTAATTGCTCATAGTTATCATAGATTTCAGCCGTGTCAACCCAGTCTATTCCCGAGGCCAAAGCATATTCCAAAACATCTCTACCTTCTTCTAAAGAAACTCTACCCTGAAGCGGTGAAATAGCCAGGCTACCGAAACAGATCTCTGAAACTATGGGCCCATTATATCCTAGTTTTACCTTGCGCAAAAAACATGTATCCTCCGATCACTTTTCGAAATAAGATGTATCCCTTGACTATAATTTAGGGGACATACTTTCTGGAAGTGTGCCCCCCTACCCCTTTAAGAGACATGTTTTGACTGTGTCCCCTGCCGTTTTTTAAAGATCTTTGAGGTAATATCCTACTAATTCCTCTAACAATTCGTATCTTTCTAATTTCCGTATCTTGGTCCTGGCCTGATTATGACTGGTAATATAAACAGGATCCCCCGACATAAGATAGCCAACCAACTGGTTAATTGGATCATACCCTTTCTCCTGCAAAGCAGCATAAACCTGTTGTAATATTTCCCTTGCGGAATTGTCTCCGGTTTGGGATTTAAACATCATGGTTTCTTCTATCTTATTACTCACGGTTTATACCTCCTTCCTTACCAGTTTTTAGTATATACTATTCTCCATAAGTATTCTTCATGCCCGATAAATTACCTGTTAGGAAAATAGCACTAGGGAAAATAATTTGTTTTATTTGTCCTTTTGGTTAAATTTAGTCTAACCTAAAAAGTTGCCAATAATAACTTTAGCCTTATCTAATGCTTCTCCCAATTTGGAAGTGTCCTTACCTCCGGCTTGAGCCATATCAGGTCTTCCACCCCCGCCGCCACCGGTAATAGCGGCTATTTCCTTAATAATTTTTCCGGCATGGAGCCCTCTCAAACCCGGGGGATTAACCACTGTAACCAAGTTTACTTTTCCCTCAACCACAGCACCTAGGACAATCACCCCTTCGCTTAACTTGTCTCGAAGCATATCGGCCGTTTGACGAAGAGTATCCATATCTGCAGCCTGCACTTTGGCCGCCAGCAATTTTATTCCGGACACGTCCTGGACTTTAGATAATATATTATCAGCCTCGTATTTTGAGAGTTTGGCGTTTAAGTGCTGAATTTCTTTTTCTAAATCTTTTACCTGGGTGATTAGAGCATCCACCCTTTTTACCGTATCCTGGCCCTGTCCTTTAAGCAGATGGTTGATTTCAGCAAGCTGATATTCCATTTTTCTTAAATATTCTAAAGTTTCCTGACCTGCAACGGCTTCAATTCTTCTTAAGCCGGCTCCAATGCCTCCTTCAGAGACAATTTTAACCAGCCCAATTTCCCCGGTACTTTGTACATGGGTACCGCCGCAAAGCTCCATACTGTAATTGCCTATTTCTACAACACGTACCATATGGCCGTACTTTTCACCGAATAAAGCTATGGCACCTTTTTCCCGCGCCTCATCTATAGACATTTCCCTTACTCGAACCTGTATATTGGCCAGGATTTGCTCATTAATTTCATTTTCTACGGCCGTAATCTGTTCCGGAGTTAAGGCCGAGAAATGAGCAAAATCAAATCTCAGACGTTCTTTGGTTACCAATGAACCGGCCTGCTGAACATGTTCGCCCAACACCTGACGCAGAGCCTGGTGTAATAAGTGAGTCGCACTATGATGACGGGCTGTTGCTTTTCTGCTTTCTGAATCCACAACAGCCTGAACAATATCTCCTTTTTTCAATACCCCTGTCTTAACAAAAAGGCGATGCAAAACAGTACCGTTAGGCAGTTTTCTTAATTCCTTAATTTGAGCCACCGCTTTAGCAGTCTGCAGTATTCCCTCATCACTCACCTGCCCACCGCTTTCCACATAGAAAGGAGTTTTATTTAAGAGACAGCTTACTTCTTCCCCTTCCCCTACGCTGTCGGTTTCCTCATCTTCTACAAATAAAGCTAGAATTCTAGCCTCGGAAACTATTTCCTGATAACCGGTGAATTCAGTAGGCCCGGTTTGCTTAGCTTTCTCTATTAAAGCAGTCTTTTCCAGAGTTGCCTTCATTTGCCGGGACTGTTCCTTTGCCAGCCGCCGGTGCTCTTCAAAAGCTTGTTTAAAGCCCTCCAGGTCAACTGTTAGACCTTCTTCCTCCAGTATTTCTGCGGTAAGTTCTACCGGGAAACCATAAGTATCATAGAGATGAAAAGCATCTTGGCCGCTTAGACTTGTTAAACCCGCTTGTTTTAAAGAACTGACTTTTTCCTGTAAGATTAAAGTCCCTTGTTCCAAGGTGGCCAAGAAATTTTTTTCTTCCAAACGCAAGTGGTTCAAAATAAAATTCTCATTTTCTTTAAGTTCGGTATAGTGATGGGCATAGTGTTCCTGAATAACCCTAAGCAATTGCTCTAAAAAGGGTTTTTCTATCCCCAGGAGACGGGCGTAGCGTACTGCCCGGCGCAAAATACGCCGTAAAACATATCCTCTTCCTTCACTGCTGGGACGGATACCGTCTGCCAGCATGAAGCAAACCGCCCGGGCATGATCAGCTATAATTTTTAAGGCCGTGTCGGTTTTAGCGTCTTTTTTATAGGCTGTGTTTGCTATTTGAGCAACCCTATTGATAATAGGCATAAAAAGATCGGTATCAAAATTAGAATCGACTCCTTGCATGACGGAAGCAATACGCTCCAGACCCATGCCGGTATCAATGTTTTGTTTGGGAAGCGGAGTTAATTTTCCCTTTTCATCCCGATTATATTGCATAAAAACCAGATTCCATATTTCAAGAAACCGATCGCAATCACAGCCTATAGCGCAGTCCGGTTTACCACAGCCTCGAGTTTCGCCCAAATCAACGTAAATCTCGGAACATGGCCCACAGGGTCCAACAGGGCCTGCGGCCCAAAAATTACTCTCATCGATTACGATTCTTGCCGGGTCTACTCCCGCTTCTTTTATCCAATAATTCTTAGCCTCTTCATCTTCCGGGTGTATGGTTACCCACAGTTTGCTTTCAGGAATTTTTAATACCCCGGTAATATATTCCCAAGCCCAGCTAATAGCCTCTTTTTTAAAATAAGCACCAAAAGAAAAGTTGCCCAACATCTCGAAAAAAGTATGATGTCTGGCTGTTCGACCTACAGATTCCAGGTCAGGAGTCCGTACGCATTTCTGAGCAGATGTGGCTCTGGCAAAGGGCGGTTCCACTTGACCCAAAAAATAAGGTTTAAACGGGACCATGCCTGCCACCGTCAACAGCAAAGTCGGATCATCTTTAGGAATTAACGAAGCGCTAGGCTGAATACTATGGCCTCTTTCTTCGAAAAATTTTAGAAACATTTCTCTTAATTGGTTACCGCTATACATCTTTTTCCTCCTTAATTTCGAGGCTCAAATGAACTCTTTTAAGTATAGCCAATTGTGGAGTTTACTGTCAACAGCACTTAACCCCCCAGGCTTGCCCGGCAATTAAGCAGTGGAAGACACCCTTGCCGTAGATTAATTCCTAATTCTTAGTTGTCTTCAGTTCCCGGGGAGATACCAGATAATAGTAAATATGACGGAATATTATCCTCAAAACCGCAGCCAAAGGTATGGCGATCAACATACCAAAAATGCCGCCTATTTCTCCTCCGGCCAGCAGGGCGAACACTACCCACAGAGGATGCAAACCGAGTTTATTGCTCATAAGATAAGGATTAATAAAATTGCTATCCAGTTGCTGGACAATAATAATAACCAAAAGAACTTTCAAAGACATAAGGGGGCTTTTCCCCAGAGCCAACAGCACAGAAGGAACAGTACCCAGAACCGGCCCGAAATAGGGGATTAAATTTGTTACGCCACAGATAACACCGATGAGCAGCGCATATTCCATGCCAACTATTTTGACTCCAAAACCTATGAGCAAACCGACTATTAAGGCATCAATAATATTGCCCTGAATATAACGCTGAATAAGATAATCTATTTCCTGCAGTAAACGAAGCCATTCTCCCCTTACCCTGGCCGGTACCAGATTAATAATGCTTTGGGTAATTCTGGGCCAATCCAGTAAAAAGTAGATCGCGAGTATAGGCGATAACACCAATAAACCTATAGACACCAGAATAGATGGTAAATTTTGCAATATGTTTTCCAGCCAATTAATAAGCATATCCTGACTGCGCAGTATTTGTTCATCAATGAGCCGGTTAACTTCACCGGGTAAACCGGCCTGGGTATAATTGCTTTTCAGGTTCTCAAGATAGTTGTTAATAACCTGAAGTCTGTCGGGCAAAACAATGGCCAGTTTGCCTATTTCCAAATAAATCAAGGGCAAAACCATGAAAACTATAAAGATCATAAGAAAACTAATCCAGATAAAAATTACGGCCACTGCTCCCTTGCGCCGTAAACCTTTCTTTTGCAGCCATTTCACTGCGGGACTTAATAAGTAAGCCAAAACCGCTCCGGCCACAAAGGGGGAAATAATATCCCTTACTTTTAATAAGAAATATAAACCTATTATGACGATTACTATTATAAAGACAAGGCGTGCTTTTGTTGTTTTAATCATGTATACCCATATACCCTTATATACCCATATACCCTTATATACCCTTTACCCATTGGCGATTAAAAAGGCCGGACTTTGCCAAGTCCAACCTCTAAAGGGAGTGAGAAATAATAGTTTTTATTATTCGGCGAAGGCTTGGGCAGTCTCCGAAGTTTCGGCATAAAAATCTTCCCAGGCTACTAAGCTGCCGTCTTCTTCCAGGTTGTAAACAACTACATTATCGGAATTACTGTTAAACTCAACACAACACTCCCAACAATAATATTGTTCAACTCCAACCTTACCAATTTCTCGGCCTCCGCAAACAGGGCAAATCATGACAACACCCCCCCTTCAATAATAACAACGTCTTGACTTTCGGCCAAAATATTATTTTGAAAAACAGCATTTCGACCTTTATACAAATCGGCAAATAAACCGTCCGATATCTCATAGCCAACAATGTTTTGTACTAGATTATCCACATAAATGTCACCGATTGTTCCTTTGATATCGCCATTGTCATTGTATACTTTGCTGCCAACCTTTTGGGACCAACAGGTTCCAACAACTTCCTGGGGTGTTAATTGGGCGATTGTTAATGATTCTTTACCGAAAGAAGCAATATCCGCTCTGGCGATTTTTAATTGTTGTGGTTTGAGAAAAGTATCTTTTTCCATAATTATGCCGGTAACAGTATTAGTAGCCGACTCAAAGACAATGTCTTTAACCCAGCCCAATCTTTCCCCGGTATTGGGATCAATAATTGGCAACATAATTAAATCTCTCATTCTCCTCATACCAATCCCCCAATCATAAAGATATCTAGAAATAGCTTTGTTATATACGTTTCCCATTTTTGGAAGCTAATATTCATTGTCAAAAAATAAAAGCGGTTATGGACCGTCCATACCGCGTAGTAGCTACATAAATTACACTTTGGCTTTTTTATTTAAATAATCTTTAATGGCCGCATGCACAGCATCCGCTGCCAAGTTGGAGCAGTGCATTTTTAGAGGGGGCAATCCTCCTAAAGCCTCGGCCACTGCTGCGTTAGAAATAGTCAAAGCCTCTTCCAGGGTTTTGCCTTTGACCATTTCTGTAACCATACTGCTGGTCGCAACTGCAGCCCCACAGCCGAAGGTTTTAAATTTTATATCCTTGATTATATTATCTTCCACATCTAAAGTTATGCGCATAATATCTCCGCATTTTGCATTACCCACTTCGCCAATGCCATCAGGGTTTTCAATTTCTCCTACATTGCGAGGATTGGTAAAATGATCGATAACTTTTTCTGAATACATATCATCTCTCCTTTTTTTAAGGTAGGAACCCCCTGTGATGCCGTAAACAGTTACTTGTAATTAGTCCGCTTTATTAGTCCGCTTTATTGTACAAAGGAGACATAGCCCTCAATCTTTCCACTATTTTAGGCAGTTCTTGGATAACTATATCAATCTCTTCCTCCGTGTTTTGCCTGCCTAACGAAAAACGCAATGATCCGTGGGCTACTTCGTGGCTTAGCCCCATAGCCAATAAGACATGTGAGGGATCAAGAGAACCGGAGGTGCAAGCCGACCCACTGGAAGCGGCTATGCCTATCATATCGAGACTAAGAAGCAGAGATTCTCCTTCGACAAAATTAATGCTGACGTTAACATTATTGGGTAAGCGTTTGTCCCCTAACGGACCGTTGAGTTTTACGCTCGGTATATTATCCATAATACCTTTAATTAGTTTATCTCGCAGATGTCGGAGCACCTTATTTTCCTCATTCATTCTTAAACCGGCTAATTCACAAGCCTTACCGAACCCTATAATGCCGGGTGCGTTTTCTGTTCCGGAACGCATTTTTTTCTCCTGGGAGCCGCCGAAAACCAGTGGTGAAATCTTTACTCCCCTCCGAACATATAGAGCCCCCACCCCTTTAGGTCCGTAAATTTTATGACTAGAGACGGTTAACAAATCGATATTCATCTCGACAACATCGATGGGGAGTTTACCTAAAGACTGAACGGCATCCACATGAAATAAAATTCCCTTTTCCCGGGCAATTTTGCCGATTTCTGATATGGGCTGAATGGAACCGACTTCATTGTTGGCATGCATAACACTGATTAAGATAGTATCCGGCCGGATAGCTTTAACAACATCCTCGACGTTTATAATTCCTTCTTCATCCACCGGTAAAATAGTCAAATCATATCCGTTTTTAGCCAAGTATTTGAAGGTATCCAAGACGGCATGATGTTCAATAGCTGTCGTAATTAAGTGTTTTCCTCGATTACCCCTTGCCCTGGCTGTCCCTTGAATAGCCAGATTATCGGACTCTGTACCGCCGCTGGTAAAAAATATTTCCCCAGGTTGAGCCCCGATTAGTTGAGCAACCTGTTCCCGGGCTTCTTCCACAGCTTTTTTGACCTGGCGGCCGTAAAAATGAACGCTGGAAGGATTTCCATAATACTCAAGATAATATTTCATAATAAGTTCAGCCACTTCAGGATCAACCGGAGTAGTCGCACTATGATCAAGATAAATCCGTCTCAATAAAAATCCCTCATTTCTTTTTCTACAAACAGTAACATGCTAAATATTCACTACTTTTCCATAATCTCTTTATTCTCGCCTTGAAGCAAATCGGCAAGAGAGATAGAATCAACTACATCAGTAATAGAATCCCTGATTTTAACCCATACTTCCCGGTTGACGCAGAAATCCGTATTAGCACAACATTCTTCATCCAGTTGGTTTTCGCATTCTACCGGGGCTATAGGGCCTTCCAGAACCCTTATTACATCTCCAACATTGATCTCACTAGGGCTTTTATTCAGAATATAGCCTCCTTGAGCTCCCCTTATACTTTTAACTAACCCGTTTTTACGCAAATCGGGGACAATCTGTTCCAGGTAATGTTCCGATAAGTTTTGTCTCTCAGCAATACTTTTCAGGGAAACTGGACCTCGGGCCGAATTCTGAGCCAAATCAATCATTAGGAGTAGGCCATACCTCCCTCTCGTAGAAAATCTCAATAAATTTCACCTCAACCTATTATACAAGCAGTCTTTGTTCATATCCTACTAAACCAATCGGGATTTGTCAATAAGTTTACCTTAAAAATAATAGAGAATACTGGTATAATATAAAAAAATAAAATGCCAAAACCTGAACTGGAAAGGATCTTAAAAATGAACTTATTTTCCGCCACTTTTGATGCCCGCCAAACAGCCCCTTTAGCGGAAAGGATGAGGCCCCGGACCATAGATGAATTTATTGGGCAACAAGATATACTTGGTCCCGGCAAACTCTTACGGCGGGCTATAGAAGCAGATAGAATTAGTTCTCTGATTCTCTATGGGCCGCCCGGCACGGGCAAAACATCCCTAGCCCATATTATTGCCAATAAGACTACCTCCCATTTCGTTAGAATCAATGCTGTTTCCGCCGGAGTTAAGGACATTAGGGAGATTATAGAAAAAGCTCAGGAAAGGCTTCACTTTTACACCCAAAAAACTCTGGTTTTTTGTGATGAAGTCCATAGGTTCAATAAAGGCCAGCAGGATGTATTACTACCGGCTGTGGAACAAGGTGTAATTGTCTTTATTGGAGCCACTACCGAGAATCCTTACTTTGAAATTAATTCCGCTTTATTAAGCCGTTCTACCATTTTCCGTTTAAAGCCCCTCACTGATAAGGAAATCCGCTTAGGATTGGAAAAAGCTTTAGCCGATAAAGAACGCGGTTTAGGGAACTACAAGACCGAGATTGCACCGGAAGCCATTACTCACTGGGTTGATTACGCCGCAGGTGATATGCGCAGGGCTTTAAATGCCCTGGAACTGGCAGTTCTTACAACCCCGCCGGAAAATGGAATTAGAAAAATTGATTTATCTATTGCCAAAGAATCCATACAAGAACGACATTTCCGTTTTGATAAAAAAGGTGACAACCATTATGATATTATTTCCGCCATGATAAAAAGTATGAGAGGATCAGATCCGGATGCTGCTCTTTATTGGCTGGCGGTTTTATTGGAATCGGGGGAAGACCCGCGCTTTATTATGCGCCGGATAATAGTTCATGCCTCGGAAGATGTAGGCCTGGCCGATCCCACCGCAATGCTTCAAGCTCAAGCGGCAGCCAATGCCCTGGAATGGGTGGGGCTGCCGGAGGCCAGAATACCAATGGCCCAAGCTGTTTTGGCTATCGCTACGGCACCTAAAAGTAATTCCGTAGTCACAGCCATTGATAAAGCCCTGGAGTATATCCGCAGCCATAAGGCGGGTTCAGTCCCTCCCCATCTGCGGGATGCCCATTATCCCGGAGCTAAAAATTTGGGGCATGGAGTCGGCTACCTTTATCCTCATTCTTATCCCGGCGGTTGGGTAGAGCAAGATTACCTGCCGGAAGAAGCCAAGGGAATAAGTTTTTATAAACCTACCGGCAAAGGCCTAGATAAAAACCGGGGAAAACCCGGTAAATAAAACTTTAGTCCACCCTAAACCTTTTGGTCGCATTATATTTGATCGGTCAAATTATATTTGGCCTTATTTTTTTGTTTGGGGGTTTTTATATTGTTTTAAGGCTTCCAGAACAGTTGAGTCTAATACATCTTCCAATTTAGGCTTATCTATATCAGCCATGGTGGCCAGGCTGTCTATAAAAGAATCTCTCAAAGCTTTATTGATCTCTACCAGCCGGTAATTCTCCTGAGCGCCCGCCAATAATCCACTTCTAACGGTTTGATTCCCCGATTGGGCGGGATGACTATTTTGCCTTAGGCGGGAAGCAGATCTTGCATGTTTGCTCTTTTTTACCTTTTTAGGTTCATTATCTTGGTCTGATGGTGGGTTTTCAGCCAAAGCTGATTGCATAAGATCCAGCTCGGCCATGATTTTAGCCGCCCAGTTTTGAACAGTTTCGGGCTTGGAAGTCACAACAAATACCTCTTGAATTGCGCCTCCGTTTTTAACCAACAATTTACACCCGGATGAAGTCTCGTACTTAAAGAATACGCCTCTCTCCTTGGAATGAGTAACATCTATTACACCGGGAATAATATCGGTTACCTCCCGGTTGCGGCTTAGGTCTTCCAACCAATCCAGAGCCCCGTTAATAATACTGTGTTCTCGTTTTATTTTTTTATGCCGGTATTTCATAACTTTCCCTCATAACAGTTACTAACAGTTACTTAGAAAAAAACATGCTGGATATCAAAACTGTTATCCTTAAGATTCATTATACCCATAGAATGAAACTCCGCCCTTCTTTTCTCAGTAGGTGAACCGGGATTAAATAGCAATATACCGCTGGTATAGGTTTTATAAGGCATATGACTATGGCCGAAGATAATAAGGTCTACATTATCCTTGGCAAAAGTATTTAATGCTCTTTGGGGAGTATTCTTCCCCGGACCTTCATAGCCATGGGTCAGACCAATTTTCAGATGTTCCAAATCAAAAATCGCCTTGTCCGGAAGATCGTCAATCATCCAATCACAGTTTCCTCTAACGGCAATTACAGGTGCTAATAACTTTAATTCTTTTAAGAAACTAACGCTGACAATATCTCCGGCATGCAAAATTAAATCAACTTCAGACAAAGTTTCCCAGACAAGTTTTGGAAGTTTGCGACCTCTTCGAATATGGGTATCGGCCAATATTCCAACTTTCATTACTTCTACCCCTAAACTATACATATTTTGAACTTATTATAAGTTTTATCTTATAACATTCCACAAGATTTTGCCAGAATTCTTTCTTCTAAACTTTTCTACATAAATAACGCTATTTGCGTTCATAATTTTAATAACAAAAAACAGGGATTTATTAAAATCCCTGTTTTAGTAATAACGATATTGATGTTGGTATTTAAGGGTCTTTCTTATTTCATTCGCCACTCTCCAGGTTTCTTGAAGCTGGGGAGTTAGCAATTCCACTTTACCGCTTATCCTGTCAACCAGAATATCGGGAGATGCCTCCAGATTCGGATCTTTGTTAGCGTGGCGAATATCAATGGCAATTTTATTATCATCATAAACCGGAGGAACAAAATAGTTCAACACATCTTCCGTAGCATCTATTAACTCTTGAACCTGTTTGTCAGGATAACCTTCACGCAAAAGAATTTCTTTAACTTGACTCAAAGAATGATCGAGAGTGAGAAGCATCTGGGCTCTGTGTACTAGTTCCGAATCAAAATCCATCCTTCCACCTCTTCTCTTAATTTGTTCTGTTCTGTTACATTTTCTCCTTTACAAAATGAACAAATACTATAATATTTTTAACTTACTTGGTGTTCTTGCCCATAATATATTCAAAAAAATTCTAGGAGGTTAGAATTTTGACCAAACTTCTCTCTATTCCCGCCCTAATTGCCGCCATATCCGGTGTTGCTATGGCTTTACAAGGTACTCTTAATTCCCAATTAACCCAAAAAACCTCATTGCTGTCTTCCACCTTCGTCGTCCATTTTATAGGGACTTTTATTGCCTTACTGGCCTTATTAATGTGGCGAGTTCCATTTTGGCAACATAAATGGACACAAATACCATGGTATTTGTACTTAGGCGGAGTCTTAAGCGTGGTAATTGTAGCTTTAGTTGCCCTATCCATATCCAAAATCGGAGTATGCAATGCCACCACCTGCATAATCGTGGGACAAGTCGGTGCAGCCGTACTTATTGACCACTTCGGATTATTCGGAGTCCAAAAAATTCCCTGGAGTCCCTGGCAGTTTCTGGGGCTAGTCCTATTTGCTACCGGAGCCAAGTTGCTCTTCCGCTAAATAGTCCCCGTTCTATATTTGATTTTATATAGATGGGAAATAATACCGTATACTTCATCGCTTACAATGTATTTTTTTATGGATCCATTGGCTGCCAGAAGCAGTGTATTTTTAATCTGCGCTTTGGTATCAGCATCGATTACAATCAAAATAAAGGTATAACTTTCCGGAGACAAAGCCATTTGTTTGAGCTCATTATCCACAACAAACAAGGCCCAATAGCCGTCGGATATTTCACTGTCCCCGCTATAAAGAGCATTATAGGTACTGGGCAATTGGAAATCATAGGTGTCCGTCGTATTTTCGGGCAAAATTATCTCGCCCAAATCCTCTGTTTCTGTCGCAGCCGGCATGGCTAAATGTTCATAAACATTGTGAAAAAAATCCGGAAATAGCAAATAGCCCACGATGCCAACAATAAAAACCCATAAAGCTAAAGCCCTAAGATCGTTCCAAATATCGTTTTTTGGGGGTCTTCCCCAGGCGTTACCCATAATATCACCCAATGAAAATATACGTTACAACCGGCTGGAATATGATGTCCGGTTGCATATTGGGGACATTCTCTCTAAAATTATGGCTATAGAGGTGAATAATCTTTGGAAACCATTAAAAAAAAGCTTAATTTACTGCCTGACGGTCCCGGCGTCTATCTCATGAAAAATGCTGACGATAAAATAATCTATGTCGGCAAAGCTAAAATTTTAAAAAACAGAGTCCGTTCCTATTTTACAGGCTCTCATGACCAAAAGACGCAAAAACTGGTTAGTGAAATAACAGACTTTGAATACATCCTCACTTCGTCAGAAGTTGAGGCTCTTTTGCTGGAATGCAATCTTATAAAAAAGTACAACCCCCAATACAATATTATGCTGAAAGATGATAAAACTTACCCTTATATTTTAATTACTTCCGAACAGCACCCGCGGATTGTCGTGACACGCCAAGTAAATAAAAAAGGAGGCAAATACTTCGGCCCCTATCCCAATGCTACCGCCGCCAGAGAAACAGCCCGCCTGCTCAACCGTTTCCTTCCCTTTCGCAAATGCAAGCATATTCCCAATAAGCAATGTTTATACTATCATATCGGCCAATGCCTGGCCCCTTGTACCCGGCAAATTAAACCAGAGCAGTATGAAGAGCTGGTGGAAAAAGCCAATCAGTTTTTGCGGGGCAACCAGAAGATCGTTATAGACTGGCTGGAACAAAAAATGAAAGAGGCCGCCGAAGCACTTCAATTCGAAGCTGCTTCGGAATACCGTGATTTAATTGAGGATTTACAAAAAATAAAGGAAAAACAGAATATTACGCTTAACGACTTTCGTAACAGGGATATAATTGCCTATGCCACCAACGAAGAACTGATCAGTATCCAGGTCTTTTGTTTCCGTCAAGGTAAACTTGTCACTAGGGACGGCTTTATTTTCCCCTATTTTTTTGACCCCGAAGAGTCATTTATCTCCTTCTTAGTCCAGTATTATGCCGGAAACGCCGTTATCCCGGATGAAATTTGCATCCCGGAACTAACTTCTACCTCTGTACTGGATTTGCTTCCTATAACTGTACCCAAGAAAGGCAAGATCCGGGAAATTATCAACCTGGCCCTTACCAATGCTCAAACCGTACTCGAAGAGAAGATAAAGCTGGAGGCTGATAAAACCAAGGAGGCAAAAAAAGCCTTGTCCGGGCTGGCCCAAGAGCTGAATATTCCACAGGCCCAGGTCATCGAGGCCTTTGATATTTCCCAGCTAGGGGGAACAAACGTGGTGGGCGGCATGATTCAATTCCGAGACGGTAAACCCTGTCGAGCTAACTACCGGAAATTTAATATTTCACCCGATGAGAATATAAATGACGATACCGGTTATCTTAAACATGTTGTCTACCGCCGCTATAAGCGTTTGCAAAGTGAAGGGGCTTCTTTTCCGGACCTAATTTTGGTTGACGGTGGAAAAGGACAAATAAATGCCGCCTTGGCGGCCTTAAAGAAATTAGGCCTTAACATCCCTGTAGCCGGCATGGTTAAGAACGAACGGCATGAAACACGTAGCTTAATTAACAGCGCCGGCCGGGAATTAAACTTAAAAGAAAACCCTCATGTCTTTCATCTTATTCAGCGTATTCAGGATGAGGTTCACCGTTTCGCCATTACTTTTCATCGCCAGCAAAGAATCAAGAGCATGATAGCCTCAGAATTGGATGGGATACCCGGAATTGGAGTAAAACGCAAAAGGCTGCTTCTTCAATACTTTAAATCTTTAGAGGCCATCAAACAAGCCGGAGTCGAAGAGTTAAGAAAATCAGGACTACCGCTTAAAACCGCTCAGGAAGTATATAAGCATTTTCATAAATAATACAAGGTTTGACCGGCTTTAATCTTGGTTCTATAGTCTTGTTGACAAGGCGCTCAAAGGCATATATGCTTTAGTTTGGAAATATAATTGGGCCTTTCAGGAGTGATAGTTTGAAACGCAAGTATTCCATAATCATAATTCCGCCTGAACACAATCAAATACCCCGTCAATTTAATTTTTCTCATAAATTAAAAAGAATACTTATTTTCGGTTCGGTTATAGTTGTGATCTTTTTAGCCAGTCTTTTTATTCATAACAGATACCAAGCCCATTACATCAACGAATATCGCCAAAAAATGGCCTATGCCGATAAGCTTGAATCGGAAATACAAGCGAAAAATCTTGAAATTGCCCGTCTTAATGAAAAGACTGAAGAGATTAACAAGCAGCTGTCAGCTATTGCTGCCTTGGAGAAAAAAATAGCTGATATTTTAAAAATCAAGCCGCAAAATCAAGACTCCACAGAATCAGAGAAAACAAATAATAAGGAGCAGTAAGAAATGTTTGGTAGAAAAGAAAATGACGTCAAGCCGGTAACCAAAACCCCTAATAACTCAAATCTTACCTATTTAGCAGAAGAAAGCGAAATCAAAGGCTCTTTTATAGCTGCCGGCAATGCAAGGATAGACGGTAAGTTAGAAGGCTCAGTTCATGTTACAGGTTCCCTGGTCATTGGCCCCACTGCGGTACTCAAGGCCGATATTGAAGCCCAAAATATCAGCATAGCCGGGGAAGTCCGCGGCAACGTCAAAGTAAATGAATTACTGGAGTTAAGTCCCTCTGCCCGTTTATACGGAGATATTCATACTAAGGAACTAAAGATCGAACAAGGAGCGCTCTTTGTTGGCAAGAGTACCTACGATGAGTCAAATGAATCAGTAAATAATAAATAAAAAAGATCCTTTCCTAAGGATCTTTAAAACTTATTATTCTTACCATAAAATAATAAAGTTTCTACAGGTTTAGGGAAGTCAAAAAGTAAACGTTACGGCTTAGGTCAAGTAGGTTTTCCCGCTAGGATCCTTTTGGTTTCCCAAAAAGGCGGTTTCCCTTTACTCCTAGCCCGAAGTGTCACCACTTTCGGAACTTGATCGCCACTTAGTCCGCACTTTAATCCTTTTTGACAGCGCTCTAGAAGTTTTCCTTCACACTCCCGATTGTCCTAGCCTCTTTTGCAGAGAAGAATTTCCGGCTGGTAAATAAATACCTGCCGATATTTATTTACCGTTTCGCGCCTTCCCAACTTCTCCACCTCAAGGCAGGCTACACTGCACTAAGTCCCTTCCTAATGCAGGTTCATCCCCAAGCCGTAGCCTGATTTCAATTAAGCCACGAACCTGGGCCTCCACGGACAAAGGGTAACGCCTACATGCCATTGTAGATCCCCCTAAGTCCTTAACTCCCAGCAGCAGCCCGCGACTGGGCGTCCTCGAGCCACCACCAGGAACTTCATCGGTGTGCCCTTAGCGGATTCTTAGGCCCGCCCTCCGACAATCGTTCTGTGCACTAGAATAACGCCCCATGCCTGTGAGAAACTTTCTTATTTTCAAAGAACCAGTTTTATTAGACAGTTTAATATATTGGTTTCATCTATATTTTATTCTAATATTTCTTTAATTTCAAAAGCTGAACAGACAATCCAAAATCAGCATGCCTAAACATTCTGATAAGAAAACAGCAAAACTAATTTCAATCCTTCTTAACAATCTTTTTCTGACTTAATTAGCGGAAATTGAGGAAATTAATTTTTAATTATTCTTGCCAGGCTGCTAAATATCGGACCTGTTCTTCTGTCAAGCTATCGATGTCCAACCCTAAGGAATTAAGCTTCATCAATGCTACTTTGTTATCTATTTCCGACGGCACATTATGCACACCATTTTCGATTTCCTTATTTTTTAGCAAATAATCTAAGACCAATGCTTGCAAGGCAAAAGACATATCCATAACTTCAGCCGGATGACCGTCCCCTGCGGCCAAATTGACCAAGCGTCCTTCAGCCAATAAGTAAATTTTCCTGCCGTCCGGCAAGATAAATTCCTCGATATTGGGCTTGACTGTTTTTTGGGAAATACTGATTTGAGCTAGATCGGGCTTGCATATTTCCACATCAAAATGCCCGGCATTAGCTAGAATAGCTCCGTTTTTCATTAATTGCATATGTTCTCGACGAATCACATTCTTATTGCCGGTAACCGTAATAAAATAATCAGCATATGGCGCCGCTTCCTTTAGCTTTTTAACATCATGGCCGTCCATCCAAGCTTCATTCGCTTTGACAGGATCAACTTCACAAATCACTACTTTGGCTCCTAACCCTTTGGCCCGTAAAGCAACCCCTTTCCCGCACCAGCCATAGCCGATGATACAAACGGTTTTACCAGCCACCACTAGGTTTGTTGTTCTCAAAATTGCATCCCACACCGACTGGCCAGTTCCATAACGGTTATCAAAAAGGTATTTACTGCGGGCGTCATTAACGGCCATCATTGGGAAACATAGTTTCCCTTCCTTGGCCATAGCTTTGAGACGAAGAATTCCAGTTGTGGTTTCCTCAGCTCCGCCTTGAACCCTATCTAAAAGTTCCCGCCGGCTAGTATGGAGCGTCGAAACCAAGTCCCCGCCGTCATCAATGATTAAGTCCGGCTTAAAATCCAGGGCTTGGTTGATATGCATTTTATATTCTTCATCCGAAGCGTTATGCCAGGCGTAAGCACTAATGCCGTTTTCAACCAAAGCAGCAACCACATCATCCTGGGTAGAGAGCGGATTACTGGCAACGACAGCCACTTTTGCTCCTCCGGCTTGTAAGGTTAAGGCCAAATAAGCGGTTTTAGCTTCCAGATGAAGGCACAGTACCACCCTTTTGCCGGCAAAAGGCTTTTGGGCTGTAAATTCTTGATGCAAGCGATTCAAAACAGGCATAAACTGCCGGACCCACTCTATTTTACGTTGCCCGCTTGGAGCCAGAGCTATGTCTCTTATATTGTACTCTCTCATTAAGCCACCCCCGTTTCGCCTAAACTTTTAAATGTTAATAAGGATATTTTATCAAATGTGTTATTAAGTATTTTTAAAGGTTGGGGTTTGAATTATTTACAGCTTCGCCTGTCCAGTACTTAGGCTTTGACTAATGGCCTCGAATCGCGGAGAATAATACTCTTCGATTTTTCCGGCATCGGCCAAACCGGCCAGCTCCGGATCAAGAGGCAACTCTCCTAGGAAAGGGATATTGTTGTTCTCTGCTTCTTCCTTCCCCCTGGGCTTACCAAAGACCTCTATTTTATGCTTACAGTCCGGGCACTCTACATAGGCCATGTTTTCTATCAAGCCGTAGAAATTCGCTTTAAACATCCTAGCCATTTTTATAGCTTTTCTGACTACCATGTTAGCTAACTGTTGGGGGCTGGAGACTATGACCACCCCGTCAACAGGTATGGATTGGAATACCGAAATTGGCACATCTCCTGTACCCGGGGGCAAATCAATCAATAAATAGTCCAATTCTCCCCAAACTACATCGGTCCAGTATTGTCTAACCAGCTGAGAAATTACAGGCCCTCGCCAAATAACAGGATCGTCTTCATTAGGTATCATCAAATTCAAAGACATGAGCTTGATACCGGTTTTAGTTTCAACCGGCAAAAGGCCAATCTCACTGGCACCTGCAGTATCTTTACGACCAAAAATTTTAGGTATACTGGGTCCCGTTATATCTGCATCCAAGACACCCACCTGGTAACCCTGACGCCTAAAGTTAACCGCCAGCATTGCTGTAACCGAAGATTTGCCCACACCACCCTTGCCGCTCATTACCGCGATTACTTTTTTAACTTTACTGGCTTCTTGGGCCTTAGTTTTCTCCGGAACGGAAGAACAACTTCCGGAACAACTGGAAGCTGAAGAACAACTGCTGCATGCATCAGACATAATAATTACCCCCAATTTTTGTAAAAATATTAAGAATTTTAAAGGCAACATTTAAGCAAGAAAGCAATAGCTAAAGTCCATAATTAAATCAGTTATTGTCAGCAATTAAATTTTCCTTGCTTATAAGATCTTCCAATTGGTTTAGAAGATCGGAAAATACAGTAAGAGCTTCCCTTACAGGCTCAGGCCTTTCCATATCTACACCTGCTCGCCTCAGCAACACAATCGGATAATCCGAACCTCCGCTGGCCAAAAATTCCAAATACCTTTTGACAGAAGCCTGTCCTTCATTCAGGATTTGCTGAGCTAAAGCGGTGGCTGCCGAAAAACCGGTCGCATACTTGTAAACATAGAAAGCACTATAAAAATGAGGTATCCTCGCCCATTCGATATTTATTTGTTCATCGACAACAACATCCGGGCCGAAATATTTTAAATTCAATTCCCTGTATATTTGGGAAAGGTTGTCAGCAGTCAAGGACTCATTTCTTTCCACTGCAGCGTGAATGGTCTTTTCAAACTCCGCAAACATTGTTTGGCGAAAAACCGTTCCCCGGAACTGCTCTAAGTAGTGGTTAAGCAGATAAGCTTTCATCTTGGGATTGTCCGTAGTATGGATTAAGTGCCTCATAACCAGTGACTCATTAAGAGTAGAAGCAACTTCAGCCACAAAAATCTTATAGCCGGCATATAAATGGGGCTGGTTCTTGTTGGAGAAATAACTATGCAGGGCATGTCCCATCTCGTGAGCTAAAGTAAATAAGGAATCCAGGGTATTTTGATGATTGAGCAAAACATAGGGGTGACTGCTGTAAGTGCCCCAGGAATAAGCTCCACTTGTCTTACCTTCATTTTCGTATACATCTATCCAGCGATTGGCAAAAGCTTCATCCAAAACTCTTAGGTATTCTCTACCCAAAGGCTTAAGACCTTCTTTTACTTTCTCTTTAGCCTCGGTAAATGGTATATTGGTATCCATTTCCGGCAGCAAGGGCACATAAATATCGTACATATGGAGTTCATCCAGGGCCAGTACTTTTTTCCGCAACTTTAGATATCTCTGAAATTCCGGGAGAAAGCTATGTACAGATTCCAGGAGCGAATCATAAACCGTCAGCGGAACGTTATCATTATCTAAAGCGGCCTCAATAGAGGAACGGTAACGCCTGGCTCTGGCAAAAAATACATCGGCTTTGACGCTGGCATTAAGCATTGCTCCCCAAGTATTTATTTGTTTATTATAAGCCGCGTACAAAGTGGTGAAAGCATCCTTTCTTACCGTCCGCTCTTTACTCTCCATATACTTAATAAAATTGCCTTTAGTAAGTTCAACTTCCCGCCCTTCTTCATCTTTAATATAACCGATTTTTAAGTCGGCATCATTGGCCATACTGAAAATCGTGCTCGGTGCGGCGGCAAGTTCACTTGCTTCAGCCAGTAACTTTTCCTCTTCAGGCGAAAGAACGTGTTCTTTTTGACGTAAAATATTGTCCAAAAAATGATCATAAAGGTTCAGTCTCGGATCCCGGCGCATTTGAGCTAATTTTTCCTCCGGGATAGCCAATATTTCCGGCACAATAAAAGACAAAGCGCTCCCGGCTTGTACGGAAAGCATGCTGGCTCTGTCCGTCATTCCCTGATAAAGACTTATTTTATTGTTTTCATCCCGGCGCATTTTTGCATAGGTATATAAATCTTCTAAGTTAAGGCTTAGTTTGTCGGCCCATTCCATTCCTTCTACAAACATAGCCGGACTTTGAGCCAGGTTGCCCTTATATTTTTCAGCTAAAGAAATAAGTTGTTCAGTTTTTTTAAATCTTTTCTCCCATTCCTCATCTGAAGGGAAAATATCTTCCAATCTCCATTTATCCTCATGCGGGATTTCTTCCCTCTTACGCAAGATCTTGGCCAAAATCATTCCTCCCAACTATTAAAACTTTAAAACGATTATTCTTTTGGTTATTATACACAGTAGGACAAAAAAATACTAATTTAGGTCCAGGTGGAGTATGGTTTGCGGCTTAAGTTTAAATTATTATAATGTTCATCTTCGGTAATTTCATGCTCATGATCTACCCAGGCCGGAAATCTTATTGGATAATCTTCAGCGGGCAGTTCGATATCTACTGTCATCAGCCCTTTGTTGGGACCTTCATAGATATCTAACTCCCAGATCAAACCCGATTCATCTTTGATTTTGTGCCTGACTTTGATAATAGGAGGGCTAATGGCCAGCTCTTGGATTTTCGCTATTTCTTCCTCCGTTACTTTTTTAGCCGGTGTTTCCAGTTCAAAACGTCTACCGGCGGAAAAATACTCTTTAACCGTAATAATCAAGTCATGATTTATAATTCTAAACCTAACCATTGGTTTTTTTGATAAATATCCCTGAATTATCCTTTCCCCAGCGCTTAAGGGCGGCAGTAACTCATGGTGAACCAGAAATTTACGCTCAATTTCCAGACCCATGCTCATGTCATCTCCTTAAACTTATTGCTTACAACCAGTCCTTTTGTTTAAACAGGTAAATAGAAATCAACACAATAATCAAACATAGCCCATATAAAATATAAATCCCATTGTGATTATGAATCAAGGGCATATTTTCAAAGTTCATACCAAAAAAGCTAGTCAGCAGACTGATGGGCAGAAGGATTGTCGCCATTATAGTAAGGAACTTCATAATTTCATTCACTTTATTATCCATGGAAGCTTGGTGAGCCTCTCTGATATTTTCGATGACTTCAACCAAACTCCTGGCGTCATCAAGGCTACTCTGCAGATTAATGATTAATTCATCCCATAAAGGGGTATTACGCTTATACCGGATAAATATTTGATTATAGTTGTTTAATTGTTTCTTAATCTTTAGAGCGTTGCCACGCAGTCTGATAATATCTGCTATCTGGGATTTTCTGGGATCTTCCAATATATCGGCTTCGAATTTATCCATAAAAAATTCCAAACTGTGGGTTTGACGTTGAATTATTTCCAATAATTCAAAGCCTACTAAACACAAAAGATCATAAGTGTTGGCCAGTTTTTGGTCATTTCTCCAGTTGGCAAGGTTTTCATCCAAAATACTGTTGGGATGATAATAGAAGGCGTTTTCACTTATTAAAATTCTAATATGATAACGATTTCCTTTAAAACTAAAAAACTGCAGGTCGTTATTTAACTGTTTAGAAAAACTTTTTTCTAAAGTTGCTAATTGTTTAAAGTCTTTTTTTTCCGAATCTGTCAGTAAATTAATATTGGATTTTATCTCATCCCAGGAATTAAAATTCAGTGCTTTAATCTCCATTTGCTTCTCCAAGATGCCAAGTTAAATTAAGATTTTTTAAATTAAGGTTTTATTGAATAGCAATATTACTATTCGCAGAACTATGTTAATTATTCCTTAGGATGGATCCGGCCGTCCCGGCCGGAATATGTTTTCCATAATAATAGGCCTTTTAAGCAATTAGGTAAAAAGGCCTTAACAAATATTTTAATCAATATCAGCTTAGTAATTATCTGTTAGGCTTTCGGAAAAAGCAGAACAGGCAGCGTACGTACCACTGCCTGTTCCCGCCACTTCGTCCACCTTTTTCCCCAAGGAAGGTTCCCCATCCTTCCATTTATCTATTCTACTTCATACGTTTTTTAAATGTCAAGGTCTTTTTGATTTAAATCTAACTTTCAATTATGAACTTGCTGATCTCCTCCTTTAAATCTTGAGCGAGCCTCACCAGTTCAGTACTGGAATCAGCTATAACAGACATCGAAGCAGTATATTCTTCTACAGAAGCGGAGATTTCTTGAGTGCTGGCTGCGTTTTACTCTTTTTTGACCAATTTTGACTTCTGAATTAAAACGATAATTATCCTTTACTGTTCCGGATTTATTTGCAGAATTCCTCCAAAATGAATTTTTCAATTTCAGTTGGTAAACATTTTCGCCCTGGCTGAGCTTCTTTATCCTGTAAATTTCTTAGGCCTGGAGGAATTGGCCAACCGGTCAAGTCACTAAGTTTATTTAGCGATCCCCAGGCATCCTGCTTAGCGCCTTGTTCCGGTTGAATTGCTTCTAACACACTTTGGGCAAATTTAAAAGGGCTTGCCGTTGAGGCTATTATGGTATAGGTATTATCAGTGCTTTGTTGTTTATAATCCTGATAAACCTTAACCCCTACAGCAGTATGGGGATCAAGAACATATCCGTATTCTTGGAAAAAGTGGGCTATAGTTTGATTAACATCTTCTTCAGATGCCCAGTCCGCATACATATTTTGGCGACAGGCTTTAAGAATTGGAGCCTCAACTTGATAACTACCCTCGGTTCCCAAAGCCTTGAACCATTTATTGATCCGGGCAGCATCCCTTTCCGTCATTTCAAACAAGAACCTCTCAAAATTACTGGAAATCAGAATATCCATCGAGGGTGAAGTTGTAAGGTAAAATGGTCTATTACTGTTATATATTCCGGTCTGGAAAAAATCAGACAAGACGTTATTACGGTTAGAAGCACAGATTAGTTTTTGAATCGGGAGGCCCATTTTTTTAGCATAAAAGGCAGCCAGGATATTGCCGAAATTCCCGGTAGGTACAACTACATTAATTGAGGATCCGGCCTCAACCTTTCCTTGCTCTACAGTCTGGAGATAAGCCCAGAAATAATACACAATTTGAGGTAACAGTCTTCCCCAGTTTATAGAGTTAGCCGAAGAAAAAACTTTTTTATTATTAAATAATTTCTCCCTAAGATCTTGGGAAGAAAAAGCTCTTTTTACAGCAGTTTGGCACTGATCGAAATTGCCTGATACAGCCAAAACATAGGTATTGGAACCTCCTGTTGTAATCATCTGCCGTTCTTGAACAGGACTTACGCCTCCATCAGGGTAAAAAACCACTATTTTAGTACCCGGCGCATCCTTGAAACCTTCTAACGCCGCTTTTCCTGTATCTCCGGAAGTAGCCGTGAGAATTAAAACCTCAGCATCCAGGCCCACAGCTTTAACGCTGGCAGCCAATAAATAGGGCAGTATCTGAAGAGCCATATCTTTAAAAGCTGCTGTCGGCCCATGCCACAACTCCAACAAACCACAGCCATCAATGTTAACTACCGGAGCAGGGTTCGAGTTGTCAAAATGACCGTCCCTATAAACTTTAACTGCCTGCTGCAAAGCCGAAGCGGGAAGATCATTACAAAATAACCGCATTATGAACAAGGCCAGTTCGTGATAATCCAAACCCTGTAATTCCTGCCAGTTAACTACCGGTATCTCTTGAGGGACAAACAGCCCTCCCGCAGGAACCATTCCCAAAGAGATAGCTTGGGCTGAACTCTGCGGCTCAATATTACCTCTGGTACTGATGAATTGCATGTTTTCCTCCTTATTTCTTAACAAAACTCAAGTTTTAGGCTTAATTAATTATATTTTCATATTATAGCATATTAATTAAAAAAACAGCAGAAGTATGAATTAGCATGTAGCTGCCGAAGGCCCATGTTTCCCTTCCTTCTCATTTTCCAGTAATTCTTATATAATACTTTCATAGATCAAAAATGTGAGGTGTCTTATGAAGGACGATTATACCCGTAAATACAGACAGACGTTACAATTAGGCTTAATCCATGTTATCGAAGAATTGTTTCCCGAGGAAAAATTAGCTATCCCTTACTCTATTTTGGACGGCGTGTACTGCGAATTAATAGGGTCCGCTGTTTCCAGCAGAGAAGTAAATCAAATCGAAGCCCAACTAAAGTCCTGGGCAGAGTCAGGCAGCAGGCTTGAATTCCAGGGCCGTCATAACAATTGTTATCAATATAAGCTTGGAGATAAGGTTTATTCTGTGGTTAACCCAGCCTTTGAACATACCTCCATGCTTAAAGAATTCCATCTTATTTATTTTCCGCCCGGTTTTATTCTCCATTTTAGCGGGGATAAGGATGACAGCGTTCAATTTGTCGCCCCGGGGAAATTAGCGGCAACATACAATGAAACACATCGCTGGCTGGAAAACCTGAACTTGGGCCAGGTAAAAGATATTAACTCGTTTATCAAAAAAGGAAAATGGACCGAGCTGATTACCTTGGCTGAAGCCCTCCATGATAAAAAGATTGCCCATATTGCCGATCTTATCCTGCAAGAAAAAAAAACCATGAAAATAATTCTTATTTCCGGGCCTTCTTCCTCCGGCAAAACTACCTTCGCCCAACGTCTATCCACCCAATTGCGGGTCAACGGTCTTAAACCCGTGCCTCTGTCTTTAGATAATTATTTTGTCAATCGGGAAGATACACCCAGAGATGCTTCCGGCCAACTGGACTTTGATGCCCTGGAAGCATTGGATTTGCCCTTATTGAATGAACAACTGGCTAAACTGGTTAAGGGACAGGAAGTGGAAATTCCGATCTTTGATTTTATCACAGGGCGTAGGGCTCCAAAGGGTTACCGTCTGCAACTGAGTCCCGATAATATTTTGGTTGTTGAAGGTATCCATGCTCTAAACCCTAATTTGCTGCAAACCATAAATCGCCATACCTGTTTTAAAATATATATTAGTGCTCTTTTCCTTTTAAATATCGATTCCTATAATCGGGTTCCGACTACAGATGCCAGGCTTATTAGACGCATGGTCAGGGATAACAGTTTCCGGGGATTTGAGCCTGAAAGAACTCTAAAACAGTGGGCCAGCGTAAGACGGGGTGAAGATACCAGTGTTTTCAAGTTCCAGGAAGAAGCCGATGTAATGCTTAATTCCAGCCTGCTTTATGAATTAAACGCTCTGCGCAGCTTTGCTGAACCGCTGTTACAAAGCATCCCGGAACAAAGCCCCTACTACAATACTGCCACCCGTCTGCTTAATCTTCTTTCTTTCTTTGAACCCATGCCTACCGACAAAATACCCTCTACCTCTATCTTAAGAGAATTTATCGGCGGCAGCATCTATGCTGAAGATTAAAATCATGGAAAAAGTAAAAGAACGCGTTAACCAAATACTTGATATTTTAGCCCAGGTTTACCCGGACGCCGGCTGCGGCCTTAACTTTCGCAATCCCTTTGAACTACTTATTGCCACTATTCTAAGTGCCCAAACCACAGATCAAAAAGTCAATCAAGTCACGGCCGAGCTTTTCCGTCATTATCCCACCCCTCAAAGAATAAAGGACCTGTCCCCGGAAGAGCTGGAAAAACATATCCGCATGCTTGGCCTTTTCCGGACCAAGGCTAAGAACATAATAGAAACATGCCGTATACTTACAGAGCAATATAACGGTTCTGTCCCGTCGGAAATGGCTAAGCTCGTTCAATTGCCAGGGGTGGGCCGTAAAACAGCCGGGGTAGTGTTGGCCAACGCTTTCGGCATTCCCGCTTTTCCTGTGGACACCCACGTTCGGAGAGTAGCAAACAGGCTAGGTCTATCTGCTTCCGCAAACCCTAGCCAAGTGGAAAAAGATTTAACTGCCTTGATAGAAAAAAACCGTTGGATTGATTACCACCACCGGTTTATAGCCCATGGGCGAACTCTTTGCCAGTCAAGAAAACCTAAATGCCACGAGTGTCCGCTCTCGGCCCATTGCCCTATTTCATCACATGGGCTGTGAGCTGCATTAAAGTCTGGCGCGACTTAACGCCTGCCAGGGATTCCTTGGAAATCCTCTCCCCTGCCTTTAGCGTGCTGCCGGTCTCCAGCTTAACGTCCTTGGCCAAAACTTTCCCCACCAAAAACTGAAGCTGGCGTTGTTCAAAGACGTTAAAATCTTTAGAAAACTCAATACCCTCAGTATCCTTGCTACCCTCGCCAGCCTCGCTACCCTCGTTGCTATTAGCCTGGGACTTAAGCAAGCTATCATTTTTTCCGAATTCTTCTATCTTCTTTTTCAGACGTTCTTCATTATTAACAGAACTAACGGCAGTATCCTGTTTACGCTCTTTATTACTAGTTTGAGCAGTATAATGCGGATAATCCCACCAAATACCGTGACAAAGTTTACGCTCTTTATTACTAGTTTGAGCAGTTTTTTTGCCCTGCTCTATCATAATAATATCCCGACCATAAGTTATTACTTGATCACAAGGACATTGACTGGTTTTACCCTCTTCATCTTCCAAGTTAAATACTGCAATCCTGCCTGTTTCCTCTTCGATCATAAATTCACTAACCTGACCGATAAGACCACCCTTGGTGGTAAGTACCTGGGATCCAATTACTTTAACTTCCCTTTCCAAGAGTTCAATAGCCAGGGAATTATGAGCTACATCTTGAATAACACTGCTGTCGTTAATAATTAGGGCATAATCACCCAAACCTAAAACATCTTCAAAAGCAATAATACGGGCCCCAAGATAATCAATGGGCTGATCTATAACGAAAAAAGCCACACTGCCATTACTGGGATCGATAATTATATCTTTGACAGTACTAACTTGTTTCCCCTCATTAATACTTATTATTTTAAGATTGCAGAGATCCGCAGAACATTTCATTCTTAATCCCCCTCGTAATTAAATTCGCTCTTATCCATAAAAGAATAATAATTATTGACAAATTCTATAAAAATTCTTAATATCCTTCTTCTAGTTTTAAGAATAAGAAATTCCAATTCTTTCTATAATTCCAATTATTCTACATAAGCTAAATTGATCTACCTGAACTAAATTACTCGACCAGAAGTAAATTGCTCTATCTTATCCTAAATGGTATACTTCTTATGGTGATTAAACTAGTTGAAATGAGGGCTATTAATGAAACATTATGATATAGGTATTATCGGCGGCGGAATTTCCGGTATTATGTGCGCTTTTGAGCTTATTCAAAACAACAGTGATCTAGAAATCTGTATTTTTGAAAAAGGAAACAGTATTCTAAACAGAACATGTCCACTCACCGATCACAAATCCTCCAAATGCCTGAAATGCTCCACCTGCGCTATTATGGAAGGGTTCGGTGGCTGCGGTTCTTTTTCGGACGGCAAATATAACTTTACTACTGAATTCGGTGGCTGGCTTAATGAGTACATTTCCAACGAACATGTAATGGAACTAATTGAATATATGGATAAAATCCTTGTTCAATTTGGGGCTACTACAAAAAGGTTTACCACCAAAACACCCAAAGCTCGGGAATTGCGCAAAATCGCCCTGCAGAATGATCTTCACCTTTTGCAGGCCGAAGTGAAGCACCTGGGTACAGAAAACAATGTCATGATTATGACTAATATCTATAATTTCTTGAAAGAAAAAATAGACATCCGCCATAATACTGAAATTATTGATATCTCCCCGGCAAATGATAAATATATTCTGGATACGGGTTCAAAACAATTTTCCTGTAATTACTTGATTGGCGCTGTCGGCCGGGTAGGCAGCGAGTGGTTTGCCGATCAGTGCAAGAAGTTGAAAATCAAATTAACCAATAACCAAATTGACTTAGGTGTCAGAGTGGAGTTGCCTTATGAAATTTTTAGTCACATTACCGATGAAGTGTATGAAGCCAAACTTCACTACCATACCAAAAAATATAATGACCTGGTCAAAACATTTTGCATGAACCCCAGAGGTCATGTGGTAACCGAAAATACAATCGGGGTTCTCACGGTTAATGGACACAGCTACTCCAGCGAGGCTTTGAAATCTGACAATACTAACTTTGCTCTGTTAGTATGCAACAAGTTTACATCTCCCTTTAATGAACCCTTAAAGTACGGTAAATATATTGCTACTTTATCCAATATGTTAGGCGACGGTGTTATAGTTCAAAGGTTTGGTGACCTGGTCAAAGGCAGGCGCACCAACGAAAAAAGAATGGCAAAATCTTTTACCAAGCCGACTCTTAAATCCGCCAATGCCGGGGATTTAGGACTGGTCCTGCCTAAACGTTACCTGGACAATATTATTGAAATGATTTATACCCTTGATAATATTGCCCGCGGTACTGCCAATTATGACACTCTTCTCTACGGGGTAGAAGTTAAGTTCTATTCGGCCAGACCTGAACTGGATAATAAACTGGAGACAGTCTATCCTAATTTATATGCTATCGGCGATGGTGCAGGGATTACCCGTTCTCTTTCTCAAGCAGCTGCCAGCGGTATCTATGTTGCCAGAAATATTCTAGATAAGATTTCTTAAGCTCGTCTTTCATTGGTAAATCAGCAACGGCAATGCTGAAAACTACAAACTAAGTCTTTAAATCCTTGTAATTGGTGATTACAAGGATTTTTTATTGAAAATCAAATGAAGGCTGCCAAGTGACAGCCAATTTTTTTTATCTCATTATATATTTTACCTTTGCCCAGGCGACTTGTTTTTTGGTGAAATCATCCAGCCAACTTTCAAATTCCTCTACTTCTGCCGCCGGAACATAAACCTCCAAGCTGACTTTTTCCGCGAAAGCTTCTTCTCCCAGTTTCCAGCCTTTCTGTTGAACAACATATTTTAATTGGTCAAACCAAGCATAAGAAAATTCCAATCTGTAAACTGCATAGCACTCTAGCTTGGTGATTCCCGCCTGTTCCAAAGCTAGTCGTGCTGTTCCCCCATAGGCCCTGGTTAAACCGCCCGTACCCAAAAGAATGCCACCAAAGTAACGAACCACAATAATCTGGACATCCCAAAGTTGGCGATGCTGGAGAAGATCCAAAATCGGCCTGCCTCCCGTTCCCTGAGGTTCACCGTCATCAGATGATTTTTCCAGCCTGTTTTGATACAGGCGGTAAGCATATACATAATGACGGGCATTAGGAAATTCCTTTTTAACCTCTTGCATATGTCTTTCAACATCGTCTATAGTTTTCACCGGTCTAACCAGTCCTATAAACCTTGATTTTTCAATAATTTGTTCTTTTAACCCTTCACCTGCTACAGTCAAAAAACTTTCTTGACTTAGGTTGCACTCTGTCATTTTTTATCAACCACTTTTTTGTTCTTTGCCTTGGCCATAAATTTATCCTTACTCACAATAACTCTTTCGTGTTCGCCTTCTCCTATCTTTTCTTCTTCATCAAAGGCTACAACTTTAAAAATTATTTTGCGGCCTTCTGTTTTTATAACCTCAGCTTCTGCCCAAACTTTCATGCCAACCGGCGTCGGGGCAAGATGTTTTATATTTAAATAAGTGCCTACGCTTGTTTGATTTTCGGACAGATTTAGCGCACCTAGGGCCGCATTCTCCATTAATGCAGCTAGCATAGGAGTGGCTAAAACCTCCAGTTCTCCGCTACCGACGAATTTGGCCGTTTTTTCCCTGGTAACTAAAGTCTCTGCTTTACCTTTGAGTCCGCATTCAATCATTAAATCATTTCCTTTAATATTTTTACCGGCCTTAACAACCGGCCTCGATAATTTTATTATAACTTGGTTTAGCTCATAAAAAAAGTGCTGCCTAAGCAACACTTTTTCTGATGAACATGTAGCCTTTTTGTTCAGCTTAATTTCTAAGGACTTAATTTTCTAATGGCTTATCCCTCTGGATATGCCGCTTAAGGCTTCTCCTGCTTCATCCATATAAATTTGTTCAATGGCCAAGTCGCCTAGAGCGATAATGCCGACTAAATTACCATTGCGCAGTACCGGCAATCTCTTAATCTGATACTCGGACATGAGTTCAGCCGCTCTATCGACATCGTAGTTTTCTTCAATGCATACCGGATCATTAGACATAATTTGCTCGGCTGGAACGGAATGATAATCTTTGTTTTCAGCCAATACTCTTAGGACAATATCCCTGTCAGTAATAATACCCACAACTCTACCGTTTTTAACAACAGGTACGGCTCCTATACTATTTTGCTTCATTACTTTTGCTATTTCGGCAACCCTTGCAGTTGCATCTACAAATACCACATCGGTAGACATAATTTCTTTTACTTTCATGTAATTACCTCCGATATAATAAATTTCAGAGATAGTTTTACACCTTGTAAAAATATTATGTAGTTGGCCGTTTTCCAAAATTTAAAATCATTTTTTTGGTTTTTGTCCATAAACAATTGCTACAGCGCCTAAGGCTAAATTTAGGTAGTTACAATTCTCGAGGCCGCAAGTTTGAAAAATCTGCACTAGCTCTTTCTGAGAATAAAATTCACTGGCGGATTCATACAGATAACAGTATTGATCTCGTCCTGAAGCCCAAATCTCCCCCATTAAGGGAATAAGTTTTTCAAAATATAGCCAGTAAAGCTGTTTAAATAATGGAATTGCAGTCTTACCCATGTCAATAGATACTACCATTGCTCCGGGTTTGACAACTCTGTACATTTCCTGCACACCCTTAGATACATCCGGCAGATTTCTTAAACCCCAACCTATGGTCGCTCCGTCAAAAGAATTGTCCTCAAAAGGTAAGTCTAAAGCATCCCCGGATAAAAATATAATTTTATCTTTATGAACATATTCTTCCAAATTTTTTACTGCCTGGTCTAACATTTTTTCCGAAAAATCAATCCCAACCACCTGTCCGGAGGGTACTACAGCCTCAGCCAGTTCTCTGGTCAGCATTCCCGTTCCGCAGCAAATATCAACTACCGACATGCCCGGCCGCGCTCGACAGATATTAACAACTTTTTTGCGCCACCGTTTATCCAACCCCAAACTCATTATTCTATTCATAAGATCATATTTTCCGGCGATAGAATTAAATATTTCTTTAACATGTTGCGATTTGCTTTTTCCAGAGTAATGCATTATCAATCTCCTAAACCATAGTGATATAGCCTGTTAACATGCTATGGACCTTTCCTTCCAAGTTTTTTTATGGTAAAATAAGGTGGTTATTTTTAGCAAGGAAGTGGTCCCATGTATGAATTAAAGAACTCCAGTGAAGTGCTGGTAAAAAAATCCTTAGACGAGTATTTGGCCACCAATGAAATTCCCTGTCGCTGCGAAAGATGCCTAACCGATATTATGGCTCATGCTTTGAATCGTCTTCCTCCCCGCTATTATGTCTCTTTAAAGGGTGAGGTTATTACTAATTTTAATGCCCAATTGTATCCTGATAAAGCAAGAGTAATGGCCGAAGTTATTATAGCTTCACAGATTGTGGCCGATGCACCCTCCCACTCCCGGGATTAAATAATAATTACTTAAAGAAACAGATAAAATATAGATGTTCAATCCCAGAACATCTTTTTATTTTATAGGATATTTGCTTATAAATAAATACTCTGATACAATTATTGGGACTTCTTGCCTGGAAAGAGTGACTAGCACATGATTACCGAATACCAAGGACTAAAGCTTGATAAATTTCAAATAGAAGCCATCGAGGCTATAAGTAATGGTTTATCCGTTATTGTATCTGCCCCCACCGGCACAGGAAAAACCTTAGTTGCCGACTATTTAGTTGAAAAATCAATTACGAAAGGGCAAAGGATAATATATACCGCCCCCATTAAAGCTCTAAGCAATCAAAAATTTAAAGACTTTACCAAGCAATTTGGTCCGGAAAATGTTGGGATCATGACCGGCGATGTAGTTGTTAATCCTACTGCCCCTTTGTTGATCATGACAACAGAGATTTTTCGCAATCAAGTTATTACTAATGATGAGCACTTAAATATAGTATCCTATGTCATTTTCGATGAAATCCATTGGCTTAATGACGAGGACCGAGGAACCGTCTGGGAGGAATCAATTATTTTGGCTCCTCCCCATATCAAAATTTTGGGCTTAAGTGCAACCATTTCCAATGCCCAAGAATTAACCAATTGGATCGGCACTATACGCCGGGAACCTATAGTATTAATAGAAGAACATCAACGCATTGTTCCTTTAGAATATTATTATTTCAGCCAAGAAACCGGTTTTATCAGCTATGAAAATTTACTTGATTTTTATTATCGCAGGTTAAAATCAACAAATAAAAGCAATAATTCCCCCTTGTTTAAGCCAACCGTACACACCGACTTAATTAAGAGTATTGAAACCCAATACCTGCCGGCCTTATATTTTGTCTTCAGCCGCAAGCAATGTTCGGACAAGGCCCATGAATTAGCATCATTAAGAAATTATCTTTCTCCCGAACAAAGCTCTAAAGTAAAAGATATTTTTCTGGAGCAATTTGGTTCGGAAGAGACTTGGTCTTCTTCAACTCGCAGGTTGTTCAGGGTTTGCCGCAAAGGCATTGCCTATCACCACGCCGGCCTGCTCCCTTTGCAAAAATCCCTGGTGGAAGAACTCTTTCTCAATAAGTATATTTATGTTCTTTACTGTACCGAAACATTCAGCGTTGGGATTAATTATCCTGTAAAATCAGTCTGTTTCGATTCTCTAAACAAATACGACGGGCATAGTTTTCGTCCTTTAGCTAACCATGAGTTTTTTCAAATGTCCGGCCGGGCAGGTCGCAGAGGAATTGACGATAAAGGTTATTCCTTTGCCATTGTGGACCTTAATTATTTTGATAAAGAGCCTCCGATCAAATTCGATATAAACAAATTAGAGCCCCTAACCAGCCAATTCCGCTTATCCTATAACACTGTATTAAATCTACTGGCCACTCTAACTGCAGAACAAATAGAAATTTATTTTAAGAAAAGCTTCGCTGCCCATTCCTATGTAGTAATGGCGGAGAAAATCGAGGCTCAAATACAACGTTTAGCCTTACTGGCCGAAGAATCCAAAGAACATCTCTGTCCCAAAGTTGGAACCTATCAATGCCCGCTCAACTACTATCCTAAACGCAAAGAACTGGAAAGACTGCAGAAAGCCTACGGAAAACTCCATCCCCGACGCAGGAACAAAATTTATGCCAGGCAAATGCAACGCAAGATCCGTAAATGGGAAAGAATCTTGCGCAAGCCCCCTGCAAAATGTTCCAAAAAGCAAAATGAACTCTGCCAAGTGCATTCCGTAAGGTTGGCTAAACTTGAAAATCAAATAACCGATTTAAATAATCAACTGGCCTCTCTGCCGGATTATAATACATTTAAAGATGAATTCACCAGGAAAAAATCTCAGCTGCAAGCCTTGGGCTATATTGAAGATAGCAAGATCCTTCCCCGAGGCGAAGTTGCCCGTCAAATTTATGTCCAAGAAATTTTAGTTACGGAATCAATCTTTTCCGGAATCTTAGAACAGCTCGATGATGACCAGCTGAATGCTTTGCTCTCCTGTGTGGATTATGAAAGTAAACGCAACGATTTTTTCAATAAATTCGATGGACTTGATTTTTCAGATGTTAAAGAAGTCCTTACTTATGTCCAGTCCATTTGCGGACCGGAAGCAGTACGCTTTGATCCCCGCCCGGCAGTGATCACCTATTTTTGGAGCAAGGGATCGGCTTTAAGTTCTATCCAGCAGTTGTGTACCCTTGATGAAGGTGATATTATCTCCGTCTTGCGCCGGACCATAGATCTGCTGCGCCAAATGCGAGAAGCAGTTACGGACCAATTATTAAAAGAACGCTTTAGCGCCTGTATAAAAAAGCTGGATCGGGATGAAGCATCCATACTGGAGTTGTACTAAGCCAGTTATATTAAGTTCTCCGAAAAAGCAAGCGTGGGACACCCTTTGTCCCACGCTTATCTCATTTACATGACCAGCCACATTGTAAAGTCGAAAACCATTTCTTCATATGGTTGGGTATTGGCTTTAATTACATCTTCATTTTCTGTATCAATTTCGTTTTCTTTAACATAATCTTCCCACGAAGTATAATATTCAGACTTGAATTCCATTTTCTTACCTCCCTGATGATTTACAAACAGCATAACCTTTAATAAACGGCGTATTCTCTGACAAATTCATTGACGGCAATTATATTTTCCGGATTGGCGTCATTCAAATTCAGAGCAATTTTATCAAAGCTAAAAATATAGTTACCGCCGGGGGCTAAGATATCAACGAGTTCCTTAGCCTTATCAATACACTCCTGTTTTGTACCTTTCGACAGCAAGGTTAATGGATATAAACCGGAAATAATATGCTTCTTGCCGACCTTTTCTTTAATTACCTTTGGATCTCCATATTCAAACATCATCTGGGTTCCGGCAGGTAATTCATTTAGATAATCAAGAAATCTGGTCCAATCTTGCTCCACAAAGAGCAGAGGCACCGCACCGGCAGCCCACAGGGCTTCAATTAACTTTTTAAAGGTCGGCCAGTAGAATTTTTCAAAATCAGATAACCGTAAGTAAGGGGCCATATGCAGCGGCATAAAGGTCCGTTTCTGACGAGAAGAATGGGGTTTTATACCGGCTTTGATGAGCATTGGCAATACAGCCTCACAGGCTCTTACAACTTGATCCGGATATCTGCGGATATCCTTGCTCATCTCTCTAAAGCCTCTGAATTGGTCGGCTATTAAGTCAAAAGGGGCAACCGTTTGACAGCCAACCCGCTCGTAGGCTATGCCGTATTTCTCAGCAAGTGAATCTTGATGGGCAATTATGTGCCCAAAAATATCGCTATGAGCTTTCATTGCTTTACTGAAAACCATTGCTCTTTGAGCTGGATTAGTGTCCAGCTTTTTATATAACCTCGGAAGCAGCTTGTCATGGATAAATTTATAAGGATCAGCAATCAACTCCTCATATTCGTCCGCCTCCATCCCTTTAACCTCTGGATGCTGGATCTGTCCGGAGGAACCCATAACAAAGTTTACAGCACCTAATATGTTGTAAACAGGAATAAAACGGGTTATGTCGACTGCATTAATATCTGATTTAAAGGTTTTAGCGCTAAGATCAAAAAGATTTTTAAAATTTTCCACATCCCAGTTTGCCCTCCTCATGTCCATACCCGCATACTGAATGACATACGAAATGTCCAGCCAGGTATGAACAGGCACTCTTTTCGGTATTCGGCCTTCGTCAATGTCAACAAATAATTGGTGGGTTTCTTTAGTTTGCTCCAACATCAAATCTATCACTTCCTTTAAAATTATTAATTTCTTCTGTGTTTTTGCTTTAGAAAACAAAAACATATACTTATTATGTTTTATTTGGGTTAGTTTTACTCTTAACAAAAAAAATCCCTTTACGGGATTAGTTGAGTATGTCGCCCTAAGAAAAAAGGAGCCTTTGAGCTCCTTTATTGGGCTGCAGATTCCGACCGGTTTATATAAACCTAATACAGCCCATGTTTGTTTAGACGACACTGCAGGGTCTTTTTTCTAACTTTGAAGATTGAATGTCCGAGGCTATTTCCTATCCTAAACCTGTCTTCAAATCCATCCCGCTCCTGCGAAAAATAGCATGTCTACTATTATGGGTACAGGAATTCAGGATAGAATCAAGCCTGAACATACCTCCATTTCAATCTTCTAAACAAATAAGCCCTCATTCCGACTACGCGATATCGTCGCCAACCGTGACAACATATTGTCATTTTCAGTCGCAAGAATGAGCGGTTATTTGTTTTCTATATCTTATATTTCTAGCTAGGTGCGAAAATTCCTTGGTAAAATTTTCATCTTTTTTAGCTAAGATTGTCGAAGCTGCTGAGCAAGCAAGCCTTGCGCAATAGCCTTTCTGGCTAACTGATCACATTTTTCATTGTCTGGATTCCCGGCATGTCCTTTGACTTTTATCCACTTAATTTTATGTTTAGCATCGAGATCAAGGAGTCTTTTCCACAAGTCTATATTCTCCACCTGTTTTTTTTGGGCATTGAGCCAACCATTTTGCAACCATTTTTGCAGCCATTTTTGCTTGAAGGCATTAATCAGATAAGCACTATCACTGTAAAGTTCAACCTCACAGGGTTCCTTGAGCAATTCTAAGGCCTCTATAGCCGCAGTTAATTCCATTCTCTGATTGGTGGTCATCTCTTCATATCCGGATACTTCCTTGGTATGCTGACCGTACCTAAGAACGGCACCCCACCCTCCGGGGCCAGGGTTACCGGAACATGCTCCATCTGTATAAATAACTACTTTTTTAAGTGTCATAACAATTCCTATCATTACTTATTTTTAAAGCTGTTAACTTCTTTTATTATATTACAGTATTAGTTTTTATGGCATAAAATTATTAATCAAATAAAACCAGCATCATTCAGCGGCAACATTTCTTTAGTATCTTTAAGGCCTTCGGTTTTCCAGTCATCAGGGATTATATATATAGGAAAACATTGAGGATCTTGGAGCCAACATTGACATAAACGTAGCTCATCAATGAGATTAGAAGTGGATAAGATAACGGTTTTATGCTTTAGTTTTCTATTCGAACTCTCTGCATAAGTCTTCTTTTTTCTATCCCATAATTCAAAAAATGATGAAATCAAAAGAGTCTGCACCATTTTCAAAATAGTTTTGTTAATAATAGGATGGAGAACATTGATTTGACTGGAGGTAAAAAAATAGAAAAGGTTAGCATTATTTAGAATACTTTTGCGGTTCTTAATCAGCCAAGGATATTCCAGGTAGCTCCCAAAATGCTTGGGCAAAAATTCCCGATCTGTAATAATTTTTAAAGCCAGCAAATCCTTGTTATCAAAACATCTGCCAGCTTCCATATTTTCTAATAATTCGATAATACCTAAGATAGATCTTCGGAATTCTTCATTAAGATTGCCGGCATAATCTACCCAGCCGGTCTTCAGAAACTTAGCAACAATGTTTTTATTGCGGGTCCATTTTACTTTGGACGATAACTCAAACTTATTGTTCTTAAGAGTTACTTCTGCAATATCAAAGGGTCCCCAACGAAAGATAATCTTATTTTTTTCAAATACCGTCCTGACCCTCCTCTTCTCCAGTCCCTTAAAAAACTCTTTAATGACCTGCAATTGGTTCCAAGCTACCGGATTAAGTTGTTTTTGCCAAAATGACCAGTCAGGCCTTGGTAAAAAGATATCAGGAATTAAGCTAGGGTTTAAATATTCAGTTTCCTGAACGGGATATAGGCTAGGAGTAAGCTTTTCCCGCCAATAAACAGCCTTGGCTGAAATGTTGCCGCCAAGTTTAGCAATAGCATTAATAAAAACCGGCGAGAAATTTTGGGCTACAAAATAAAGTACAGTCCGAACTCCATTGCCAATATAGTTTCCCCAGGAAATACCCTCAAATAAAAAATCTTCGTCTCTATATTCATTCCGACAAGCAATAATACCAACACGAAGATTTATGTCCCCAGTACTAAAATAGCTGAAGTGAGAAGATAAACGCCAACTCTTCCTTTTTTCTTCCGTACATTCTTCAAAGCCTGACATAATAAAAACGTCCTGATTAGCTTTCCAAATATCGTTCCAAGTAATATCCAAAACACATCCTCCCCTGCAAGCTGTTTGGTAATAGATACGCTTCAAAAGGGATGGAAATGCCTATTTTTCTATATTTTTTCCAATTAAGGCTTATTTGTTCAAGTCTTCCCGGATACCTAGAGCTATGTAAATAACTTCTTCACCTATATTTGTACAGTAATCTCCGATCCGTTCGATATAACGGGTTGTCAGGAGCAGGTGAACACCCTGGGAAGCAACTGTGGGATCTTTAACAATCAAGTCCACAATTTCATCAAAAATCAGTTTATAGAAATGATCCACTTTATGGTCGGTTTCGGCCAAAGATCTAGCCAGTTCCACATCTTCGTTTATGAATGCCTTCAGAGCGGTATGCATCATACTAATAACAAGTTCAGCCATTGCCGGCAAATCAATTAAGGGTTTTATTAAGGGGACAGGTCCAATTCTCAGCGAAATTTTTGCAATATCAACTGCTAAGTCCCCCATGCGCTCTAAAGATGAAATAATTTTATAACTGCTGACAATTCTTCTTAAATCAGAAGCAATTGGCTGCTGGGTGGCTACGAGATGGGTACAGAGCTGTTCAATTTCGGCTTCAAAATTATTAATTATTTTATCATCAGCAATAATTTTTTTAGCTAATTCCAGGTCTCTTTCTTTAAGACTCTGGATGGTCTGCTGAATTGCAACATGAACAAGGTCCCCCATTTCCACAATCTTTTTCTTTAAATCCGTTAGCAAATAATCAAATCTATAGCTCATAAAATCCCCTCTAGAATTTAACTCCTCAAATTGTCTACTAACATAAAAGGACTCAAAGTACTAAACTAAGAAAAGATACCCAAAAATAATAAAGGCGCCCAAAAGAATCCTGTAACCTACAAAAATATTTAAACTGTGCCGTTTTATAATTTTTAACAGAACGGAGATGGACAACATTCCCACTAGACAGGACACAACAATTCCACCAATAAAGGGCATATTGATTTCTCCCGGCTTTAAATCCGTTATACTCAACAGCGTAGCACCAAAAATAACCGGAGTGGATAAGAGGAACGAAAACCGGGCGGCATCATCTCTGGTATAAGAAAACAATCTGGCCGCAGTTATAGTAACCCCTGAGCGCGATACTCCGGGGATAAGGGCTAGAGCCTGAGCTATACCGATAAATAGAGCTTCCCTTACAGTCATGGTAGTAAGCTTTCGAGTTTGCTTATGCTTATCGGCAAAATAAAGGAACAGACCGAAGACGATCAGCATAAGACCAATTAGAACCGGTGATCTGGCTTTACTTTCAATAATATCTTTAAACAAAAACCCACTAACTGCAGCCGGTATCGTAGCAAGCACTAAAAGCCAGAATATCCTTCTTCTTTTATGGTCTTTATTGCTGAAAGCCGCCCGTAACAAACTTAGCCAGTCTTTATGAAAATAAATAACAACAGCCAGCAAAGTACCCGCATGCAAAGCAATATCAAAAGTTAGACCAGGGTCTTGCCATTCAAAAAACCAAGGAACCAAAACAAGATGCCCGGAACTGGAAATAGGCAGAAACTCACCTAAGCCCTGAATTATTCCCATAATAACAGCTTGCCATAATGTCACCTTACTCCCCCTTATAGATAATTGTTTTTAGCGTACTTTTATATTTACACAATTATCTTCCGGGATATGCTACTTATTAGCTGTAATTGGGAGCTTCTTTGGTAATTATGACATCATGAGGATGACTTTCAGCTAACCCCCCAGAGGTCATTTGAATAAACTTGGTATCTCTTCGCAGGGACTCAATGTCGGGTGTCCCACAATAGCCCATACCTGCCCTAAGTCCCCCGATCATTTGATAAACTGTTTCCGAAAGAGGGCCTTTATACGGTACCCTGCCTTCAATTCCCTCAGGCACTAATTTCTGGTCTTTTTCCTGGAAATAGCGTTCGCTACTTCCGGCCTTCATAGCCCCGATGGAGCCCATTCCTCGATAGACTTTATAGCTTCTTCCCTGATATATTTCTATATCTCCAGGGCTCTCTTCTGTACCCGCGAAAAGACTGCCGATCATTACGCTTCTGGCCCCGGCGGCAATTGCTTTTACAATGTCGCCGGAAAATTTAATTCCTCCGTCGGCTATAACTGGAATGTTGTATTTATCCGCTTCTCTGGCACAGTCATAAATGGCCGTAATTTGCGGCACCCCGATACCGGCCACAACTCTTGTGGTACAAATAGAACCAGGCCCTATGCCGACCTTAACAGCATTTGCTCCCGCTTCTATTAATTCCCTGGTTGCCTCCGCCGTGGCCACATTGCCGGCAATAATTTGCAGCTCAGGAAATTCCCGTCTTAGAGTTTTAACCGTGTTAATTACGCCCACCGAATGGCCATGAGCAGTGTCAACAACCAATACATCTACGCCTGCTTCATATAAAGCCTTAGTTCTCTCCAATGTTTCGCCACCAACGGTAACTGCAGCCCCAACTCTTAGCCTACCCCGTTCGTCCTTGGCCGAGTTGGGATATTGTCTTGCTTTCTCAATATCCTTAATGGTAATAAGTCCTTTAAGCATCATGTGATCGTCCACCAAGGGAAGCTTTTCAATCTTATGCTTAACAAGAATTTCTTTTGCTTTTTCTAAAGTAGTGCCCACCGGGGCGGTAATCAAATTGTCCTTAGTCATAACCTCACTGATCAAACGCTCGGTATTAGTTTCAAAACGCAAGTCGCGGTTAGTGACAATTCCAACCAGTTTGCCTTGCACTGTAATAGGGACTCCGGATATTCTATAACGAGCCATGATCTCCAAGGCATCTTTGATGCGGTCCGAAGGGCCCAAATAGATTGGATTGGTAATTACTCCATGCTCCGACCGTTTAACCTTGTCAACTTCTAAGGCTTGTTCTTCAATCGACATATTTTTATGGATAATACCTATTCCTCCCTCACGTGCTATGGCTATGGCTAACCGGGAGGTAGTAACAGTATCCATACCGGCACTTAATAATGGAATGTTTAATTTGATAGCCGGTGTAAGATAAGTGCTGACATCAACATCTTTCGGCAAGACGTTGGACTTACCCGGTATAAGTAATACATCATCGAAAGTCAAACCTTTCTTCCCAAATTTCTCGTGAGTCATAATAAACCCCTTTCCCAATACTTTTCTAACAAGTATAACAGAAACCACTAGGGTTTAGTAGCTTTCTGTTCAAGAATTTACTAAAATAATAAGGCAATACACAGATAGAGGAAGATAACATGTTATATCGTTTTTGTCAGTTTTTCAACGCTGCTTGCCCTCGTATAGATGCTAAAGAATACCTGTGGGTAAGGAAAGTATTATCGGAAAAAGAATATAGGCTCTTCCTCCAACAAGCCTTGCCCGACCGAAGGCATGCTTTGGATGTTGCTCGGGAGATTGAGGATAACTCTGAAAATATAACCAAAATACATGGAAAAACAGGCTATCGCAACCTTTTGCACGCAGCCCTTTTACATGATTGCGGAAAATCTGTCGCTCCGCTCCGCATTTGGCAAAGAATACTTATGGTAATTATAAATGCCCTGCCTGCCCTCTATATTCAAAAGCTTAGCTCTGGTTCTACTATTTTAAGCCAAACTATAACTCTTCATCAACAACATCCCCGCCAAGGCAAACAACTAGCCGCCTTGGCGGGTTGTGACGAACAGGTTCTTTCCCTTATAGAAAATCATCATTCTCCAACCACTGGTTTGGAAAGAATTTTATACGAAATCGATAGTAAACACTAAATTTAAACTCAGCGTCCTTTACAGTTTTACAATCGGGGACACTGAGTTTGAATTCTCCGCTCTTTCCTAAAAATTATTTTTTTAGATTATTTTTTAAATAATCATGAAAGTTATAAAGCTCAAAGTCGGAAGAATAAGCTTTTTTGGGGGAAATCTTCTTCCGCCTCCTAAAATCCTTGGACCTTTTTTGTAGTTGGGAACTAAGTATGTTTTTTTCTTTTTCTATTTGTTCCAAAAGATCCATCAAGACCCTTCTGCTTAAGCGTAGATTGTCAAGCTGTTTTTCTAATTCATTGATTCTGCTCTTCAGGCCAATGATTTCTTCATCCCTTGTGTTCACTGTTTCATCTCCCAGGTATAGAATTCCTCTCTTCTATTCTATACTTGAAAGCCTTTTTTTAATCCTCATTAAGTAAAAAAGTCTTAATTCTATTTACAGCCTCCTTTAACAGCGCTTCATTTTGGACCAAGCCTATTCTGACATATCCTTCGCCATGTTCGCCGAATGCTACTCCCGGTACCAATAAAACTCCGGATTTCCGGGCCAAATCCATTACAAAAGAAAGAGAATCCTGCTTAGTGGGAACCGGGGCCCAGACAAACATAGTGGCCTTTGGGCTGCTAATGTCCCATCCCGCTTCTGCACAACCTTTAATCCAAATTTCACTTCTCTTCTTATAAGTCTGCTGATTTGTTTCTATGGTTTTCTGACAACTGCCAAGGGCCGTCGCCCCGGCTTTAAGAAATGGCCTAAAACTACCATAGTCTATATTGGTTTTAATAGTTTCCAAGGCTTTTATCACTTGAGCATTCCCCACCACAAAACCTAGCCTTAGGCCGGCTAAATTGAAGGACTTAGAAAGAGAATGAAACTCTACACCTACCTCTTTAGCCCCTTCAGCCTGAAGAAAACTCACCGGTTTGGCACCGGCATAGGCTAATTCGGTATAGGCAGCGTCATGGCAGACTATTATCTTATATTTCGCGGCAAACTCAACTACCTTAGCAAAAAACTCCGGGCTGGCTGTAGCAGTCGTGGGATTATTAGGATAATTTAAAATCATAAGTTTGGCTTTTAGGGCCTGCTGGGGACTAAGTTGTGAAAAATCCGGCAAAAAGTTATTGGCGGAGAGCAACGGCAGTGGGATTTTCTCCCCCTCAACCAAAGCTAAGCCATCCGAATAGATTGGGTACCCTGGATCAGGTATTAAGGCTGCATCTCCTTTGTCAATAAAAGCCCAAAAAATATGAGCCAGACCGTCTTGAGACCCCATTACGGGCAAAACTTCAGTTTCCGGATCTAAATCCACATTGAATCTTTGCTTATACCAATTGGCACAAGCCTCCCTAAACTCTGTCGTGCCTCGAGTCAAGGTATAATCATAGACCCTGTTATCCAAAGCCTGCTTGCTGATTAACTCTTGAACCTCCCGCGGCGGAGGAAGATCCGGACTTCCAATACTTAAGTCAATTAAATTTTTTCCCGTATGCTTAATTTCTTCTTTAAGTGCTGCCAGTTCGGAATAAATTGAAATTTGTAGTTTGTTTAGTCTCGATGCCAACTTCACCTTTATAAGCCTCCCTATTCAGTCTTAGCTTTTTCTATGAGTTCTAAAGTTTCTAAGCCTGTTCCCCACTGGCCCAATTCTACTTCCGGCTTTATACTTGGACCGTGATAATCTGAACCTCCGGTAGCTATTAGATTTAATTCTTTAGCCATAATTTTATATTTTTCAGTTTGTTGTGGCGAATGATCCGGATGGCTAACCTCAATACCCTGTAATCCTTCTCTTTTCCACTGCTCTATTTCCTGCTGACTAATATTGCTGCCTGGGTGAGCTAAAACCGCTACCCCTCCCGCCTGGCGAATAATATTAATAGCCAAAACCGGAGTAATCTTTTCCCTGGGAACATAAGCCGGAGCACCGATCTTTAGATATTTAGTAAATGCTTCTTTAAAGCTGGAGGCTAAGCCATACTCGACCATAGCTTGAGCAATATGAGGACGCCCAACAGAATCACCTCGAGCAACACTTACTACTTGTTGGAAGGAAATTTCCAGTCCCAATTTTCTTAACTTATGCAGAATTTTTTTTACCCTATCAATTCTTTTTTCCCGTAGTTCCTGCAATTTTTGCTTTAAATAATAATTATTCTCATCTAAACCATAACCAAGAATATGAACCTCTTTACCTTCCCCGTCGGTATTGATCTCGATTCCCGGGAGCAAATATAAGCCTGCTTTTTTAGCTTTTTGGGTAGCTCGGGCTAAGCTTCCTATAGTATCATGATCAGTAATAGCCAAGGCCTTAAGTCTAATCTCAAGAGCAAGTTCTACCACTTCTTCCGGTGAAAGTTCCCCGTCGGAAGCTATAGTGTGGCAGTGTAAATCGGCCTCGAATTTTGAAATAGACATTAGTCATTCACCTTTTACAATTATGTAATGGGCTATACTGCTTATTTTAACACATTGTTTAAAACTCTGACAAAATTCCCATTACATATTTTTTCAATTTCTTGATTATTAAAACCTGCCCTGGCTAGTTTATCGATCAATATGGGAAATTGGGAAGCATCTTCCAAACCGTCGGGCAGTGCAGGAATGCCGTCAAAATCGGAGCCAAAAGCAACGGTATCAACTCCCGTAACTTCTGAGATATAGCAAATATGCTTGACCACGTCATCTATAGAGGCTTGGCCGTCTGCACTCAAAAATTCACGACAAAAATTTACCCCCACTAAACCTTTAAGGTCCGCCAAAGCCCGTAATTGCTCATCTGTCAAATTCCGAGGATGGTTGCATAGACCGTAGGCACAGGAATGAGAAGCAATAACAGGGCTGGCAGTATTATGTATCACATCCCAAAAACCGGGTTCGTTTAGATGAGAGACATCAATAACCATACCCAAGTCATTCATTCTCGCAATCACTTTTAGTCCGAAGCGGGACAGCCCGCCTTTGCTTCCTAATTCCCCAACTCCGTCGGCAATAGCATTGCGCCCGTTCCAGGTAAGCCCCATACTTCTAACCCCCAGCCGGTAAATCAAATCGAGCATAAACAGTGATTCCCCCAGGATTTCCCCGCCTTCAATATTAATCAGAAGACCTATGGGCTTACCTAAACCCAGTTTAGCCAAATCCTGCTTACTCCTGACCAAAAATACATCCTCCGGGTTTTCATCTATAAATTTTAATGCTTGTTCCAAATGTTGAAGCCCGCGCTGGTTAGCCAGAAAAGGTTTATATTCTTCCTCAATATAGGCCGCAAAAAACTGCAAGCCAATGCCGGCTTGTTTGGCCTTCTTTAAATCCCAATGCCCGAAATCTGCTGTTCCTGTTAAGTCTCTTTTACCATTAGTGAGATCTCCTAAACTATCGCAATGACCATCTGCAATCCATAAGTTTTTCACTATTATGTCCTCCCATGAAATATATTAAGATTCAAGCTGGGCTCATAGCCCAAAAAAAACCTGTCTTTGTAAGACAGGTTATTGAGGAGATCTATTATCTCGGTTCTACAATCAATTTTATTGCTGTCCTCTCTTCCCCTTCGATCTGGATATCGGTAAAGGCTGGAATACAGACCAAGTCTAAACCACTAGGAGCTACAAAACCTCTGGCGATGGCAACCGCTTTGACAGCCTGATTCAAGGCACCAGCTCCAATCGCTTGTAATTCAGCCCCGCCTTTTTCTCTCAACACTCCGGCGAGAGCTCCGGCCACAGAGTTAGGGCTTGATTTAGCTGAGACTTTTAACACATCCATTATCTAATACCTCCCAATTTATCCAGTTCCTATGTATTTGCCAAGTGTACTATATATTATTCGAGTAGCAACATAAAAATCCTCTTTTGATTTAGATACTTTTACCTTTTTTTTATAATTTTAGAACTTTATTGTAAATTTTATTGGGAAACTAGTTGAATTGGTGTAATATTTCTGCTCTTACCTGTTTTTTCATCTATATCTATAAGGACTGCATTGAGCTGAATTAGGCCGGAGGCAACTTCAAACCTGGCAGGCATCTGAGTTAAAAAGCCGTTAATCACAATTTCCTTCTTTATGCCCAGTACTGAATCCCTAGGCCCGGTCATTCCTACATCGGTTATATAGGCTGTACCTTGATCGAGTATTCTGGCATCTGCCGTCTGAATATGAGTATGGGTTCCAACTACGGCACTCACTTTACCATCTAAAAACCAACCCATAGCAACCTTTTCGGAAGTAGCTTCGGCATGAAAATCGACAATTATAATAGGAGTTTCCAAGGCAATATTATTTATCAGGGACATAACCATAGAAAATGGGTTTTCTAAGGGGGCTAAGAATATTCGGCCTAAAAGGTTAATTACCCCTATTTTGAAACCATTGCCGTAAACTAATCCATAACCTTTTCCAGGTACCCCCTTCGGGTAATTGGCCGGTCTAATAAGCCGACGCTCATTGTCAATAAATTTAGTAATTTCTTTTTGATCCCAGACATGATTGCCCATAGTTAAAAAATCCAGGCCACTGGCAAATAATTCTTCAGCCACCTCTTTAGTCAAACCCCTGCCGCCGGAAGCATTTTCGGCATTGGCAACTATCAAATCCGGTTTATATTCTTCTTTTATGGCAGGCAACAAGCTTTTGATTGCTTTTCTTCCAGGTCTACCTACTATATCCCCTATGAAAAGTATTTGCATTTAAGAGATTCACCTCAATTAAACATTAGCCGTTAAATACTAAGACCCTTCCATCCTCCCGGAGAGCGGTAAAACTTTTATCGGTTCCATTGGTTCTGATAGCGGTAAGCAAATGATTAATTACTTCTTCTTGTAAATCTATTTCCTCTTCAGGTAAACTGTCCTGATCGATTATTAAGTTTTGCCCTATGTTATTCTTAATTATTTCTACTATGAGATTAATTTCATTTTGGGTAATACTCTTCAAATCTCTAGTGATAACTATTAAATCAACTTCTTGTTGTAAGTGTTGTTCAATACTGCATAGCGCTATTTTTCTTCCTTCGATTCTATGAAACAATTCCAAAGCTAAGGTAAGTTTACTTTTCAAGGGTTCAAATTCGTATTCTTTGGAGACCAAAAATTTTAAGACTAAAGTCTGCTGTTTGTCACAGCAACTAATTGTCCCAATTTCCGGATAGCGTAGCAGAATTGAAACCAGTAATCCTGTACCATAATTCAAATAATTTGAGTCAAAATCAGCAACTTCTAAAGCGGTCATTTCTTTATCCTTTCACCAAAGTATATATTTTATTCATAAATCAATTATATACGCACTTTAATAATAATTCTTCACCCTAAAGAAAAGTCCTTCATGTAAAACCTAGCAACAATACTCTATTTTGGGAGAGGCAGAGCTTTTTAGCAATATATATACACTTAAGATCTAAGGTTCTATAATAAATATTGGGGTAAGTAGCAGGAAAAAAATAAAGCATAAGCGAAAACCTACCGGGTAAATAAACCCACCACGATCATTTACAGGAGGTTTTGCTTATGCTTAACTCTAATTAT